>DASZBM010000010.1:0-319661 GCA_035944135.1 Acidobacteriaceae bacterium
CTCGGGCAGTCCAGTTCCGGCGAGGTCGACACCGTCCACTTCTCCGCGCCGTTCATCAAGCGCCCTGTCGCCACCTTCCTGCTTTCGATCGCGATCATCATCGCCGGCGCGGTCGCGTACAAGCTTCTCCCGGTCTCTTCGCTGCCGGAGGTGGAGTACCCCGTCATCTCCGTGGGCGCATCGCTGCCCGGCGCCGACCCGGAGACCATGGCCTCCGCCGTTGCCACTCCGCTGGAGCGTCAGTTCACCCGCATCGCCGGCGTAAACCAGATGACGTCCTCCTCCGGCACCGGATCGACCAGCATCACGATGCAGTTCGACCTGGACCGCGACATCGACGGCGCCGCGCGCGACGTGCAGGCGGCGATTAACGCTGCCCGGGCGCAGTTACCTGCCAATCTTCCTTCCAATCCCACCTATCGCAAGATCAATCCGGCAGACTCGCCGATCCTCATCCTCGCGCTTACCTCCGACACTGTGCCGAAGCCGCAGATGTACGACGCCTCGGACTCGATCCTCGCGCAGAAGATCGCGCAGGTGCAGGGCGTTGGCCAGGTGTTCACCGGCGGCTCCTCCAGCCCGGCCGTGCGCCTCGAGATCAATCCGTACCTGCTCACCGCCAAGGGTCTCTCGCTTGAAGATGTGCGGACCGCGATCGGCACCTTCAATGTCATGCAGCCGACCGGCTACATCAACAGCCCGTCCCAGCGCATTGCCTTATCCACCACGGATCAGCTCTTCGGCGCTGCCGCGTACGCTCCGCTGATTATCGCGACGAGCAAGGGCCCGGTCTCGAACGGAAGCGCATCCACCGGCCTGCCGGCGTCACTCGCCTCGGCGGTGACATCCACCAGCGCAACGAGCGGAAGCGCAACGGGACAGACCACCTCCAACGCTTCCACGGGCAACGCAGCGGTCAGTTCGAACGCCTCCGGCACCAGCACCAACTCCACGTCGAGCACCGGAGTCACCAACTTTGCGACCTCGCAGGTTACGGCCGTCGGCGCCGCGAACGCCTCCGGCACCGTTCGCATCAGCGACATTGCGCAGGTGGTCGACTCTGTAGCTGACGTCCACACGGGCGGAACCTTCAACGGCAAGCCCGCGATTCTCGTTGTCGTCTTCAAGGCGCCTGGCGCGAACGTCATCCAGACGGTCGACAACGTACTCGCCATCCTTCCGCAGCTTCAGGGCTCCATCAATCCGGCCATCAAAATTCAGGTCGTCCTCGACCGCACCGGCACCATCCGCGCCTCGGTCAGGGACATCACGCGCACGCTGATCATCTCCATCCTGCTCGTGATTCTGGTCGTCTTCCTCTTCCTTCGCGAAGGCCGCACGACGCTGATTCCGTCGGTCTCGGTTCCGCTCTCGCTGCTCGGCACCTTTGGCGTGATGTACCTGCTCGGTTACACGCTGGACAATCTTTCCCTAATGGCGCTCGCCATATCCACGGGCTTCGTCGTCGACGACGCTATCGTTGTCATCGAGAACATCACGCGTCATCTCGAGGAAGGCCTCGGCCCGTTCCAGGCCGCGATGCTCGGCTCCAAGGAGATCGGCTTCACTGTCCTCTCCATGTCCACATCGCTGGTCGCCGTCTTCATTCCCATTCTGCTGATGGGCGGCATCGTCGGGCGTCTGTTCCGCGAGTTTGCCGTTACACTTTCCGCCGCCATCGGCGTTTCGCTGGTCGTCTCGCTCACCACAACCCCCATGCTCGCGGCCAAGTTCCTCAAGCCCATCAATCACGAGCAGAAGGGCTGGTTCTACCGCATGGGCGACAGGCATCTCAAGTGGCTCACCGGCGAGTACGAGCGCGGCCTGCGCTGGGTGATCCGCCACCAGATCGCAACCTTCGTCGTCTTCCTGCTCACCTTCGGACTGAACATCTATCTCTACTTCATCGTGCCCAAGGGCTTCTTCCCACTGCAGGACACCGGCCGTCTCGGTGGCACGCTTCAAACCCAGCAGGACACCTCCTTCAACGAAACGCGCCGCGCCATGACGCAGATTGCCGACATCGTCCAGAAGGAGCCCGGCGTGCAAAACGTCCTCGGCTTCCTGGGCGGCGGTGGCCCCGGCGGCGGCGCCTCCAACTCGGCGCGCATGTTTGTCACGCTTGACCCCAGCGCGGATCGGCTCAAAAAGGGCCTCACCGCGGACGCCATCATCAACCACCTTCGCCCCAAGACCACCAACATGCCGGGCGTGAAGTTCTATCTCTCTTCGTCGCAGGAGCTCAATATCGGCGGCCGGTCTTCCGCCACGCAATATCAGTACACGCTCACCGCCGACAATCAGCAGGACCTCGACACCTGGTCTCCGCAACTCATGGCCGCCATGCAGCAGCTCCCTGAGCTGCGTGACGTTGCCACCGACCAGCAGGACCAGGGCCTCGAAGCCCAACTCGTGATTGATCGCGACACTGCCTCGCGGCTCGGTGTCTCCGCCCTCGCCATCGACTCCACGCTCTCCGACGCCTTCGGGCAGCGCCAGGTCTCCACCATGTACCAGGAGCTCAACCAGTATCACGTCGTGATGGAGGTCGCGCAGGACTACCAGAACGACCCCACGCAGCTCCGCGACATCTACGTCAAATCCTCAACCGGCGCGCAGGTTCCGCTCTCTGCGGTCACGCGGCTTGAGAACCTCCGCGTTCCGCTTTCCATCAACCATCAATCACTGTCGCCCGCCACCACGCTCTCGTTCAATCTCGCGCCCAACGTTGCGCTCTCGCAGGCCACCGCCGTCATCGATAACGCCCGCGCAAAGATCGGCATGCCCTCTTCCATCCGCGGCGGGTTCCAGGGCTCGGCACAGGCGTACCAGCAGTCGCTCTCCACAGAGCCCATTCTCATCGCCCTCGCCCTCTTCACCGTCTACATTGTTCTCGGCATCCTGTATGAGAGTTTCATCCACCCCATCACGATTCTCTCCACGCTGCCCTCCGCCGGCGTCGGCGCTCTGCTCGCCCTCATCATCTTCAAGATCGATCTTTCCGTCATTGCCATGATCGGCATCATCCTGCTCATTGGCATCGTGAAGAAGAACGCGATCATGATGATCGACTTCGCCCTCGTCGCCGAGCGCGAGCACCACAAGACCCCCGATGAGGCGATCTATGAGGCGTGCATGCTGCGCTTCCGTCCCATCATGATGACGACGATGGCGGCCATGCTCGGCGGTCTTCCGCTCGCGCTTGGCACGGGCACCGGCTCCGAGCTGCGCCAGCCTCTCGGCGTCACCATCGTCGGCGGCCTCATCGTCAGCCAGTGCCTCACGCTCTTCACGACTCCGGTGATCTATCTCATGTTCGATCGTCTGCGCCTTGCCCTCCCACGCTGGCGCCGCGCGGCGCTTGACTCACTCGGCCTGCGCCGCCCCACTCCCGCGGCAGGCGACTGATCACCGGCTTTGCAGCTCTAAAATCAAGCACGCCTCGATAGCATTCCGCAATTCTCAAGATCACTCCGGAGGACAACTCATCCCGTGAAAGCGACTCAACGCAACAACGTCAAGGTTGTCGGAACAGGGGAACAGACCCTGGTATTCGCGCATGGTTACGGCTGCGACCAGAACATGTGGCGCCATATCGTTCCCGATTTTGCCGCCGACTACCGGGTTGTGCTGTTTGATTATGTCGGCTCCGGTCTCTCGGATGTATCCGCCTTCGATCGAACCCGCTACAGCACGCTGCGCGGCTACGCTCTCGACGTCCTGGAGATACTGTCCGAGCATGACTTGAAGAACGTTCACTTCGTGGGGCATTCGGTCAGCTCCATGATTGGCGCGCTCGCGTTTCTCGAAGAGCCGGAACGCATCGAAACGCTGACGATGATCGGCCCGTCGCCCTGCTACATCAACTCCGAGGGCTATCACGGCGGCTTCGAACGCAGTGACATCGAGGGGCTGCTGGAGACGCTCGAAAGCAATCACGTTGCCTGGGCCGCCACCATGGCTCCGCTCATCATGGGAAACGTCGACACACCTGAACTTGCCGCTGAACTCGAAGCCAGTTTCTGCCGCATGGACCCGTTCCTCGCAAGCCACTTCGCGCGCGTGACATTCCTCTCGGATAACCGGGCGGACCTGCCTCACGTAACGGCGAAGACCCTCATCCTGCAGTGCCAGAAAGATGTCATCGCCGGACTGAGCGTGGGAAAATATGTGCACGAGTGCCTGCCGAACAGCCAGCTCGTCATCATGGATGCGACGGGACACTGCCCGCACATGAGCGCGCCCGGCGAGGTCACGGCGGAGATCAAGCGGTTTCTTGCGGCGAATCCGGTGCCCACCTGCACATAGATCGCAATGAAGCGTGGGATCTGCTGGAGCATTTCCCCTGCGGCTACGCCGTCGTTGCTACCGATGGCACGCTGCTCTATGCAAACGAGACCTTCCTGCAGTTGATTGGGCGAGACGAGGCCATTGTCGCTCACGTCCGCTTCCAGGAATTGCTCACGACCGGGGGCGCAATCTTCTACGAAACGCAGTTTGCACCCAGCCTGATGCTGCGAGGCTCTCTCGAAGAGATCTCGTTCGAATTTCTCAAGGACGATGGCGAGCGTGTCCCCACACTGGTGAATGCAGTTTTGCGACCGGAACAAGGTGAAACGCCAGCCCACATCCTGCTCGCTGCCTTTGGCGCAAAGCAAAGGCGTCTCTATGAATCCGAACTCTTGCGCGCGCGCCGCGAATCAGAGCAGATGTCTGAAGTCGTGCGCAGGTCTTCGGACGCGATCATCCGGCTCTCGGCGAACGATCTGATTGAGAGCTGGAATCGCGGCGCGCAGCAGATATTCGACTTCCCGGCGGATAAAGCTGTCGGAAAGTCCATCTATCTCCTGATCGCCGAAGAGAGCCGGGCCGCGCTCGCCAAAACGATCGAAAAAGTGAAGCGAGGCGCCGAGGTCGTCACCGAAACTCTGGGCAGCCGCCAGAGCGGTGCGCCCGTGGACGTGTCCATCAGCATGACCCCGCATCTCGAGGCGCCCGGAATCTTCGTCGGATACTCGGCGATCATCCGTGACGTGACCGCTCGCAAACTCGCCGAGAAAGCTCTTCTGCAAACCGAAAAACTCGCATCCGTCGGCCGTCTCGCCAGCTCCATCGCGCACGAGATCAATAACCCGCTGGAAGCTGTGACGAACCTGCTGTACATCCTCGGAAAGCGGGACACAGATGCAGACACCAGGGCTCTCATCCACACCGCGCAGGAGGAGCTCGCCCGCGTTTCGCAGATTGCCACTCACACGCTTCGATTTCACAAACAGAGCAGCGGGCGCACGGCGGTCGATCTTCGCGGCTTATTTGATTCGGTCCTCGGCCTCTATCGCGCTCGTCTTCAGAACTCCCGGATCACGGCGATCAACGACTGCAGCGGAAGTTCGCAGCTCGTCTGTTACGAAGGCGAGCTTCGCCAGGTGCTGGTCAATCTCGTAGCGAATTCATTTGACGCCATGCGATCCGGCGGAACGCTGACTCTGCGCTGCCGCGAGACTACGTTCCCGTCCTCAGGTTCGAACGGCATCCGGATTACAGTTGCGGACACCGGAAGCGGAATGGACCCCTCCGTGAGGCAGCATCTCTTCGAGCCGTTCTTCTCAACCAAAGGAATCGGCGGAACCGGTCTGGGGCTGTGGATCACCCGCGACCTCGTCGCCAAGAACCACGGCTCGATCCGCGTCCGGAGCAGCACCCGTCCCGGATCCGCGGGAACGGTCGTCAGCATGCTGTTCCCCTCGCAGCCCGAGTGATCGCACCCCGCCGGCTGCCACGCGCTCACTGATTCATCATCCCTTGCAGCGCCGTCGTCAACGCCGGCAGCGCCGACCCGTTCCATTGCGCATTCAGCACGCCGTACGTCTCCGGCGCTCCCCACGTGCGCGTGCTGCCCGTCGCCTCGGTCCCGTTGATCGACCAGTACGACCAGTCGAGATTGTGCGTCTTGATGTAGTCCGTAAGGAAACCGAACCAGAAGCCGTTGTTCGCGTTGCTCGTGCTGCTCACACAGGTCGCACTTGTGTTGCACGTGCCGAACTCTCCAATCCAAACCGGCTGCGGATTGCTGCCGGTCACCAGGTATCCCCAGTTTTTGGTGATGGTGCTGTCGTAGCTGCTCTCGCTGCTCAGGTTCGAGTACCAGAAGCCGTAGTCGTGCGCCTCATACACCACGTGGTTGCTCACATTCAGCTGCACCGGCAGGCTAGCCACGCCTGAAAGATCGCCGGCATAACTCACGCCTTCGACAAAGATCAGCAGGTTCGGATTCGCACCCAGCACCGCATTGCCGCCCAGTACCGCCGCCGCATGCCAGTCCGTGCTCGCGCTGCCGCCCCACGTTGCCGGAGCGCGCGGCTCATTGCGCAGGTCGGCTCCAATCACAAGCTGGTTGCTCTTATACCGCGCCGCCATCATCTGCCAGTCGGCAATCCAGCTCGTCTGCGGATACGCGCTGTTGTACCAGAGCTCATTGCCGTCGGTCGTGTTGCAGCACCACTGCGCGTTGCTCATGTGGTTGTCGAGAATCACCATGATGCCTGCATTCGTCAGCGCGTTCACTACCTGATCAAAGGCAGTCAGCGCATTTTCGCCCTGCATGCTCGGGTTCGCCGTGAGCGCATAGCTGCCCACTACCGGATTGCTCTCCACCATCTGGTTTGACCACGGCAGCCGCACCGCATTAAATCCGAGCGCCTTAATCTCACTCACAATGCTCGTCAGCGACTGCGCCTGCAGACCCGCGACAACGTAGTCTTGCTCCTCGGCACCGTACCAGTTGAAGGCGTTCAACCGCACGCGGTTCCCATTGCTGTCGACGATGAATGCTCCCGCCGTGTGCAGCGGAAACGCCGGCTGCGTTGTCGTCTGCACTGGCGTGACCGGTGTAGCGCCGCTGTTGGCTGCACCTCCGCCACACGACAGCCCCATGCAACCAATCGATAGAACGCTCAGGAGCGCAATCCAGCCAGATACCGGTCTCTTCATGCCTTTGACACTAAGCAGCAACCATCCCGATGTCAAGAAACACTCCAGCCCTCCGCCAAAAGCAGAGAGGCGAGCCAGATCAGCTCGCCTCTTCGCTCACTTCACCTGCCGCGCTCTCACGAGAGCGGTCCCACGTACTTCACTTCCACCGCCGTCGGCGTCAGGATGATGCCTTCGGAAAGGACGTTGTTGCTCGTATCCACCATGTTGATGGTGTTTCCCGTTCCTCCCTGCAGCAGCTTGCCTTTCACTGTTCCTGCATTCATCTCCGAGAAGAACACCTCGCCGTACTGCGCCAGCTCGGGACTATCCGTATTGATGGACAGCCGTTCAACCACCCATTCCGCCACATTGCCCACCAGCGTCGTCGGCGCCGTCGCGTCCGCCAGGAAGTGCACACCGATGTTGCTCGTCAGGTTGTAGAGGTACACCGTGGCCTGCGTCGTGGAGCCCGAGGTCACACAGATCAACGTGTTCACCGTGTCGCCCGGCACCACCTTCAGCGTCGTGATCCAGAACGAGCCCGCGGGATACCACTCCCACCACGGATTCAACTGTCTCGAATCGCTGCTGCCCGACTTCTGCACATCCGAGTCGCAGCCCGCCTGAAGTACATCTCCCGAGCCGTCGAGCCCGTCAATGCCTACCCACGTCGATGCCGAATACCACACACCATCCTGTGCTCCGCCCGGCGGGTAGGCGTCCGGAATCGTGTAGGTTCCTTCTACCCACATAAAGCTGTCACCTGCCGGTGCATGCACCACCGCGCCCGACCATATGTCCGTGTTCTCCACGCCATGGTCCAGCATCTTCTTCGGCAGGCGGCGCTGCTTGCGCGGCTTGGGCGCAAACTCGGGGTCAACGAACTTCGGCCCGCGCCGCATCATCTCCTCCCATCGCGCAGCCATCGTGGGGTCCGAAGGTTTTTTCGGATATCCATACTGCGACAGCAGCCGCGGATCGCTCGTCAACGGATCGAATCCCGCAGGCGGTTTTGGGAACGTGCGAACAGACACCTTGTCAGAAAGCTTCGTCGTTTGCATAACATCATCCTTCCGCCTGCATCTTCCCGCAGCGCGCGAGATCTCCGGCAGGCTCGACAGTTTTGGAGGGCCCATCCAGTCGCAGGGTCCGCCATCCGCCCTTTGCGCGGAAGGCAGGTCCATCGGCATCGAGAATTCATCAAGAGACCGGGAGAGAGACGCCTTTGGCCGACAGGCGCCGGCAGGCAAGGCCGCATAGACCGCGCGCGCGAAACCGTTCGTTTGAGTTCAAACTTCGCCGGTCGGATGCCGGCGGTTTCGTCACGACACGCGTCAGGCTAGTCGCCTGTTCTGTCCAAGGTCAAGACGGAAACATGCCGGCCACGGGCTGCGCATCTATCGTCGTGATCAGAGCATTCCTGCTCTCATGCACAGCCCAGATGTCTTACGGCTGCAACCTGCCGGCATATCGGGCCGACACAATATTTCGTTGCACAGCGTTCATCGTCTTCGCGTCGGGCATTCCTTTCGTCATCACGCCTTCGAAAAAATATCCCGTCGCCGCATTGCTGTTATCGCCGCCGATGCCAAGAATGATGGCACCCTCCTGAAGCATCGGCTGATAGTTCGGCAGCAGAGGAATCACGCCGGTCGTCGTCAGCGCGCCGGACTGCGCGTTGCCCTGGTAGATCGCATAACTGTGCTGACCGTCACTTGCTCCCATGTCGGTCACAAACACCGTGCCGGCGGGCACCGCCAGGTGGCCGTAGATGCCGTCCTCCATGTCGAGCCCGGCGTCCGGCTTGCATGGATCGCCGTGGCACATGATGTTGATCGCGTCCATGTGGCCGGCCTTGTTGTCCAGGTTGTTTGTCTCGGCATTCCCAAAGTCGAAGCAGCACTTGTCGTTCAGATGAAGCGCGGAGGTGACCATGTACACGCCTTCCGGCTGCCCGTTCACTGCGGTCTCTTTCGGCGCATCGTTGCGGTAGCCCGTGTCCGGATTCACAAGAACACCGAAAACCTTATGCCCGCCCACAGTCAGCGGCAGCGCGTCTGCAATGGCAGGGATGTCGTAGCCATCCGGTCCCAGGCCGTGCATCGCACCGCCGGGCGGCGCCGGCACTAAGTCGTTGTGATTAGGCGACTGATCGTACAGCTTCGAAATGACGCAGAAGGTGTCCCTGCAAAATTGAGGCTGCGGCGCCGTGTCCGCATAGCCATCTGGCAGCAGGCCGATGTCCATGCTCGCGTTGTTGTTCACGCGAGTGATCTGATACAGCGGTCCCGTGTACGAGCTATACAGCGCACGCGTCGTACTGAACGCGGCCACACACGGAGTCGCGGGCGCATACAGATCGCATGGACGAGGCCCGACGGGCTGCGGCGCAGCCCCAACCGCCTGTGCTGAAGATGGCTGCACCATCGCGACAGTCAAAGCAATCGCTGCGCATGAAATCGCTTTCGGGAGCAATCCGCGTAGTTTCAGCCTCATAAGGATCCTGCCTCTGTCTTTCGTCCGGACCTTGTCGCCGGCGCCCTGACCCGACAACAGAATTCTCACACGGGCATCACGCTGCCGCTTGCCCCATCCTCGACGCGTAGCGGCAGGGTGGGATATCGCGCGTTAAGACACGCGAGATGCAGCGCTTGCATCATCAATCGGTCTCTCGTTTGGGGAATCGCCCCGACATGCAAACCACCGAGTGATCACGGCCACAGAGAAACAGAACTCAGGAATGACTAGCCAACAGAAATCACTCCAGATCGGTGCTCCTCGCCTGCAGACAAACACCCACCAGTAAACCAGCGATATCCCGATAAACAGCACTGCGCCCCACGCCGCCAGCCACGTACTCGATCTGAAGCTCAAGACCGCAATTCCCAGCGCGAATAAGAACAGAGCAACAAAGTACATCCAGCCCAGACTCCAGTGCGACATAGCCAGCGGCATGATCACCAACGTCGTGAAGGCCCGGTACGCCAGATAGGTAAAGAGCACGAGATTTGCAAGAGGTCTGATCACTGCTTCGCCACGCTCGCGTCTCCAGACGCGATCCAAGATATCTCAGACAGCTGGGTTGGGCATCTCGCGCTGGTCACGATGAAGCTTTGGTGGCAATATGACCAAGCTAGCCAGCCTCTTTCAATACGAAAGGGTCAAGTTCACGATCGGAAAAATAGTGGATTCCCAGCGATCTCCGTCCCGGCAAAACTCCACATGGTAGGCCGGGGATCGTGATCATATGCGAATCGAACAATTCCCAATCGTCTTGAGAAATCGGAAGGGAAGCTATACCGAAGGCTCTATCAGTACGATGTCTTCTCGCTCAAACGTGCCTGGGATGAGAGGGCACACGGGCCAGTCCTAAACTGTGCGTCGCGGCTGTGGTCCCGCGGGCGTTTTCCGGCACTTGGAACCGGCTTCCCCACAATCCGTCTAATCTATTAACAGCCATGCTCCGCACGCGCATCATCGGCCCTTGCATCATCTTCGCCCTCGCTCTGCCCATCTCCGCCCAGATGCACCACGTGGGCAAGCCTCAGCATGTCACCCGTGCCGTCGGCGTCTATGAGTGGACGGGCGACCTCACCAAGCCGGACGCCGCCCGTCTCATCCCGGTCTCGCTCTTTATCGACGGCCGCTTTCAGGATGCCGGCGTCTTCCTCGCCCAGCCGATCCCGCTGGCCCTCGAGACTGGCAACGTCTACGCCGTCCAGCGCTCCGGCAACATCATCGGCACGCTCGACCTCGACTACGCCCGCGACATCGTCGACAAGCGCAGTTCCGCCGACGACAATCCGCTCGGCGCCTGGTACGGCTATGGCCGCTTCCTCCCGCTGTCGGCCGAACCTGCGGCCAAGCAACTCGTTCAGCACTCGGCCACGCCCGCGACTATCGTCGGTAGTGACGACGACTCACGACCGCACTTCGTCGCCTCCCCGCACCCGAGCGATGACAACTCGACCACAACAACCGCGAAAAACAGCACACCGGCTCCGCCCGACGACCCCGATCGCCCGCACATGACGAAGCGGAACGACGCCGATTCGGTGGACAACGAGCCCACCTCGCTCGGGACGAAGGACGTCGAGGACGATCCTGACCGTCCAACGCTCGGCCATCGCGCCGATCAGGACCCCAAGAAGCAAAAGAAGAAAAAGGAATCTGGTTCCGGCGTCGAGCCCATGCCGACCTCGCTGAATGAGGACCCCGACCGCCCAGAGCTGCACCATGGCAAGGTCGAATCCGCAACGGCTCCTCCGCAGCTGACTGGCGTGCCGCCCAACCTGCATCAGGCCGTGGCCGTCTCTGACGCCGCCAACAACTCGCCCCACGTCTTCGCCCGTGAGTGGGACTCCCCAACCGAGCGCGCCGAGACAATGGCCGCCATGCAAAAGCTGGCTGAGCCGATCGCGCGCGAGTATCTCGCCACCAACCATCTCGTACCCGGCTCGGCACCCAGCACCGGACCGAAGCTGAACACCGCAACTGCTTCAAAAACCAGCACCGCGCACTCGGCCACAACTCATTCGACCAGCGCCCATACGACCGCTACGCACTCGACCACGCACACGGCGACGCACCACACAGCCGCTGCTGCACCCGGGCCGCTCGTCTTCACCGACGAGCAGATCGCCGGCTACACCCTCAGCTACGGCGGCCTGCCCACCTTCGTCTACTCGGCCGCTGTTCCGACCACTGCCCCCAATGGACTGGACAGCCCGCCTGTCCGTGTTACCGTCGTCGCCCAGCGCCTGCCCTCCGGCGAGCTCCAGGTCTCGCTCAAGTCGGTCACGGACGAGAACCATCTGGACCGCACCCCCTGGATGCGCCTGGTCGACGCCGTCGACCCTGACGACTCCCATCGCGCGAGCCTGCTGTTCGAGCTTCGCGCCCGATCCAGCCGCCAGTTCGCCCTCTACTCCCTGGCCACCGCCGACGCCCAGCAGACTTTTGTGACCGGCCTCATCGAGTGACCCACTTGACAGGACAGTCTCTCTTGACACGCCCTGTTAAGATGAGAGCGATGCTGGAAACCCGGCCTTGGCCGGGTTTCAGTGCGTAGTACGATCATTTGGTCCGGACCTAAAGTCTCTGCATCCAGGAATTTGCGCAAGAAAGTACGGGGGGAGGGGTACCCCCTCGCATCTAAACTGAAACGCTCATGACCGACACAAACGACAACACACAAACCAGTCCAAAGATCGCCCTCCTCTTCCCAGGTCAGGGCTCCCAATTCGTCGGCATGGGCCGCGCCCTCTACGACACCGTCCCCGCCGCCCGGGCCATCTTCGACGAAGCCGACGCCGCCGTCGGGTTTCCGCTCTCAAAGCTGATCTTCGAGGGGCCGGAGGAAGATCTGAAGCTCACCGAGAACACCCAGCCGGCGATCCTCACCGTATCGATAGCCGCCCTCCGTGCCCTGGAGCCTGAGCTGAAGCGCCGGAACCTGACGGTCGCATTTGCTGCCGGCCACTCCCTGGGCGAGTACGCGGCGCATGTTGCCGCAGGCACGTTCACCTTCGCCGAAGCGGTCCGCACGGTGAAGGCGCGCGGACGGTTCATGCAGGAGGCTGTCCCTGCGGGCCAGGGAGCCATGGCCGCTATCCTCGGCATGTCCGCCGCCCGGATCAACGACATCTGCGCCCGTGTCGAGGACGAACTCTCGCCGCCGCCGGACGAGCCGGGAAACCCGTCCGCCCAGTCGGCTCCAGCCATCGATGCGCTGAACGATCCGAATAATCCGGCGGAGACCGCGATTCAGGCAGCGGCGAGCGTCGCGGCTGTTGTGGCTCCCGCCAACCTGAATTCACCGGAGCAGACGGTCATCTCCGGATCGAAGCAGGCGGTCGAACGGGCCTCCGCGTTATGCAAGGAGGCTGGCGCGAAGCGCGCTCTGATGCTCCCTGTGAGTGCGCCGTTTCACTGCAAGCTGATGCAGCCGGCCGAGGAGCAGCTTGCGGGTGTGCTTGAGGCGATTACGTTCAACGATCCAGCGTTTCCCGTTGCGGCGAACGTAGATGCGCGACTGCTGCGCCGCGGATCTGAGGCGCGCGATGCGCTGATCCGGCAGGTGACCGGCGCGGTGCGCTGGGTGGAATGCATCCAGTTGCTCACGGAGTCCGGTGCAACGCACTTCATCGAGGTCGGCCCCGGCAAGGTCCTGCAGGGTTTGAACCACAAGATCGACAAGAACCTGGTGACGTGTCACGTGGATAGTCCGGCAAATCTTGAAAAAGCGCTGGCGGTTTTCCACGCGTAGTCAGCGAGTCAGCAAGTCAGCGAGTCAGCAAGTCAGCGAGACATCGTGGTTGAGCAGAGAAGAACTAAGCGGTTTCGGGATCTGATCGCATGGCAGAAAGCGATGTCTGCGGCTCAAGATGTGTACAGGATCACGGAAGCCTTTCCGAAATCTGAGCAGTTCGGGCTTACGGCACAGATGCGCCGCGCCGCCGTATCCGTACCAAGCAACATCGCTGAAGGTCACGGCCGGCTCACAGACAAAGGATTCAAAGTCTTTCTGGCCCAGGCCCGCGGTTCGGCCTATGAGCTGGAGACTCAATTGGAACTGGCAGCAGGCCTAGGCTATTGCACTCGCGAAGCAGCAGACACTCTCATCGCGCAATGCCAGGAGGTGTCGCGTATTCTCAACGGCCTGCTCCGAAGTTTGAAAATGAGCTAGTCAGCCAGTGAGCAAGCCGGTTAGCCAGAGCACTTATGCGCTGACTTGCTGACTGGCTAACTCGCTATTTCACCAGATCACCGTTGATGTCGCGGACCTCGACGGGACCGAGACCGGCGTCTTTCAGGCCGGGCTCAATCTTGGCGCGGTCGCCGGCGGCGACGATGACGAGATTGTTCGGATGGAGGTCTTCCCGGGCGACCTTCGCAACGTCCTCCGCGGTGACTGCGCGGTACTTCTCCGGTAGAGTCGCGTAGTAGTCGAGCGGACGGTCGTAGAGGAAGATGGATTGCATCGCTCCAGCGGCTGCGAAGGTTGTTTCGAAGCGGCCGGGCAGCGACTGCACGAGAGCGTCCTTGCTTGCGTTCAGTTCAGCTTCAGTGGGTGGGTTCGAGGGGAAGCGCGTGATCTCCGACATCAGCTCCTTTGCCGCGGGAGCCGTGACGTCAGTGCGCACCAGGCTGCTGGCAATAAAGTCGCCTCCAGCGCGGAAGCCCTGATAAAAGGAGCTCGCGCCGTAGGTGTAGCCATGCTGCTCGCGCAGGTTCATGTTGATGCGCGAAGCGAAGGACCCGCCGAGCGTGTAGTTCATCACCTGCAGGGCAGGCAGATCGGGCGAGTTTGCCGGCACGCCGAGACCGAAGGCCATCAGGGCGGTCTGTGGAGCGCCGGGTTTGTCCACGATGACGACGTGCGTCGGCTGCATCTCGGGCGCGGGCGGAAGCGTCACGGCCTGGCTCGCTGTTCCGGTCCAGTTGCCGAAGTATTGCTGTGCCACGCGGCGAGCTTCAGCCGGTGTGATGTCGCCAGCGAAGATCACAGCGGAATCCGCAGGACCGAAGTGGCTGCTGTAGAAGCTGGTGACATCATCGCGTGTGAGTGCCTGCACGCTTTCGGTTGTGCCTGTTGGCGAGGCGCCGTATGGGCTGTCGCCGAAGACGAGCTTCGGACCGACGCGGTTCGCCATCATCTGCACGGAGTCGGTCTCTTGCGCGATGCGCACTAGCCGCTGCTTCTTGCGGCGCTCGAGGTCTTCAGGACGGAACGCAGGATGCTCGATGACGTCCGCGAGCAGGTCCATGCCGCGATCGGTGTTGCTGGTCAGCACGGTCACGCCGGCGAAGCTGCCATCCATGCTGGCGCCGGGAGAGATGGCGGTGCCGATGAGCTCTTCATCGTCGGCGAGCCTGGTGAGGTCGCGGCTCTGGGTGCCGTCCCCCATGGTTTCGGCGACGAGCGTAGCGAGACCGCCCTTGTCCTTGGGATTTGTCTCGCTGCCCGCGCGTGTGACGAGCGAGGCGGAGAGGATGGGGAGTGCGTGTTCCTCGACGACGTAGACCTTCAGCCCGTTGTCGAGCGCGAAGGTCGTGGGCACAGGCAGATGAACCACCGGCGGGGGGCCGCCCTTCGGCTCGGTCTTACGCCACTCCTGTGAAGCTTCAAACTGCGGCGTGTACGGATCGGTGAGCTTTACGTTTGCGTCGGTGTCTGCGGGGCTGCGCGGAACGTCATGCAGCACCTTCTCGCCGGGAACGCAGGAGACGACGACCGCGGCATTGCTGGCGAAGTATTTCACGGCCGCGGCTTTCGCGCCCGCGATCGTCACGGCTTCGGTCATCGCGACGTCTTTGGGCAAAAAGCCTGGCGTGCCGGTGTACTGGTTGTACTCGTCCAGCGTGTCAGCCACACCGCCGAAGCCGCCAAGGCGCTCGAGGCCGCTGATCTTTTCGGTGAGCGTAGTCGCTTTGTACGACTGCAACTCCTCTGCTGTTGGGCCCTCCTGCTGCAGGCGCTGAACCTCCTTCCAGAAGGCTGCTTCGATGTCCTCAAGCTTCACGCCGGGGCGCGGGGTGACGATGCACTGCGCCATGCCGGTGAGCTTCAGCGCGTCATTGCCACAAGTGACACTCTGCGCCAGTTGGGACTTGTAGACGAGCGCCTGATCGAGGCGGCTGGCCTTGCTTGCGCCAAGCGCGTACATTGCGGCGTCGGTATCGTATTGGCCCTGCGTGTATGCGGGAGGCGTGAGCCACCCGAAGCGGATCTGCGGCAGCCTTACGGTGTCGGTGACGGAGACACGCTTCTGCGACGTGATCGGCGGGGTTGTGACATTTACGGGCGGAGGCACAGGGCCGCGCGGAATGGGGCCGAAGTATTTCGTCAGCAGAGCGCGCAGGACTTTGGGATCGAAGTCGCCGGCGATGGCGATGGAGGCGTTGTTGGGCGTGTAGTACTGCTGGTGAAAGTCACGCACGTCGGCAACGCGCGCTGACTCGATATCGGCGTGGCTGCCCATGACATTGCCGTAGTAGGGATGGCCGGCAGGGAAGAGCGCGTGCATCAGGGCTTCGTTTGCTACGTAGTATGGACGGCCTTCACCCTGGCGGCGCTCGTTGCGGACGACGTCGCGCTGGTTGGTGAGCAGCGTGCGGTTGAGCCCTTCCATGAGGAAGCCCATGCGATCGCTCTCGAGCCACAGTGCAAGCTCAAGCTGATTGCTGGGCATGGTCTCGAAGTAGTTGGTGCGATCGAAGGAGGTGGTGCCGTTGATGTCGGTTCCACCGACGGACTGGACATCCTTGATGTGCGCTTTCTCGCCGACGTGCTCGGAGCCCTCGAACATCATGTGCTCGAAGAGATGGGCGAAGCCGGTGCGGCCGGCGCGCTCGTTCAGCGGGCCGACGTGGTACCAGAGGTCAACGGCAACGAGCGGGAGGCGGTGATCCTCATGCGTGATCACGGTAAGGCCGTTGGGCAGCGTGTACTTTTCGTACTTGAGCTCGGGGAGCTTGAGCTTATGTGCGTCAGGCTGGACGGCAGAGGCCGGCCGGATCGCGGTCAACGTCAAGAGCAGGGCAAGGGTGGCGAGGCCGGGGCGTCTCAGCGTACATCTCATCGTTCTGGTTCTCTCCTGTTTCGAAAACGGCAAGGGCATTAAGCGAGTCACCAGCATAGTCGTGCGAGGCGCAACTGCGCTGCAGAAATCTTGCGAGCTATGGATTGAGCCGGGCGGTGTAGCGGAGGGGCTGTTGCGGGAGGGTGTGGAGTTCTCTATAGTCTGCGGCTATGGAAGACCTCTTCGATCCGGCTACGGCTGAACAGTTTCGTCAGCGCATTCGCTCGGTGACTCCGGAAAGCCAGCGGCAGTGGGGCAAGATGTCGGCTGCGCAGATGATGGAGCATTGTGCGCGTGGGCTGGAGATGGCAACGGGTGAGTTGAAGCCTCCGCGGGCGCTGATCGGGCGGCTGTTGGGCCGCATCGTCAAGCCGATGGTGCTGAAGGAGGGTGTGCCGATGAGGCGGAACTCACCTACAGCGGCAGCGCTGGTGGTTGCGCCCGATGCGGATTTAGAGGGCTCGCGCACGCGGTTGATGGGGGCCTTGGAGCGCTTTGTGGCAGGTGGAGAGCGGGGCTGTACGGACTATGCGCACTCGTTCTTTGGGGCGCTGAAACCGAGCGAGTGGTCGGCGCTGATGTATAAGCATCTCGACCATCATCTGCGGCAGTTCGGCGCGTAGGGTCGGGTGCGCTCTCAGATAAACTGGGATGTATGGCTTTTTCCGAGCAGTTCGATGTGTTGGTGGTCGGCGCGGGCCATGCGGGCTGCGAGGCCGCGGCGGCGTCTGCGCGGATGGGCCTGCGGACGGCGCTGTTCACGCTGAACATGGATTTGATCGCGCAGATGTCGTGCAATCCGGCGATTGGCGGCGTGGCGAAGGGGCACCTGGTCCGCGAGGTGGACGCGCTGGGCGGCATCATGGGCGAGGTTGCGGACTCGTGCGGGATCCAGTTCCGGCTGCTGAATACGTCGCGCGGGCCGGCGGTGTGGTCGCCGCGCGCGCAGTGCGATAAGGCGCTGTATCGCGTGAAGATGCGCGAAAAGCTGGAGTCGATCAGGAACCTGTTTATCAAGCAGGCTGAGGTGGTGGACCTCGAGCAAGATGGGGATCGCGTGGCCGGTGTAAAGCTGCGCGATGGGCGGGTGATTCATGCGCACGCCGTTGTAGTGACAACCGGGACGTTTCTGAATGGCCTGATCCATTGCGGCGAGCAGCAGTACACGGCGGGCCGGAGTGGTGAGCCGGCGAGTGTGCTGCTCGGCGAAAATCTGAAGAAGCTGGGGCTGCGGCAGTGCAGGCTGAAGACCGGGACGCCGCCGCGGCTGGATGGGCGGACGATCGACTGGGAGCGCTTTGAGGAGCAGCCGGGTGATGCGGACCCGACGCCGTTCAGCTTCAGGAGCAAGCCAGAGGATGGGAGTGCGAAGTGGACGCCGCCGCTGCCGCAGGTGTCCTGCCATATTGCGACGACGACGCCGGAGACGCTGCGGCTGATTCGCGAGAATGTGCACCGCTCGCCGATGTTTACGGGGCAGATTGAGGGCATCGGGCCGCGGTACTGCCCGTCGATCGAGGACAAGATTGTGCGGTTCCCGGACAAGACCTCGCACCAGTTCTTTCTGGAGCCGGAGGGGCTGAAGACGCACGAGGTGTACATCAACGGCATGAGTACGTCGCTGCCGATGGAGGTGCAGGCTGCGATGGTGCGGTCGATCCCGGGGTTGGAGAACGCGGAGATGCTGCGGCCGGGGTACGCGATTGAGTACGACGCGATTGATCCGACGGAGCTGGACCGCACGCTGAAGGTGAAGAGCTTTACGGGACTGTTCTTGGCGGGGCAGATCAATGGAACCTCGGGTTACGAGGAGGCCGCGTGCCAGGGGCTGATGGCGGGGATCAACGCGGCGCTGTGGGCGAAACGAGCCAGCGAGTCAGCGGGTCAGCGAGTCAGTGAAGAGCCGGATACGTTTACGCTGGATCGGACCGAGGCCTATACGGGGATTCTGATCGACGACCTGATCTCGAAGGGAACGGATGAGCCGTACAGGATGTTTACCTCGCGGGCGGAGTTCCGGCTGCACCTGCGGATTGACAACGCGGATGTGCGGCTGACCCCGCATGGGCGCAGGCTGGGACTGATCGACGATGTGGCCTGGGGTGGCTTTGAGGCCAAGCAGGCCAGGGCGGCGGCGTTCACTCAATTGCTTGAAAATGGAAAGCTTTCCGAGGTCGAGGCCGCGGTGTTGGAGGGTATGTGGCCGGAGGATGCCGGGGCGGCGCCGGCGAGGGGTGATCGGCCGGCACAATTGCTGAAGCGGCCGCCAGTCAGCGTGGAGCTGCTGCTGCCGGTGTTGATGGAGCGGCTGGCTGGGACGCCGGAGCTAGCGTCGTGGGTGGCGGCGCTGGAGGCGGTCAGGTATGGCGCGGGCAAGGCGCTGCCTGTGTGGGTCCGGAACGAGATGAAGACTGTCGAGACCGGGATCAAGTTTGCCGGGTACCTGGCCCAGCAGCAGAAGAGCATGGAGCGGCTGCGGCGGGATGAGGCGCGGGTCATCCCGGAAAGCTTCGACTACACGACCGTGAGCGGGTTGTCGCGGGAGATGGTGGAGAAGCTGGGACGGGTTCGGCCGTCGACGATCGGGCAGGCGAGCCGACTGCCAGGGGTGACGCCGGCGGCGCTGTCACTGATCCAGTGCTTCCTGGAGATCCGGAGCCGAGAGATGCGGGGCCGGGAGAATCAAGCTGAGGCCGAGGCGCGGCGAAGCGCCTGAGGTGCCTTTTCAGGGCGGGTGCGCCTCTTGTCCGCCGGATTCCTGCCGATACCTCAAGTGACACTTGAGGTGGGAGTTAACTTCCTTGGTTCATCGGAAACACAGGCCTTTTTTCACTCGAACAAAAGTTACTTACGGGCGTACCGTAGAAGTCCCACGAATTATGCAGCGAATACCCCGAAAGTGTCATATTCTCTATTCGGGCACCCTGTATGCGCACCGCATCGCTGACCGCCGGCCTTCTCTCCCTCCTGCTCCTGCCAGTCTGCACGCCCGCTCTTGTGGGCCAAGCCAGCAAGGCTCCGCAGACGCCGCAGCAGCCTGTTTCTGAACGGCTTCCCTATAGGTTCAGCAATTTTCCGTGGTGGACCGACGCTCAGATTCGAACCGAGTTGAAGCACCGCATCCCGAGCCTGGGTGATGAGGTTGGTCGCGGCTCGGCACAGGAGGCGCAGGTTCGTGATGCATTGACGGCGATGCTGGCACAGAAGGGCGTTCACGCGACGGTGGACAGCGACGAACCTTCGCAGACGTCGGCCGTCGTTTCAGCGTTTATGAAGACACTGCCGTTCTATATTCCGGGAACGGCGCAGCGCCCGCACATTGTGTTCAGCATCTCGTCCCCGCAGGTTCTGGTTGGCGGGATCGAGGTGGACTCGTCGCCCGAAGGCGATCTGGTTTCGCGGGTTGCAAGGCAGATGGAGGGCAAGCCCTTCGATGCGAGCGCGAATCTTCTGCAGGCACATCAACTGGCTGAGCCGCTGCAACGGCACGGATATCTTTCGGCCGAAGTCACGGTGACCGCAGGTCATCCGATGCGCGTAGGCGAGAGCTATTACGTTCCGTTGAGAGCGGAGGTATCTGCCGGGCCGCTGTATCACGTGGGCATGATCAGCGCCGATGGTGGACCGCTGTTGCATGACCGCGATCTGTCCGGATACTTCGATCTGCAGACGGGCGAGGTGGCGACACCGTATGCCTTCGATCGGCTTGAGAGCTCGATTATGACGGTGTATTTCCAGGCCGGATACGCGTCGGTGCACTTTGTCGATCAGCCGGAGCTGGATCCCGAACATGCGACTGCGAACTACCGCCTGATGACCGTGACCGGCCCGCAGTACAGGCTGCGTACGGTGACGGTGAAGAACCTTTCGCCAACGCAGGAGGCCGAAGTTCGCAAGATGCTCGCATTGGCGCCGGGCGACGTTTATGACCAGATTGCTATTGATGAGCTGCACGCAAAGGTGCAGGAGAGCGCGAATCTGAAGGGGCTGGACTACTCATTCGCTCCCTCAACGGACCGCAACCTTAATGTCATCGATCTCACGCTGGACTTCTTCAAGGATGCGGCGCAGTCGTCGTTGTAGGTCGAGGGAACAGAGATCAGGTAAACGCAAAGACTTAGCTCGAAAAGACAAAAGAAGAAGCGCTACAGCCAAATGGCTCGTAGCGCTTTCTTGTTTCTAGCCTCTGCTTCTGATCTCTCAGTAGTTGTAGTTAACTTCTTCCTCGCTGTCGACGCCATAGCGACGCAGGAGATTCGGCAGATTCTGCGAGAAGGCTGCTCGCGGCATCACGACGTCGCAGCCTGCCTCCACAGCCTTGGCCTTGAGATCGCCCTGCAGGTGCGAGAGGAATCCAATGATCGAGACCGAGCGCTTCAGCTTGGCCTTGAGTTTCGGGATCACCGTCAGCGGCTTCGCGTTTGCGTTGTTGAGATCAAATACGATCAGCGACGGCTTGTTCTCGTCCTCGCCGCTCGTCAAGTCGGCGAGCGCCTCTTTTTCGTTCTTGATGAAGGCGACCTTCACGCCGAGCTTGCGCGCGGTCTCGTTGATCTTGGCTGTCAGGAACAGGTCCTCGATGAAGAGATAGATGTGCGTCTCCGCGTCCTCAGGAATCGGAACGGGCCGCGGGCCGGAGAAGTCGAGCGGCTGGTTGTCGCCCTGGTGGCGATGACGGCGATGTCCGTGCAGCTGAATGGTTGATGGAGGCGAGTCGGCATAGTTGGCGTCGCCGGCGCGGTAGCTGTGGTCCATCGGGCCGACGAACCCGCGTTCCCTGGACTGGCCGCCCTTGTTCTTGCGCTTGAAGCCGCCGACCAGGTTGCCGAAGTTATCCGGCACATTCTGGCGGTAGCCGTTGCCGCCGCCATATCCGCCGTTGCCGTTGCTGTATCCGCCGCTGTTCTCGGCGCGGAAGTCATTGCCGGGGTTGTCGCTGCGGACGCGGCGCTCGCGGTCGCGGAACTTCTTCTTCCAGCGCTTGCCTCCCTGCCCCTGACCCTGACCGAACTGCGGCTGCTGGCCGCCCTGTGGTGAACGCCGCATCGTGGGTGCAGCGTTACCGGCC
Organism: Acidobacteriaceae bacterium; assembly: GCA_035944135.1. Lineage (NCBI taxonomy): Bacteria > Pseudomonadati > Acidobacteriota > Terriglobia > Terriglobales > Acidobacteriaceae > Acidobacteriaceae bacterium. The sequence continues at coordinate 21,625 of DASZBM010000010.1, forward strand.
GGGGCTCCGGCGGCAAGGGCGAGGCTCTCGCCTTCCATGACAATCGTTCCCGGGGGGACCACGGCGTCGTCGGTCGCAGCCGGCGTGGCGCCGCCCTCACCGGGGGTCGCCACGGCCATCAGCTTGTTCTTCCGCTTGCGGCGGCGCCTGCGGCTGCTCTTGCTCTGCCCCATACCTGGGGCCGCCGGTCCGCCAGCCTCGTTGGCTGCGCCGTCGAAGTCGTCGCCATCAAATCCGTCGCCGCCAAACTGCTCGGGCGCGTCCACTACATTCTGTTCTGACATGGTTGCTGTTGGTCCCCTTACTGTGTCCTTCCAAGAAGCTCTCCGGGAGTGACCGGAGACGCGGCTTCGTGCCTCGCGCTTGGGTGGTGCTCTGCGCGAGCCGCGATCCGAACAGGAGAGTCTTCCGACGATCTCAAATCTTGGCTCTTGGAACGGCTTTCTAACTCACTCACCGGCTGGGTTCAACTTCTGCGAGCGCATCGCGTTCGCGCTGAAGAACTCCGCCGCAATCATCGACCTCGAACTCTATGGTCGCCCTGCATTATCCCTGCTGCGGGTCTGGACACGCCCCTTGGACAAGACGGTTCTGTGCCGGTATACGATCCGGCCCGACCGTCCAACCTTTCGATTTTCCAGAGATATCCTTGTTCCCACTGCGGGCGTCTGGGAGTCGTGCAGCCTTCAGGGGCAATGCCCACCAGTGGCTCATGCGCTCCGCGCCCGGAACACTACCGAGTATATCGCCGGGACAACTTCTGTGCAAGCTCTTCTTTCTCTGTAACCTGGCGCACCGACCCGGTCAGCACCCGGGAATCCACCATACTTATGATCAGAAAGCCGTTGGGCCACCTCCCCTCCCCGGAAGATGGCCCTCGGACCCCTACATGGCCAGTCACTGGCCTCCGAAATGCTCCCTTCGGAGCGTCCCTGCGGGGCGTGCCTCACTGTTGGAGGTCTGTCAAACACCGCTGGACGTTCACCGCTGTACGCCGCTATGCGACGCAAAGGTCGAACACTGGGGATAGAGCAATCGGCGTACCAAAGTTTGGGTGGCCGCAAATCGTTACAAAATCGTAGGGCTGGGAGTTTTGCCTACCCAAAATCGGAGAATCCAGGGTCGTTGGCTCCGCTTTTCGGAAGGAGATACTTCGTTTATCTGGACTTTGAGCGGCCGAGAGTCGCGTCCGATAGCACGTGAAACGGTCGACCGATGCAAACGTCTCACTCTTTGAACGCGATTCTGCAGGGACGCGAGGCTCGTTTGTCGTTTGACCAGCCATGCTTCGGGTCTTATATAATTTGGTGCAGTCGGCCCCACAGCATCTGCCCGCGCCTCTCTCACCTGTGCTTTTCAGGTGAGAACGACATGAAAGCAGGACGCGGAGGGTGGCCACCCCAGCAATTGATCTTGCTGGGGAGCCCGGTGAGTGGCGCAGCTCCCACTCCATGAAATCAAATTTGCGAACACCAAGTTCTCGATCCCGAAGGAGCAACAACCACCACATGAACCGCACGCTTGTCCTTGCCACAGCGTTGGCCGCCGGCCTCGCCGTCCCCACTCTTACAGCACAGGCTGCAACGGCAGCCGGTACCGGCGCGGCGCCGGCTGCCAATGTTGCTGTGACTCCCCAGCCTATTCCCGCGAAGGTCGCCATCATTGCCTTTGAGCAGGCCGTTGTCGCTACGAACGAAGGACAGCGTGCCATGGCCGAGGTTCAGAAGAAGTACGAGCCGCAGAAGTCGAAGATCGACGGTGAGGCGGCCGAGGTCGACTCGCTGAAGAAGCAGGCCCAGGGTCTGCCCGCCACTACAACGGATGACGAGCGCGCGCGTCGTCTCCGCACGATCGACGAGAAGGAGAAGCAACTGAACCGTGATGCCGAGGACGCGCAGAACGCCTACCAGGGCGACCTGCAGGAGGCCTATGGCAAGGTTGCGCAGAAGGTCGGCGCGGCTGCGGTGAAGTATGCGCAGGATAACGGATACACGCTGATGCTGAACGTTGGCGGCAACCAGCAGACGCCGAATCCGGTTCTGTGGTTCAACCAGACGACGGACATCACGCAGGCTGTCGTGAACGCGTACAACACCAGCTCGGGAATTTCGGCTCCGGCGCCGTCTGCTCCGACTCCGACTGCGCATCACACGACGCCGTCCGGTGCTTCGCGTCCGGCGACCGCGACCCACTAATCGCTAACCAGCTTGACCACAGAGCGGAGGCCTTCGGGCCTCCGCTCTGCTTTGTCGGATCGATGTTGCCGGCACACACTCGATTAGAATTCGGCCAGTGCTCAGCGAATTGGACCGTAAACCTGCTGTGTCCCGGCTGGATGGAATCGACATTTTGCGCGGGCTCTCGATTCTTGCAGTGATTCTGCTGCATATCTGGATACGTTTCGCGGGCGCTCATGTGCGGCTCGGACGAGACTGGCCGGTGTACACGCGGCATTTCCTCTTTCAAAACGGCGGCAACGGCGTGACGACGTTCTTCGCTGTGTCCGGATTTCTGATTACGCTGACGTCGTTGCGCCGATTCGGCTCGCTTGATGCTATTCGAGCGCGTGTTTTCTACCGGATCCGGTTCGCGAGGATCATGCCGCTGCTGCTGCTCATGCTGTGTGTGTTGACCGCGCTGCATCTGCTGCACGTCGACGGCTATGTGATCAACGAAAAGTTCTTCACGCTGCCGCGCGCTCTGTTTGCAGCGCTTACGTTTCATCTCAACTGGCTGGAAGCGTCGCGCAACGCATGGCTGCCGGCCTGCTGGACGGTACTGTGGTCGCTATCGATTGAGGAGATGTTCTATCTCTTCTTCCCGCTGATCAGCCTCGTGCTGTTCCGCGGCGGTTCGGTGGGTCGTTGGATGTGGATCGCGCTTGCAGTCGCGCTGTTTGCTCTCGGACCGCTCGCGCGAGTCGTATGGGCGAAGAATGATCTGCAGGCTGAGAACTCGTATCTTGCCGGCATGGCAAGCATCGCGCTCGGATGTTTGACAGCCTATGTTGTGGACCGGCTCTCCCCTCGAGAGATTCGATCTGCATGGCTGCGGGTGATCGAGATCGCGGGCTGGGCTGGAATTCTGCTGATTGCGGTATCACCGCGCGGGACAATTATGCGCACGCTCGGGAAGAGCGGTACCGATGATGCTCTGCTCGCGTTGTCTGTCTGCCTGGTGATGGCCGCAGTGACGCTTCGCCGTAAGCGCGGCTCACGATGGAGCGCGCCGCTGCGGTGGTTCGGGCGGCACAGCTATGAGCTCTACCTCTCGCACGAGTTCATCGTGATCTTTGGCGTTGCGTTGTTCGCTCAGCACTTTCCGAACCATGTGCGGCGTGGTGTCGTGGCAGCGTTTGTAATTGGCATGCTGCTTGCGACAGCTCCTCTTGCGTGGGCGCTGGCGCGCTCGTTCACCGAGCCGGCGAACCGCTGGCTGCGCGGCGCGGAGATGGCAAAGACGAGCGGCGCTCCTGCACCTTCGGTTGATAAGGGAGCTTTAGTCAGCAGTTAGGAGCTGACTCTCGTCCGCTCTGCCGCGAGAACACGCGCGACGCACGCCACTACTGGCGCAACGTCTTCCATCGTTGTCTGCCAGTTCGAGACACTGATCCGCATCGCGCGCATTCCATGCCATGTTGTGGGTGTGAAGAAGGCCTCGCCGGATGCGCGGATGCCGACTACTACGGCATCTGTGACGCGATCATGATCGGACTCAGTTGCATCCGGCCGCGGATCGAAGAAGCGCACCATCCCTTGATTGATCAGCGGCTCGCAAAGTGCGCTTGCTCCGGGTAGCGCACCGACGCGTTCGATAAGCTCGCGCGCAATCGCGCAACAACGATCCACTAACTCCGCCACGCCATCGCGTCCAAGCTGTCGCAGAGCCGCATACGTTGCAAAGCCGCGCGCGCGGCGCGAGAACTCCGGTGTCCAGTCGACTTGGTCGCGCGCTCCCGCACCTTGCACCAGGTACGACGAATGCACGCTCTGTGACGCATAGTGCGCCGCCGCGTCACGAATAAAGGCGTAGCCGCAGTCGTACGGAACATTCAGCCACTTATGGCCGTCTGTACTCCAGGAGTCGGCAGCAGCCACGCCGTCGAGCAAATATTGATGCTTCCGCGATGCGGCGCACCACAATCCCATCGCACCATCTACATGCACCCACGCCGCATGCTCGTGCGCGAGTGGAATCAACCTGCGAAAGTCATCAAACGCTCCGCGATTGAGGTCGCCGGCCTGCAGCACGACAATCGTCGGCTTGCCTGCCCGCTCCATCAGAGCATTCTCCAACGCATCTGCGCGCAGCCGGCCTTCTTCATCGCAGGGAAGGGTATCGATGCACGCGGTCCCAAGCCCGAGCAGCCGCGTCGCCCTCGGCACCGTCGCATGCTGCTCCGTGCTTGTCAGAATGCGAATCGCAGGAGCGCTGCCCAGCCCATCGCGTTCCACATTCCATCCTGCCCGCTCCAGCACCTGATGTCTTGCTGCGGCGAGAGCGGTCACATGCGCCATCTGGCATCCGGTCACGAAGGCAAAGCTTGCTTCTGAAGGCAATCCAAACAGCGACTTCAACCATCCAGCCGCAACCTCTTCGACCAGCGAAGCCGCGGGCCCGATCACGTACAGCCCCGCATTCTGGTCCCAAGCCGAAGTGAGCCAATCGGCAGCGAGTGCAGCCGGCAACGAGCCGCCGATGACGAAGCCGAAGAAGCGCGGCCCGGCGCTGCCGACGATTCCGCCTTCGCACGCGACAGCGAGTTCGTCGATGACCTGCTCGGATGGGAGGCCGGTGCCGGTGAGTGGGATGTCGATGCGACGACGCAGATCTTCGAGTGAAGCGGTCGCATCGACCGGGCGCTCGCGAATGTCGTCGAGATGCGCGAGGGCATGGCGCATCGCTGAGTTCAAAGGACCTGCGAAGGTGGAGTCGTTGCTCATCGAGGCGATGCTACCACTGCCGGAATCAAATCCTCACTCCGCGATGTGCGGAAGAACGCCCTCGTCCCTCACGCGCCCGGGGGATAATGACGCATGCCTTTCGTATGTCTCCGGCGATGCATTGCTCTCCTAAGTCTCTTGTTTCCCCTCGCCGTCAACCCTCAGGTGAAGCCGTCCTGTCACTCCACGGTCGTCGGGGATCTGCGCGCCGAGCACATTGACAGCAAAGTTTTCTCAGGCTCGCACACGCTGCGCGTGTGGTTGCCTCCGGGTTACTCTGACCCTGCGAACGCAAGTCGCACCTATCCCGTTCTCTATATGCTCGACGGGCAGAACCTCTTCGATGTCTGCACGAGTGCGTTCGGCCACGAGTGGCAGATTGATGAGACGCTCACGCGGTTGATTCAGGCCGGCAGCGTAGAGCCGCTGATCGTCGTCGGCGTTGACAATGCAGGCAAAGAACGCGCCGACGAGTTTCTGCCCGCTCCCGATTCGCTATACGACCCCGATCTTAAGCCGCACGGAGTAGACTACCCTTCGTTCCTGGCGGATGAGATTGTGCCGCACATCGCAAAGGAGTATCGCGTACGTACCGGCCGCTCCAACACGGCGATCGGTGGATCGTCGTATGGCGGCATTGCTGCCTTGGATGTGTTGATTGCAAGACCAATGGTCTTCGGACTTGGATTGATTGAGAGCCCATCGCTGCAGACCGGCAATGGCGAACTCATTCGAGCCACGCGCGGTTTGCTGCTGCCGCCTGCGCGCATCTTCATCGGAGCCGGCACGGACGAGCTTGTTTCGAATGCAGACGATGATCGCAAACGTGGGGTGAGCGCTGACGTGATCAACAGCGACTTTGTGCACGCGACCAACATGCTTGCCGACAACTTCCGCAATCTGGATGGAACAGAGATGAAGCTGGTGATCACGCCGGGCGCACACCACAATGAGACCGCATGGGCGGAGCGCTTCAGTGCCGCTGCTCAGTTTCTCTTTCCGGAAGAGTCGGGGCGATAACGACCCACCTGCCGAAAATATCCGCCTACTCTTCGCCGACCTTCAACACCGCGAGGAAAGCCTCTTGCGGAATATCGACCTTGCCGATGCGCTTCATCCGCTTCTTGCCTTCCTTCTGCTTTTCGAGCAGCTTGCGCTTGCGGCTGATGTCGCCGCCGTAGCACTTGGCAATGACGTTCTTGCGAATGGCCGTAACGGTCGACCGCGCGATAACCTTCGAGCCGATCGCGGCCTGAATCGCCACCTCGAACATCTGGCGCGGGATAAGCTCGCGCATCTTTTCGACAAGCGCCTTGCCGCGGTCGTAGGCAAAGTCGCGGTGCACGATGATGGAGAGCGCATCGACGGGCTCGCCCGAGACGAGGATGTCCATCTTCACCATCGGCGAGACCCACATCCCAGTTAGGTGATAGTCAAGCGAAGCGTAGCCTCGCGAGACGGACTTGAGGCGGTCGTAGAAATCCAAAACTATTTCGTTCAGCGGGAGCTCGTAGGTGATCATCACGCGCGTCTGGCTGACGTACTCGATGTTCTTCTGGCGGCCGCGCTTCTCTTCTACGAGCTTGAGGATGCCGCCGAGATACTCCTCGTTGGTGAGGATCTTCGCCTCGATCACGGGCTCTTCGACCTGCTCGATCTCACTCGGGTCGGGCCAGCGCGAGGGATTGTCGACAGTGAGAACTTTGCCGTCGGTCATGGTGACCTTGTATTGCACGCCGGGCGCGGTAATGATGAGGTCGAGGTTGTACTCGCGCTCCAGGCGCTCCTGGATGATCTCGAGATGCAGCAACCCGAGAAATCCGCAGCGGAAGCCGAAGCCGAGCGCAACGGAGGACTCAGGCTCGAAGTTGAAGCTGGAGTCGTTGAGGCGCAGCTTCTCGAGCGCGTCGCGAAGCAGCGCGTGCTCGTGGGAGTCGACGGTGTAGAGGCCGGCGAAGACCATGCTCTTGATGTCTTCGAAGCCGGGCAGCGCTTCCGCAGCGGGATTATCGACCGAGGTAATCGTGTCGCCGACCTTCGTGTCCGCGACGTTCTTGATCGTCGCAACGAAGAAGCCGACCTCGCCTGCGCTGAGCTCTTCAAGCTCGACGGGCTTCGGCGTCATCACGCCCATCGACTCCACGTCGAACGTCTTCCCGTTCGACATGATCTTGATCTTGTCGCCCTTGCGCAGCCGTCCGTTGATGATGCGCGCGAGCACGATGACTCCGCGGTACGCATCGAACCACGAGTCAAAGATGAGCGCCTGCAGCGGAGCGTCGGCGTCGCCTTTCGGCGGAGGCAGGAGGTGCACGACGGCTTCGAGAATGTCAGCAACGTTCTGTCCGGTCTTGGCCGAGACGGGAACCGCGTCATCAGCCGGCAGCCCGACGGATTTCTCGATCATCTCCTTGGTGCGCTCGATGTCGGCGCTGGGAAGGTCGATCTTGTTGATGACCGGGATGATCTCGAGACCGTGAGAGATTGCGAGGTACGCATTCGCGAGCGTCTGGGCCTCGACGCCCTGCGACGCATCGACGACGAGCAGGGCGCCCTCGCAGGAGGCCAGCGAGCGCGAGACCTCGTAGGAGAAGTCGACGTGGCCGGGCGTGTCGATCAGGTTGAGCTGATAGGTGTTGCCGTCAGATGCCGTGTACATCATGCGCACGGTGTGGGCTTTGATGGTGATGCCGCGCTCGCGCTCGAGGTCCATCGCGTCCAGAACCTGCGCCTGCATCTCGCGCGCCGTCAGCGACCCGGTCAGCTCGAGCAGCCGGTCGGAGAGCGTGGATTTGCCGTGGTCGATGTGCGCGATGATCGCGAAATTGCGGATGTACTTGGGGTCCATGCTTTGGGGCCGAGGCAAAAGCCCCGAACCTCTAGGGTAGCAGAGGAGTGAATAGTGAAGAGTGAGTAGTGAATAAGACCGCTGCCCTACAAAGCTTTTGGTTTATTCACTATTCACTCTTCACTACTCACTTCCCTAGAAGATCTGGAAGTTGACCTCAACATTCAGGTACACCGCGACGGGCTTGCCGTTCTGCATCGCGGGCTTGAACTTGTACTGCTGCACGGCCTCGACAGCCTTCTCGTCCAGTCCCATGCCCACACCGCGCAGCACGTGCACGTTCCTCGGCTTGCCGTCCGCTCCCACGATCAGCGAGACGACGACGTTGCCCGAAAACTTGGCCTTGCGGGCTTCCTCCGAGAACTCCGGATCCGGCGTGTAGATCGCAATCGGCGGCCGCACCGAGCCACCCACCTGATACACGCCGCCGCCGATATTGCCGCCCGATCCAGGCCCGATTCCGGCGCCGTCACCCGAGCCAATCCCCGTGCCGTTGCCGTTGCCCATCGAGAACCCCTTCAGGTTCGAGTTGGGCACGCCCAGGTTGGGCATCGTGTTGTCGGCGAGCTTCAAATTCGGCTGCACAATCACGCTCGGCTCAACCGCCAGCTTGGGCGGAATGGTCGGCGGCGCCTTGGGCGGAACAATCTGCGTCTGCGCCAGCTTGGGCAGATGGCCTTGGGTCACGGGGCCGAGGTCGTGCTGACCACCACCGCCGCCAATCTTCTTCGCCTGGGGCGCCACCGGCGGTGTCGGCGGAGGCTCCAGCAGCGCCGTCACCGCGTTCTTCACCGGTGCCGCTATCGGCACCTTCGCGGCTATCAGTATCGCAATGACACCGATCACGGCGGCGTGTAAACCAACCGCGGTCCAAAGCGATGCGGTGCTGCGCTTGGTAGCAATGCTTTCCGCAAAGGCGAAGGGGCGTGCGCTCCAGATTGGTTGCTCATGTTCCTGCGCGAAACGTGCCGCGAGCCGTTGCTCGAGACCTGCGGGTCCTTCGGCTGATGCGCTCTCTTCGTGCAGTACATCGCTCAGCAGCTTGTCGAATTCGAGCGTCTCGGTTTCGTTGTTACGCATCGCCTATCTCCTTTGCAATCGTCCTCAGCGCGAGGAGATTGGTTCACCTCGATGCGCCGCCCATCTTTTCTGCAACTCGGCGCGGGCCCGCATCAGCCGCGTGCGCACGGTCCCTTCAGGTACAGCCATCAGCTCGCCGATCTCGCGCGAGTTGAGCTCCTCCAACGCGGAGAGGCGAAGCGTGTCGCGCAGCTCGTCCGGAAGCCCGGCGATGAGCTCACGCAGAAGCTGCCGTTCGTCGTGCTCTGCCGCAGCGGTCTCCGGTGTCGGCCGCCAGTCGGCGAGCTGCAACTCTGCCGAATCCTCTGTGCCGGATCGCCGGGCACTGCGGCGATCGATCGCCAGCCGCCAAACGACGCTTCCGACGAAGGCCCGTTCGTTTGTCATCTGGCGCCAGCCCTCGCCGCGATACAGCTTGAGCAGCGCCTCCTGCACGCAGTCTTCGGCATCCTCGGCGTGGCGCAGAACGCTCCACGCGATGCGATAGAGGAATCGCCCGTGCTCGCTGGCAAGCCGCGTGAACGTGGCCTGCCGGTCTTCGTGTTCAATTCGCGGTGGTTGCCGCTGCATCGTAAGCCTTCACTGATGTAGACCGCTCAGGCGGGAAAAGTGTTCGCGGTTCAGTGAAGTTTTTGACGAGAAAGTGACAGCGGCCAGGCATTTGCCTGGCCGCTGCGCTTTCGCTGGAGGCTCGCTCAGCGTCCGCCGGCGTTCTCCCGGATGAACTGCGCCGTGCGGTCGTGCAGGGCGTGAAGCGCATCCTCGTTCACGTAGACCATGTGGCCGGTGGGGAAAAACTTGTACTCGATGTTCTTCTGGAGTTCCTGCGGGATGGGCAAATGCTTCATCTCGTAGGTTGCGCCGAAGTAGAGGGTGCCGAAGTCGAAGTACCCGCCCATCAACAGCACGTGCATGTGCGGATTTACTTTCATCGTGTAGGCGATGTCTCCCATCACATTGGTGCTGGTTCCGTCCCAGCCTTGCGGGCCGTAGGCGTGGTGCTTCATCTCCCAATTGAAGCCGGGCTCGCGCGCACTCGGCTTGTAGGTCATGTTCTCGCCGAACTTCAACGTTTCATGCGCATAGGTGTTCATCGCAGCGAGGATGGCAGACTCAATCGAGTCCGAGAACGGATCGTAGTCGGCATCGCGCGACAAAGGGTCCATCGCGGGCCCTTCGAAGCGCGAGTCCAGTCGGCCGGTCGTGATGTCCGAGGGGTCCTGCAGGTACTTGGAGAACTCGGCTCCGGTGAGGCGCAGGTTCGCTTTGAGCCAGAGCGCAGCGGGAACGCCGGTGTAGCTTTCGAGCTTGGCGGCGACCGCTGATTTCTTATCCGCGCTCAGGTCGGCGCCTTGCAATAGAGCCGCCGCGTAGTCGGTCAGCGCATACTGCTCGACCTCGTGAATCCACGGCTCGAGTGTGGCGGGTTGATTCGGAACCTTGTGGTGGTACCACGCCGTCGCGGCGAAGCTTGGCAGCGCAAGGAAGAAGCCGTTCTCCGTGCCGGGATTCGAGTCCGGCCCATCGGCCGAGTTGTCGAAGCTGAGAATCTGGCTGAGGAAGACAACACCGTTGAGATCGACGCCATGACGCTGGAGCGCTCTGGCGAGCACCGCATCGCGCGTAGTGCCGTAGCTCTCGCCAAACAGGAACTTGGCTGAATCCCAACGATTGTATTTCGTTAGAAAGCGGCGGATAAAGCGGTCGAACGCGGCTGCATCGCCGTCAATGCCGTAGAAGGCCTTGAAAGCGTCCTTGCCTTCTACGCGGCTGTAACCTGTGCCGGGCGCGTCAATAAAGACGAGGTCGGCAGCGTCGAGCAGACAATACGGGTTGGGTGCGATCTGATACGGTCCGCCGACTGGATGCTGCAGATCAGGAATCTGCACGCGCACTGGCCCCATGCTGGTCATGCGCAGGTACATCGTCGCCGAGCCCGGGCCGCCGTTGTAGAGGAAGACGATCGGGCGGGTGCGCGCGTCGGCGTCTTTGGCGAAGTAAGCGGTGTAGAAGATACGCGCAGTTGCCGGCCTGTCTTCCGGTTTTGCGGGCAACTCCACGCCCGAGTTGGGCAGGATCGTACCGTCGAGCGCGATTATCGCGTCCTGGCTGTCGGTCGCGCCTACTGTCAGCATTCCGGCGACGGCGCGGAAGGCGATCGCCTTTCCGCCTTCGACTGCGACGCTGCCTTCGGTGACGGAGTCCGCCGGAAGGGCCATGCTGTGCTTATCAGCTTCGCTGGTCACCGTCGAGGTTGTCGTGGTGGTCGACTTCTGGGGCGTCTGCTGCGCAAATGCAGGGCAGACGGCAATCATGAGAGCGGATACAGCCAGACTCAATTTCACACAATGCTTCACGCGCGCAGGTCCTCCAGAGAGCTTGTAAATTGCCCAACTTTGTGGAAGTTTGATTTTATGCGAGCGGAAGAGATTCCAGCTTACTAACTTCGACGAGCGTCGAGTAGAAGGTCGCGCCGCCGCCGATGTCGGTAAGCCGTTGGCTGGTGAGCTCGTTCACATTGACGCCATTATGTGAGAGCTTCTGCCAGTCCAGCCGCGAGGCGACGGTGCCCAGCGGAATGGACTCGCTGATTCGCGCGGTGAGCTGAATCTGGCCGCGATCGTTCCAGACGCGGACCGTGTCCCCTCCGGAGATCCCGCGCACTGCAGCATCCTCGGCGCGCATCTCAATCATGCCTGCAGCGCGGCTCTCCATCTTGCGATGATTCGGCAGGTTGGCGAAGGTGGTGTTCATATAGTTGTCGCCCTTGCGCGCCAGCATCTCGAGCGGGAACCTTGCCGCCGCTTCGGTGTTCGCGCGCGACTCTGTGGCGGCGTGCCACTCTGGCAGCGGCAGGAGGTTCGCGCGCCGGTCGGGTGTCTGGAACCACTCGTGCGTGCTGAAGGGAAGCACCTCACCGCGTTCGTTCTTTGGCAGAGCGAGCGGAGCCATCCCTTCGCGCTCTAGCCGATCCTTTGTGATGCCTTTGAACCAGGGATGCGTGCTGTCGAGAGCCTGCGCGATCAAATCATCTTCGCCTTCTCGAAACGCCTGCTCTTCGAACCCCATGCGGCGGCCGAGTTCGGCAAAGATCTGCACGTTCGTGCGCGCCTCACCGAGCGGCGCAATCGCCGGCTGCGAGATCTGCGCGAAGTAGTGTCCGTACGCGCCCATCAGTTCCTTGTGTTCGAGGAACGTGGTCGCGGGAAGCACGATGTCGGCGTAGTCCGTCGTGTCGGTGAAGAACTGCTCGTGTACGACGACGAAGAGATCGTCGCGGCGGAGTCCTTCGTGCACCCGCTCCGAGTCCGGCGCCACAGCAGCAGCATTGCAGTTATAGACGAACAGCGCTTTCACCGGAGGATCATTCAGTTGCGTCAGCGCGTCGCCGAGCTGGTTCATATTGACGGTGCGGGCAGCGCGGCCAAGCGGGCTGGCCTTCATCAGCTCCGGCATGTGCAGCTTCTCTTGCTGGAACGGAAACGCAGCGCTGGTGGAGAGCAGCAGCCCGCCACCGTACTGCTTCCAGCTTCCCGTGATCAGCGGCAGCATCGCGACCGCGCGTGCTGCTGTGCCGCCATTTTCGCCGCGCTGAATGCCGTAGTTGAGCCGTATCGCTGCGGGAGCGCGCCCGTCGCGGCCCGCGCGGCCGTACGCGAGCGCGAGAGCTTCGATCGCGTCGACGCTGAGGCCCGTGATGGCAGCGGCGCGCTCAGGCGAGTGCTCCGGACGTAGGGCAAACTCACGTAGCTGCTGCCAGTCATTGGTGAACTCGTTGAGGTAGTCGCGATCTTCCAGGCCTTCGCGGAACAGGATGTGCATCATCGCGAGCGCGAGCAGTCCATCCGTGCCAGGGCGGATTTGCAGGTGTTCGTCGGCAAGTGCCGCAGTCCGCGTGCGGTAGGGGTCGATGACGATGAGCTCGCCACCGCTGCGCCGCGCCTCCTCGATGAATGGCCAGAGATGGATGTTATTGCCGTGGACGTTGCCGGCCCAGACGATGATGAGACCGGCGCGCGCGAAATCCTGCGGGGCCGTTCCAAGCCGCGTGCCGTAGATGCTCTTGAGCGCGGCGGTCCCAGCGGCGGAGCAGATGGTGCGGTCGAGCTGCGAGGCGCCGATCCGGTAGAAGAACCGGCGATCCATGGAGCCATAGCCCAATTGACCAATCGTCCCCGCGTAGCTGTAAGGAAGAATGCTCTCTGGACCGAACTCGTCCGCTATCTTCTTCAGCCGATCCGCGATCTCGTCGAGAGCTTCGTCCCAGGAGATGCGCTCGAAAAACTCGGGCTCGCGACCTTTGGGGAGTGGGCCCTTTGGTACGCCCGCGCGGCGGCGCATCGGGTAAAGAAGGCGCTCCGGTGAATACACCCGCTCGAGGTACCGCGCGACCTTGCCACACAGAAATCCGCGTGTCACGGGATGCGCGGGGTCGCCGGCCATCTTCACAGCCCGGCCAGTGAGCTCATCGACCGTGACAAGCACGCCGCAGGAGTCCGGACAATCGTGCGTGCAAACGGCGTGCACCGTGCGCGTCTGGACTGCGGTATTGGCGAATTCCGCGGGCATAGCTATATTTTAGGCTCGTCACTCACTGAACCCGACACTATTTGGAGCCATGCCATGCGTTTGTCCGTTCGGATCTTGCTCGTTCTAACTGCTGCAATCTTGCTTTCCGGCCCGAACCTATCCGCTGCGACCGCGCAGGCCGGAAAGCCTTCCAACGACTCCCAGGCGATCCTCTCGATGCTGAACCGGCAGGCAGACGACTGGAATCGTGGCGACCTCGACGCGTTCGCTACGGGCTACAAGAATTCTTCGGACATCCTGTTCATGGGCCCGACGATCCGGCGCGGATATCAGCAGATGCTGGAGGGATATCGGAAGTCGTTCCCCAATCCCGAGGCAATGGGGAAGCTGACCTTCTCGAATCTCGAGGTTCAGCCGCTCGATCAACGCTTTGCCACGGTGACAGGCCGCTTCCATCTGGAGCGCACATCGGCAGGTGGCGGAGACGCGAGCGGATATTACCTGCTGGTTGTGGAGAAGACACCGTCGGGTTGGAAGATCATCCGCGACGCCACGACGGATAATCCAAGACCGGCTCACTAAAGCCGCGGTCAAACGTCACGGCTCGTATGATGATGTTGTCCCGAGGGAGGGCCTAATGCGATTCCGCCGTCTCGTTCCGATCGCACTCGCCGGCGTCTGCTGCGCCGCTCTGCTGCTGCCAACGCCTGCCGTTTCGCAGAATTCTGATCCGCTGTTTACGGCCAGCCGGCAGCAGTTGGATGTGGTCAAAATCATCCTCGCGCAGCAGAACGCCTGGAACAAAGGCGATCTGGACGGCTATCTCTCGCACTATAAAGATGCGCCCGACACCCAGGCTGTCCTGGCAAACCTCGTGCGCGGCGTCGACAACATTCGCGCGGCTTATCGGCAGAACTTTCCCAACAAGGACGCCATGGGTGAGATTGAAGACACCGACATCGACGTGCGCACAATGGGCGACAACTATGCACTCGCCACCGGGAAGTATCACCTCAACCGCTCGAAAAAGTCAGGCGGTTCAATCGATGGCACATTTATGGAGCTGTTTGAAAAGACGCCGAACGGATGGCAGATTATCTTCAGTCAAAGCACATAATGCACGCTCCGGTCCGCAGCTCTGAGCTGCTCTTAGAAGCAAAGAATCTGTCCAAGGATTTCGGTCCCGTCCGGGTCGTCGACGACGTGTCGTTTGACCTCTACCGTGGCGAGACGCTGGGCCTGGTGGGCGAGTCGGGATCCGGCAAAAGCACGGTCGCGCGGATGGTTCTGCGCCTGCTGGAGCCGACGGAAGGACAGGTGCTGCTTCACGACAGACACGCGGACGGCTCGCCGCGTAAGCTCGATCTGCTCGCCCTGTCACCGAACGCGATGCGAAAGCTGCGCCGAAAGCTTGGGATCGTATTTCAGGACCCCTACGCGGCGCTGGACCCTCGCATGACCGTTCGGCAGACTCTTTGCGAGCCGTTTGCGATACATCGTGAGCGGCCCAAAGAGGGAATTGAAGCCAGGCTTGCGGCAATGCTCGCCGAAGTCGGACTGGACGCGTCAGCGCTGCGACGCTATCCGCACGAGTTCTCGGGCGGACAGCGGCAGCGGATCAACATTGCACGAGCGCTGGCGCTGCGTCCGGAGCTGCTTGTGCTGGATGAGCCGGTAAGTGCGCTGGATGTTTCCGTCGGCGCGCAGATCATCAACCTGCTGCGCGAGCTGCAGCAGCGGCATGGGTTGACCTGCCTGTTCATCTCGCACTCCATGCCGCTCGTACGGTATCTCTGTCACCGGGTCATGGTTCTTCAGCGCGGCAAGCTGGTCGAGGAGGGCTCGTGGCAGCACATCTGCGAGTCTCCGAGCGAGGCATACACGCAGCAACTTCTCGCCGCCACGCCTGAGCTGCCAGTCGCCCGCTAACCCTGTTGTTGCTGCCGCTGCGCTTCGATATCGCACACGTTGCGCAGGTAGTCCCAGGAGTAGAGGCCCGCTTCGTGGCCGTCGTTCCATTTGAAGCGCAGCGCATAGTTTCCGACGGGCTCCACATCCGCTGGTCGAGCAGGAGCCTCATACATCGGCAGCAGTGATGCTGGCTTTGGCTTGGCTACGCCGGGCGCGCGGCCTTCTGCTTCGCGAGCCTCGTGGCAGGTCGCGCAGGGGCAGGCTGCACGCAGCCATGCGAAATTCCAGTGGCTCGTGTGGCCATCACGCCATTCGATGGTCATGCCGCTGCCACCCGTCTTGTCGATCCGAACCTTCGCCGGACGGATGGCGTCGCCAGCTAGTTTTGACTGTTCGGCGCGCGCGGCTTCGTCAGCGCCGACAATTTTGAATCCCTCGTGCGACATAACTCAATTCTAGTCGCGCCTCACACCAGACCGGCCAGACGCATCGCTTCGTCGACCGTAGTCGCTACGAGCAGATGATGGCGGTTCCCCCGCAGCATTCCTTCCCGCTCGCATACGTCGAGGAACGAAAGCATGCCGTCATAGAAGCCGCCGACATTTAACAGGACCACAGGCTTCTCGTGGAGCTTTAACGTCTGCCACGCCAGCACTTCGAACAGCTCTTCGAACGTGCCGAACCCGCCGGGCAACGTCAGAAATGCGTCGGCCTTTTCGCCTATAAGCCGCTTGCGCGTGTGCATGGTATCGACAACGTGCAGTTCGCTCAGGCCGTCGTGTGCGATTTCCTTATCGACCAGCACGTGCGGAATAACACCGACAACGCGACCACCCGCCGCGAGTGTGGCGTCGGCCACGGCGCCCATCAGGCCAATCTTCGCTCCGCCATAGATCAACCCGATGCCGCGCTGCGCGAGTGTCCGGCCCAGCTCCTCGGCAGTTTCGCGGTAGATCGGGCGCGCGCCTTCTGCGGCCGCGCAAAACACCGCGAGGTTCTTCGCGTTTGTCTTCGCCATTGCCTCAGCATATCAACCGAAGCGGGCAGTATCCTGTGGTACGTGCAGCGACCGCGTGCTCTCTTTACAGCTCTTTCTGTTTTGTTCCTGGCGTTGACGCCGATCTCTGCGCAGAACAAAGGCGAGCCGGGCAAATTTGATTTCTACCTACTCGATATGCCGTGGGGACCGGAGTTCTGTTCCATCGCGGACGTGTCGCCGCAGTGCAAGCCGCAGCGAACCTTCGTCGTGCACGGGCTTTGGCCGCAGAACAACGACGGGAGCTATCCCGTATTTTGTTCGCACGAAGCAGGTCCGCTGAACCCGCGGGAAAATCTCGACATCACGCCCGACCTGCAACTCCTCGCGCACGAATGGGACAAGCACGGAACATGCTCGGCGCAGGGGCCACGGCGCTTCTTCCAGATGGAGCGCGAGGCGTTCACATCGATCGATGTGCCGCTGGCGTTCGATAACATCGATCACGAAACCACGATGAGTCCCGCGCAGATCCTTGATCTGTTTTACAAAGCGAATCCGCAGCTTCCCGAGGGCAGCCTCGTTGTGAGCTGTCGTGAGGAGCGCTTCACTGCCATTGAGGCCTGCTTTACAACGAGCCTGAAACCGATGTCATGTCTCGGTCTGCATTCCTGCGAAAAGCCATCGCTGAAAATCGAACCCATTCGCTGACCAAAGACAAACAGAGGTTCGTGCCTGCTCTGAATCGGGCACGAACCTCGAAATCTCTGTTCGTCTAACGCAGTGCGATTGTGGTGTCCTTCAGGTCCTGGTTCACGGTAGCGAGAACAGTGCCCTCCGGGAACTTTGCCGTCGATTTGGCGACGCTCACCGTGTCGCCAATCTTCAGCGTCACGTCGACCGGCTTGCCGGGCTCCAGTGTCATCTCCTGGCTGCCCGCTTTGATCGTCAGCGGTTCCTTGGAGTCGTTGCGCAGATGGAAACTCACCATATCCTTTGTCTTTCCCATCTTCGCGTGCACGGGGACACGCACTGCAGTCAAGGGTGCCGCGAACATGCTCTCGCCAGCCATCAGTACAGTAGCCAGCACCATGGTGCTTCCAATTACACGACGAATCATCTCTCTACCTCTTCCTGAGCGTGCAAATTTTTCGCGGCCGCGGCACTCCGCCATGGAACAGAGTGCCCGGCTCGCACTCTTCTATACGCAGGTGAGTCGAGATGGTTCCTCAAGTTCACAAATTCTTCACGTTATTCGTCACAAGAGCCCGCGTGTTCGTCACAGACTAAAATGAAAGGTGTGGCCGATCTTCTCGCCAACATGAATCCGCAGCAGCGCGAAGGCATCATCTCCGTCGACGGCGCCGTGCTTCTGCTCGCCGGCGCGGGCTCCGGTAAAACGCGTGTAATTACGCACCGCATCGCCTACCTGATACAGGAGCGCGGCGTCTCACCGGATAACATTCTCGCCGTCACCTTCACGAACAAAGCCGCGAAGGAGATGGAGGAGCGCGTCGAGAAGATCCTTGGTCATTCGACACTGGCGAAGCCAACGCTCGCGACCTTTCACAGCTTTTGCGTCCGCGTGCTGCGGCGAGACATTGAGGCGCTGCGCGTCGGCGGCAAGGGGCTCACCAAGAGCTTCGCCATTTACGACGAGACCGATCAGCAGGCCGTCGTCAAGCAGGCGCTGAAGCGGCTGGGCGTCGATGACAAGCAGTTGAAGCCGCGCGTCGCACTTGGCCGGATCTCCTGGGCGAAAAACCATATGATCGATCCGCAGGAGTACTTCCTCGCTTCCACAAATCCGCTCGAGGAAAAGATCGCGCACATCTTCAAGATCTATCGCGACGAGCTCTTCAAAGCGAATGCGATGGACTTCGACGATCTGCTGCTCGAAACCGTACGGCTGTTGAAATCTTCCAGCGAAGTGCGCGAGCGCTACAACCGCAAGTACAAATACCTGCTGATCGACGAATACCAGGACACCAATCGTCCGCAGTATGAGCTGATGAAGCTGCTCGGCAAGCACGGCAACGTCTGCGTCGTCGGCGATGAAGACCAGTCGATCTACTCCTGGCGGGGCGCGGACATTCGCAACATCCTGGAGTTCGAGAAGGACTTTCCGAATGCGCGCACGATTCGCCTTGAGCAGAACTACCGCTCGACGCAGGTAATTCTCGAGGGCGCGAGCGCGGTTGTCGCGCAGAACACGCAACGCAAGGGCAAGAATCTCTGGACCTCGCGCGAGGGCGGATCTCTGATTGGTTACTACGAAGCGCCCGATGGAGAGAATGAGGCGCTGTTCGTCGCCGATCGTATTCAGCGCTATCTGCGCGAGGCCGGCCAAACAGAAGATCAGCCGCGGTGTGCGGTGCTCTATCGGACCAACTCGCAGTCACGACTCGTCGAAGAGGCGCTGCGGCGTTATCAGATTCAGTACCACATGGTCGGCGGCTTCAGCTTCTACGATCGCGCCGAGGTCAAGGACATGCTCAGCTATCTGAAGCTGGTGCAGAATCCGCACGACTCCATCGCGTTATCGCGCGTGGTGAACTCCCCGCCGCGCGGCATTGGCAAGACGACCATGGACACGCTGGAGCGCATCGCGCTCACCACTGGCATGAGCACCTGGGACGCGATCAGCCGCGCGACCGAAGAGAAGCTTCTGCCGGCGCGCGCGTTGTCGGCACTGGGCAGCTTTCGCAAGCTGATCGAAGATGCCCGTGCCATGCTCGGTCCCGATTTCGCGGCAGCTCTCGCAGCCGACGCCGCGCCGATTGCGCAACCTGACAACGCCGACGAAAGCTTTGATCCCGCAGCGCTCTCCGCCGATGACACCTCCTTCGACTTCGGCATCGAGGAGCCTGTGCCTCCGCCGACGCTCGCGAACGACGCAAACAGCGATTTCGATACGAGCTTCAATTTCGGCTTCGACTTCGGCCCGAGCGAAGAAATCTCGACGATCGCTCCCGAGAACGCCGCGCCTGCCTCTGCCGAAGCCGGCTTCAACCCCTTCGCTCCCATCCCTCTGAAGAAGTCCGCATCGGATAAGATTCGCGAGGCGAACCGCGCCAAACTGGATCGCATCGCTGCGGCGGCCGATGAAGACCTTGATGCAGCAGGCAAGCCGGCCTTCCGAAAGCCCGGCGATCCAGCGACCCTGCCTGAGCTCATCAAGTTCCTCAACGATCGCTCCGGCTACATCCGAGCTCTTGAAGAAGAGGCTACGCCGGAAGCGTTCTCGCGCATTGAAAACCTGAAGGAACTCGCCAACGCCGCGCAGGATGCAACCTCGCGTGGCGAGACCCTCGCCGAATTTCTCGACCACGCAGCACTCGTCTCCGATGCAGACCAGTACTCAGCCGAGGCCCGCGTCACACTCATGACGCTGCATGCAGCGAAGGGCCTCGAGTTCCCGCTCGTCTTCCTGTGCGGCATGGAAGAGGGTCTGTTCCCCCACTCGCGCACGCTGATGGATCCTCCGCAAATGGAGGAGGAACGCCGGCTTTGCTACGTCGGCATGACCCGCGCGATGGACACGCTGATCCTCACACGCGCGCGCTACCGCCGCCGTTACGGCAATGACATGCCGGAATCGAGCACGCCCTCGCGCTTTCTCGAAGAGGTTCCTTCCAAGCTGATCGAAGACCTCGGGGCTGCCGCGAATTACGGTGGCGCGCTGGATTACCGGAACGCGTACGCGACGCCGTATCCGCAGCGCCGGCGCTTTGGCGGCGATAACGACGAGGGTGGCGAGCGGCACTACTCCTACGAGGATGAAAGCCAGGACTCGGGTTCGGCGCGTACCTATGCGGCGCAGCGTTTCGGCGCGAATCGCTCGCGATTGAGCGGCTCTGGACCGCTCGACAACACGGCGGCGTTCTTCGGCAAGGGGGGAACCGTCAGCTACAAGCCTGGCGAAAAACGCTATCCTGCGCGACCGAAGATGGACATACCCGCGCCTACAGGACGCACCGGCCTGGGCAAGGGCGTGCGCGTCCGGCACCCGAAGTACGGCGAGGGCATCATCGCCGCGCGAGAGGGCGAGGGTGACGACGCGAAGATTACAGTACAATTTAGCGGGTACGGCACCAAGAAGCTGGTGGAGAAGTTCGCCCAGCTCGAGCGTTTGTAACCTCATCACGCATGCCGCCACAATCAAGTTCTGAAAGAGACACACACATGGCAAATACGAAGAGCATCACCGATAAGGAAGAGCGTAAGAAGGTAAAGCGCACGGCGCGCAAGAAGGCGGCTCCCAAAGCCAAGCGCACCACCACCCGTGGCAGCAACAAGGCCAAGGTCAAGAAGCTGTCGCGCGGCCAGTCGAAGCGATAGAAAGACCGCAAAAGCCGCGTCGACTAAGCTCGCAAAAGCCCTCGTTGATTAAGCTGGCGAAGGCTTCTGCCTGCGAATCGCAGAAGGCGGACTCCGCTTGGGGTCCGCCTTCTGCTGTTTGCCAGGCTGAGTCTGGGAGATACTAAAGAGCAATTCGCCGCAACTCATCGCGAGCACTCCGCCGGAGCGACCAGCCCAACTTGCCTCCCCAGATTGAGACTCGATCGACGAAACAAACCGAGACTCGGCAGATCTTCGCCACCAAATCCATCGACAAGCTGATCTCCGATTCCGAGCGGCCCGAGCACTCGCTCAAAAAGACTCTCGGCCCCGTTTCGCTCACCGCACTTGGCATCGGTATCGTCATCGGCTCCGGCATCTTCACCGTCATCGGCACGGCCATTGGGGGTAACCCGGCCAAGCTCGCCGACTGGAAGGGCTCGCCGATCATCGATCTCATCCTCCACCATGGAGCCGTCGCAGGCCGTCCCGGGGCCGGTCCCGCGCTCGCCATTTCGCTCATCCTCGTTGTCTTCGTGTGCGCGTTCACCGGCCTGTGTTACGCCGAACTCGCCTCGATGATCCCCATCGCCGGCTCCGCCTACACCTACACCTACGCCACGCTGGGCGAGCTCATCGCCTGGGTCATTGGCTGGGACCTCATCCTCGAGTATGCCTTCGCCAACATGAGTGTCTCTGTCGGCTTCGCCGCCCACATCGTCGATCTTCTCGACTGGCTGGGCGTTCACCTCGACCCCAAGTGGCTGTCGCCCGCGTTCCTTCCGCAGGGCCTCCAGGACCTCAGCGGCAAGGACATCTTCCTGCCCGGCTGGCACTCCGGCTTCGACATCCCCGCGTTCCTCGTCGTCTTCATCCTCACGGTGGTCCTCGTGCTCGGCATCCGCGAATCCACCCGCGTTAATAACTTCATGGTGCTCGTCAAAATCGCCGCCATTCTCGCCTTCGTCTTCTTCGGCCTCAGCTTTATCCATCCCGGCAACTACCATCCCTTCGCTCCGAATGGCTTCTCTGGAATCCTCGCCGGCGGCTCGATCATCTTCTTCACCTACATCGGCTTCGACGCGGTCTCCACCGCCAGCGAAGAGTGCCGCAACCCGCAGCGCGACGTCCCCATCGGCATCATCGCCACGCTCGTCGCCTGCACCATCCTCTATCTCGGAGTTTCGCTCGTCCTCACCGGCATCGTCCCCTGGCAGTCGGTCGCGAACGACGGTGCTCCAATCGTCAACGCCCTCAAGCGCCTCTCGCTCGAGCCCGGCGGCCACCGCCTCCACTGGGTCCGCCTCTTCGTCCTCATCGGCGCCATTATGGGGATGATCTCCTCCATTCTCGTTGGCCAGTACGGACAGGCGCGCATCTGGTTCGCCATGTCCCGGGACCGCCTGCTGCCGAACGCCTTCAGCAAAATCCACCCGCGATTCCGAACCCCGGCTTTCTCCACCATCGTCGCGGGCATCCTGGTCTCCATCCCCGCGGGCCTTTTCGACGTAGGTTCTCTCGCCGAAATGACCAACATAGGAACCCTATTCGCCTTCATCCTGGTCTCCATCGGAGTGATGGTTCTTCGCCACAAACAGCCCGATCGCCGTCGGGGATTCCGGCTCGTAGGCGGCCCACTCTTCCCCATCCTCAGCATCCTCTGCTGCCTGCTTTTGATGGCCGGCCTGCCCGCCATCACCTGGGTCCGATTCTTCGTCTGGCTCATCATCGGGCTCTTCGTGTACTTCCTCTACAGCCGCAAGCGGAGCGAGTTCTACCAGGCGTGAGAGCACCCCATCACGCCTGTTTTCCTGCGGATCCCTGGAATCAGCGAGTTAGCGAACGTCGGTCTCTGCAGAACATGACCGGAGGTTAACGGCGTGATTTGTGCGTCTATCTATATGTGGCAAACGCGATTGGGTTATATCAGGCCGAACAGATGCCGTTCTGGATCGAGAGTGCTTCACGTCTGAAGCTTGCGATTGTGCCGCGGCCGCGCGGCGGAGAGTGGCTGCAGCAGGATATCCGCGTCCTCAAGAACGACGGCATCGACATCCTTGTCTCGCTGCTCGCACCCGAAGAGACCCGCGAACTTGATCTTGAGCAAGAGAAGGCGGCGTGTTCTTCCGCAGGAATCTCTTTCGTCAACTTTCCGCTTCCGGACCGGCAGGTTCCTCCATCGCGGCTCGGCTTCCTCACCTTCGCGCAGTTCGTTCACAAGCGCGCCAGTGAAGGCCTCAGCGTCGGCGTGCACTGCAGGGCCTGCATCGGACGGTCATCTGTTCTGCTGGCGACGGTGATGCGGCTCGAAGGCTTCTCCACGAAGGAAGCGTTCGACCGGATCTCTGCGGCTCGCGGCCTGAGCGTTCCTGACACGCCGGAGCAGGCGAAGTGGGTGGCCGGGCTGGCGATTTAAGGGCGCTTATACTTCGAAAACGGCCATCCCGCTAAGAATGAAACGATTCGTTGTTGTTGTTCTATCGCTCATTGCTTTTGTGTGCATCGTTGGGGGCGCCTTCTACTGGCGACTCGATCACAGCTTCAGCTTCGCGATTCACTGGAAAGGCGAGCGCTCCTGCCACGGAAGACAGCCGTGCATCTTTACGCTTGCGGACGTCTTCCCCGGCGATTGGGATCGAATCGTCATCTTCGACATGAATGCGAGCCAGGCGGAAGTTGATAGCGTCGTTGGTGAAGGAACTACGAGACCAGACCTGCAGCGTTTCATCGTATTTATGAAGGGTGGCTCTGTCGTTCACATGATGACGGAGCCGCAAAGCTTTGAGCGGCCTTCGGACGGTGAAGCTGCATTTGATGGAATCCCGCTCACCGAGAATCACTACATCATTCCGCGCAATGCAGCATTCGTGATGGCTCGCGGGGACGGCGAGGTTGATGTTCTAGAACTCTTGAAGCCCGATGAAGTTGTGGAATAGAGCGGTGGCTCGACGATAATGGATGGTAATGCCCGCACTGATTGAAGCTATCAACGTAAAACGCAAGATGCTCTTCGAGCACGAAAACATTCCGTACGCCTGCCTGGATTTTGACGTTTCGACACCGACGGCGCGCGGCGGCCAGACGCTCGTGCGCCTGAAGATGCGCAACCTACTCACCAACGCCGTCTTCGACAAGACCTTCAAAGCCGGCGACAAGTTTCGCGAGCCCGACCTCGTCACCGTGCCTGCGACCTTTCTCTATCGCGACGCGGACGGCTTCCACTTCCTCGACCAGGAGTCCTTCGAGACGCTTACGCTCTCGGCCCAGCAGGTTGGCGACGCCGCCGACTTCCTCATCGACGGCCTTCTCATCCAACTCAACAAGTACAACGGCAATCCGATCGGCCTCGACCTCCCCACGCACGTGGACCTCACGATCGAGTACACCGAGCCCGCCGTCCGCGGCGACACCTCCTCCGGCGCCACCAAGATCGCCCGCCTCGAAACCGGCCTGGAGATCAAGGTCCCACTCTTTCTCACGCAGGGAGAAAAAGTGCGGGTTTCGACGGAGACACGAGACTTCGCCGGCCGGGCTTAGCCCATGCCATCCACATTCCTCACGGCCGAGTGGCGCAAGTTGATCATGGTGCAGTATGAGGTTGCGCCGGCGCTCCTCGAACCCTACATGCCGCGCGGCGTCGAGCTCGATTTCTATCAGCCCGATCCCGGCGCGGCATCGCGCTGCTATGTGTCGCTCATCGGCTTTCTCTTCGACAAGGTTCGAGTGAAAGGTCTTCCGATTCCGCTGCACACGAGGTTCGAAGAGATCAACCTGCGGTTTTATGTTCGGCGGAAGGAGTCGGACGGCGGTGTGAAGCGCGGTGTCGTATTCATTCGCGAGTTTGTTCCGCGGCGCGCGATCGCCTGGGTCGCCAGAAAATTCTATGAAGAGCCGTACCTGGCGATTCCTACGCGCAGCGAACTGTCCTCCTCGGACAAAATCCTGACCGCAAAGTACGAGTGGAAGCTCGGCGGGCGATGGCACATGCTTTCGGCGGCCGCCGATCTGCCGGCGCAGCCGATCGAAGCAGGCAGCGAAGAGGAGTTCATCACCGAGCACTACTGGGGCTACACCAGGCGCAGTGACGGCAGCACCTCCGCGTATCAGGTCGAGCACCCCCGGTGGCAGACCTATCGCGTGCAGAGCTATGAGGTTGCGGTCGACTTCAATCTGCTCTACGGGCCTCAGTTCGCCTTTCTCACTGACCAAGGGGTCTCAAGCGTCCTGCTGGCGGAAGGTTCAGCGGTAGCGGTCCGATCTGGCTCTCGTCTTGCGACAGACCAGGCCCGCATACCCGCCTGATTCTGCGACCAACGGCCAAAATCTGCGTCTATTACACTAAGAAGTAGGAAAAATCAGATGAGAACCATCGACGCAACACAAGGCATACGCATCCTCGACAGCCGCTCCACGGCCAGCCTCCTCAGCAAGGTGCTGTGGATCACCACGGCCGGCTTCCTCTTTACCGCGGCGGGGGCGTATATGGCACCCGCGCTCCTGGGCGGCGTCAGCTACATGGGCCTGTTCGTCGTCACCTTCGGCCTCATTTTCGCCATCAACTTCGCCACTCGCCGGTCTCCTGGGCTGGCACTGGTGCTGTTCTACGGCTTCACGCTGCTGATGGGCGTCGAGGTCGGCCCGCTGATCAAGGCTTATCTGCATGTTCCGGGCGGAGAGAGTGTTGTCTTCGAAGCTGCCCTGACGACCGCGGTCGGGATGTTCGCCATGGGCGCAATCGCGCAGGTCGTTCGTTTCGACTACCGGCGCGTCTACAACTACGTTTTCGCGGCGCTGATCGGCCTGGTTGTTATCGGCGTGCTGAGCATGTTTGTGCACTTCGTCAGCCCCGGACTCTACGCCTGGGCGACGCTGGCCATCTTCAGCGTTCTGCTGCTGATCGACTTCATGCGGCTGCGCGATGGCGCCATGGGGCTTAGCCCGGTGCAGATGGCGCTCAGCATCTACCTCGACGCGCTGAACATCTTCATCGCGCTCCTCCAGATCTTCGGCAGCAGCAGCGGCAGTGGCAACCGTCGTAGCAGCGGCTGGCGATAGCGCTATCCGCTCTTCCGGGCTGTCGTTTCGTCGGGAATCTGCTTCTGGCGCCAATGCCGAAGCGGCTCTCCGACCAGCAGCATGAGTACAACCGCACCCATGATGACCAGGATGTCGCGCCACTGCTCCATCTCGCCGAGCGAAATCAGCAGCGTGGTTGAGATCGCCGCCGGCTGAGTGGCGCGCGCAAGAAGCGTCCCAAATACCGTGAGGGCAGCCGATAAGACCGCCGCTTCGATGCGCGGGAACTGAACCTTGTGCGTGGAGACTGCGGGGACTCGCCAGGCGTTCGTGATGGTAAGGGCGAGGAAGCCGGCGGCGACACCTATCAGATGGCCGACGAACACGTTGTACGGGCGAGCGCTCCTGCGGTGCGGCGTCTCAATTAGTTCATAAGCCGTCGGGCCAAGGCTGGTAAAGATCAGCGGCTGTTTCAGCAGCCAGGCAGCGAGCGAGGCGATCAGGATCAGAGCTCCTTCTGCCAGAGGGGCTACGACTAGATCCCGTTTCTGTTCTGCCTCCATCCTGCGCACCTGCTGCGTTTGGATGCGGATGTGCATCGGGCGATGCGGCGCTTGCCGGATACACTAATCAGATGGCCCGCACTCAACACGTTCCGCAGCCCGACCCCAAATCCTGGCTGCGCGGGCTTCCCAAGGCCGAGCTGCACCTGCATCTCGAAGGCTCCATCACCCCGGCGACCCTCCTCGAGCTCTCGCAAACGAACGACGCCACCCCGCTCACGCCGGCCCAGGCGAACGATGTCTATCGTTATCATGACTTTCCCAGCTTCCTGATGAGCTTCAAGGCGGTGACCGAGCGCCTGCACACGCCCGCCGACTACGAAACCATCACCTACGCGATGCTTCGCGACCTTGCAGGGCAGGGGATCCGCCACGCGGAGGTATACATCTCGGTCGGCATTCTCTACCGGTTCGACCGGCTGGATGTCGACGAGGTAATGGCTGCGATCGAGCGCGGCCGCGTTCGCGGGGAGCGCGATTTCGGCGTCTCGTTGCTCTGGATCATCGATGCGGTGAGGCATTTCGGCGTAGAGGAGTGTGCCCGCGTCTTCCGCAAGGCCGCGGAACTGCGCGAGAAATATCCGAGCGTCGTCGGTATCGGCATCGGTGGCGATGAGGAGCGCGGCCCCGCGCGCGACTTCCGGGAGATCTACGCGGAAGCCAGGAAGGCTGGCCTGCACCTGACCTGTCATGCGGGCGAATCGGTCGGCCCCCAAAGCGTGTGGGCGGCCCTGAACATTGGAGCCGAGCGCATCGGCCATGCCCTGTCGGCGCAGCACGACCCCGACCTCATCGAGGTGCTGGCCGAGCGCCAGATTCCCCTTGAGCTCAACATCACCTCCAACCTCCGCACCGGCTGCTGCGCGTCGCTGGAAACCCACCCGGTACGCCGGTATTTCGAAGAGGGCCTAATGGTTACGCTCAACTCGGATGATCCGCCGTTCTTCGGCTCCAA
This sequence comes from Acidobacteriaceae bacterium, assembly GCA_035944135.1. Classification (NCBI taxonomy): domain Bacteria; kingdom Pseudomonadati; phylum Acidobacteriota; class Terriglobia; order Terriglobales; family Acidobacteriaceae; species Acidobacteriaceae bacterium. The sequence continues at coordinate 48,788 of DASZBM010000010.1, forward strand.
CCTGCTCGAGGAGTACATGCTGGCGCATGAACAATTCGAGTTCCCGCTCGATGCTTTGCGCGAAATGGCCGCTAACTCCATTGAAGCCAGCTTCTTACCACCGGACCGGAAACTCGCTCTGCTGGGAGAAGTGGAACGGTACGGCTGGTAACCAGCAGCGGCTCCAACCCCGTCTTTCAGGCTGATCGACCCAGTTTTTAGGCATCACAAAAAGCAACGGTGTGGCAAATTAGACACACCTGTCAGGCCATTTGCCGGTGTACTCTGGGCACTAATCGGTCCATTGAGTCGCGTTCTGAGTCCAGAACTCCAATTCGAGCACACCATCGAATCACCGCTGTCATTCAGCGGAGTCGGCCTTCACTCCGGTGCTGAGGTGTCCCTCCGGCTTATTCCAGCTCCTGCCGGTTCCGGTGTTGTCTTCCGGCGCTCCGACCTCGATAACTTCGAAATTGCTGCCACGGGCCGGAACGTCGCGAAGGTGTCCTACGCGACCTCGCTGATGCGGCAAGGCGTCCTGATCTCCACCACCGAACACCTGCTGTCGGCGCTCATCGGCCTCGGAGTCGACAACGCGATCATCGAGATCGACAACCTCGAAGTTCCGATTCTGGACGGCTCCGCGAAGCCTTACGTCGACGCGATCTCTTCCGTCGGCCGCAAACGCCAGCGCCGCAAGCGCGAGTACATCCGCATCCTCAAGCCGGTCGAGGTGATTGAGGGCTCGAAGTTCATCGGCGTTTATCCCGGCGACGGCTATCAGATCGACTACACCATCGACTTCCCCACGCCCATCGGCCGCGAGAGCCTGCGCGTCGACCTTGAATCCGGAGACTACGAAAGCCTCATCGCGCCCGCGCGAACCTTCGGCTTCCGCGAAGACGAAGCGATGCTGCGCGACATGGGCCTGATCCGCGGAGCGTCTGCTGAGTCTGCCATCATCCTCACACGTCAGGGCGTGGAGAACGGCCCATTGCGCTTTGATGACGAGTTCGTTCGCCACAAGGTGCTGGATCTTATCGGCGATCTTGCCCTCGCCGGCCGCCGCATCTGGGGCCGCGTTGTCGCTGAACGCGCCGGACATGCCATGCATACGGCGCTCGTTCAACGGCTGCTGCGCGATCGCTCCGCCTGGGAGTTTGCCAATCGTGCGCAGCTCGCCCCTGAAGCCGAGCTGACCCATCGCGCACTGCAGACCTCGGCTGCGTAGAGAACAATCGTCTCCCATGCTCGCCGCCATCGCTCTTGGCTCGAACCTCAACTCGCGATTCGGCCCGCCCGCCGGCAACCTGCTCGAAGCAATCCGCCGCCTGGACGACCTCGGTGATGTGACTGCAGTTTCACGCTTCCACGAGACCGAACCCGTCGGCTACACCGACCAGCCCCGCTTCGTGAACGCGGCTGCACTGCTCGAGACCGATGTGCTGCCCATCACCCTGCTGCGCGGCCTGCTTGCAATTGAGCACTCGATGGGCCGCGATCGTGCCGCATCCGTTCCCAAAGGCCCGCGCATCATCGATCTGGATCTGTTGCTCTACGCGAACGTTGTGCTTGACGATCCCGCGCTCACGCTTCCGCACCCATCGCTGCACGAACGCCGCTTCGTTCTCGCTCCGCTCGCGGAGATTGCCCCCGATTGGCAGCACCCCACGCTGCACCGAAGCATCCAGCAACTGCTGCACGCGCTGCCTGAGTAGCAACTTAGTGCAGCTTCACCATCCAGCGCCGGCCGCTCTCGTCACGAAATGCGACGGCCTTGCTGGTCATGGAGCTAACCGTGCCGGCCATGCGATAAGTCGTCGCCACATCGGCGTCCGTGAGGCACGCGACCCAGTGGATGCAGCGCAGCTTCGTCGGAATCCCGATCGGTTGTCCCTGCTCCACCAACATCATCTGCATCGGCGGGTTGTCATTCTCCAGCAGCACATCGTTGTAGAAGTTGATGTACACCTGTTCGCCGTCCACTTTGGCGGCGTCACGCGTGACGCTCGCCAGCGGATCACGTACGTAAACTCGTTTTCTCTCAACGCCGACAAAGACGACCAGCAATAGAACCAGCAGCGCAATCAGCTTCTTCACTTCTTTTCCTCGTGGTACTCCTGCTCCGTGTTGATCGACCAGACGGCGGCTTTGTCCACGTGACCTTTCGCCAAACCATCCACCACAGTCATCGCAGTCAGCATGGAGTGGTCCTGGTTGTTGTACTTGTGCATGCCGTTACGGCCGACCAGGAACAGATTGTCCAACTGATCCACCCACGAGCGCAATTCATCGAAACGGTCATAGGTACCGAAGTACGCCGGGTACGTCTTGGGCACGCGGGCCACATGGGCATCCAGCACCTCGCTCGTCTTCAAAATGCCAATCTTCTCGAGCTCGCCCGCGGCAAACTGCTTCAACTCTTCATCCGGTTTCGACCATAGCGGGTCGGTGTCGTAGCAGAAGTACTCCAGCCCAATCCAGACCTTCGACGGATCGGCCACCATGTACGGACTCCAGTTGTTGAAGATCTGCAGCCGACCCAGCATCACGTCCGGCTCCTGAATGTAGATCCATGTGTCCTTAATCAGACCGCCATCCGGCTCCTTCACATCCAGATTGTTGGCCAGCACGCCCACCGTGATGAAGTCGCGATACTCAAGCCCCTCGCTCACCTCGCGCACGTTCGCCGGAACCTGCGCACCGCCGTCGGCAAGCGCGCGCACCAGCTCTTTGATGGGCATGGTCGAAAAGAAATAATCTCCTTCGAAGCGCTCGCGTCTGCCCTCTGGGTCCAGCGTTTCCACTGCAACCACGCGCTGGTTCTCAACCACAAGCCGATCCACCTTGCGTTGCATGTGAATCTCGCCGCCAGCAGCAACGACCTTGTCCGCGACGTGCTCCCAAAGCTGCCCCGGCCCAAACTTCGGATAAAGGAAGCGTTCGATCAGCGACGTGTCGGTGCCCTTCTGCGCAACGTCTTTTTCTCCCCCGCCAGAGTTCCGTCCAAACGCCTTGCGAACAAAATGCTTCAGCGCGGTCGTCAGGTTCAGCCCCTTGATCCGCTGTGCGCCCCACTCCGCGGAAATTTTGTCGCACGGTGTCCCCCAGACCTTCTCGGTATAGCTCTTGAAAAACGTCAGGTACAGCTCACGCCCGAAGCGATTGATCAGAAAGTCTTCGAGGCTCTTCTCTTCCTTGATCGGGTGCAGCCGCGACGCCACATAGCTGATCCCGATGCGCGACATGCGTGCCGGACCGAGGTTCTTGATCGTGTTGCCTGTCAGCTTGATCGGGTAGTCGAAGAACTTCCGCAGATAGTAAATGCGGCTCTTGCGCGGCCGGATCAGCATCACGTGATCGCTGTCCTCGGGGTCGGGTGCTTCGAGAGTCATCTCGTGCGGCAACTCGATCTGCTCGTCAGCTACCCCCGCGGCGTTTTCGTCCGTGACCGTCAGCGGTCCCATGCCGCGCAGAGGCGGTTCCTCGGGCAACTCCGCAGGCACATGCACCGGATGCCGCTTGCCCTGGTAGGCAATCTCAACGGTTCCCGAGTCGCCACCGTCCGCCACAGGAGGCATCAGCTCAATCCACCACTGCATCACGCGGTCGCTTTTCGAAAAGAAACGATGCCCGCCGATGTCCATCCGGTTTCCCTTGTAGCGGATGGTGCGCGAGATCCCGCCGATCTCGTCACTTGCTTCCAACACGACCGGTTGAATCTCAGTCTGGCGAAGCAGTTCCAGCGCTGCGGTGAGGCCTGCGGGCCCGGCGCCAATGATTACAGCCTTTTTCATCAACATCCTGAGGTTGGAAGATGTTTCGGCCTGTCGAGTATACCTGTCCCGTCACCGGCGAAACGCGCGTCGGGCGCTCACAATGAATGACTTTTGCTGATTCATCATCGAGAATGAAACTATTCATGTCCCATGTCCTCGTCACCGGTGGTTCTGGTTTTTTTGGCGGCGTACTCAAGCGACGTCTGCTGCGCGAAGGCCACACCGTCGTCAATATCGATCTCGAGCCCGATGAAGACACCCTTCCCGGCCTGACGAGCATCCAGGGCGACCTTCGCGACAAAGACCTTCTCACGCGCACGTTCGCCGAGCATCGCTTTGACGCCGTCTATCATGTCGCCGCGCAGCTCGCCCACGGCATGAAGATGGACGAGCACCTGCTTTGGACATCCAACGTCGATGCCACGCGCCTGCTCGCAGAGACCGCCCGCGCCGCCGGCGTTCGCCCCTTCGTCTTTGTTTCCACGAACTGTCTGTGGGCGTCGAATCTCGGACATCCGGTACATGAGGAGCGCGATGTTCCCGCGCCCATCGAGCTCTATGGAAAGTCCAAGCTCGCCGCCGAGCAGCTCCTCCAGGAGTTCACCACGGATCTCGACGTCGTCATGATTCGCTGTCCCACCATCATGGACGCAGGCCGGCTCGGCCTGCTCGCGATTCTCTACGAGTTCATCGACGACAACAAAACCGTCTGGGTCGTCGGCAAAGGCGACAACCACTATCAGTTCATCTACGCCGAAGACCTCGCCACCGCCTGCATTCAGGCCGCTGGTTACGGAAAATCCGACCTCTTCCACATCGGCTCGGATAACGTCCGCTCCATGCGCGAGGTCTACGAGAGCGTCATCCGCGCCGCTGGAAGCAAATCAAAAGTGCGCTCACTGCCGAAGTCTCCGACCATTGCTGCCATGATGCTCGCGCACAAGCTGCGTGTCTCCCCGCTCGGCCCCTACCACTACAAAATGATCGCCGAGAGTTTCGTCTTCGACACGGATCGCATCAAGCAGCGGCTCGGCTGGAAACCCACCCTGACCAACGAAGAGATGTTGCTCCGCTCCTACGAGTACTACGCATCAAACCGCGCCGAGATCGCCGCGCGCACGAATGTCTCGACACACCGCAAGCCCGCTTCGATGGGAATCATCCGCTTGCTCAAATGGATCTCCTGAAGCCTTCCCATAAACCGAGGCCAACAGGCCTTGCGCGAGTAGCTTTCACATCCTGCTCGCGGCTCCGTTCCGAGCCTGTAGAGCGGCCGGTCTCGGCATCTCGTTCTGCCTCTTTTGGATACAACGCTTCGCTATACTTGAATTGGATAACCTTCGAGGAAACAGACTCCATTCATGCCAGCAACCCAGCGCACTGAGGTCTCCTTCGCCGAGCGGCTTCGCGCGCACCTCGCCATCGTCCGGCTCGACCACTCCATCAAGAACCTGTTCGTTCTGCCTGGCATCATCGTTCCGCTCAGCGTCGATCCCAGCCTGCGGACCTGGCATCTGCTGCCGCAACTCGTGCTGGCCTTCGTGTCGATCACGCTCGTCGCCTGCAGCAACTACGTCATCAACGAAGTCCTCGACGCTCCCTTCGACCGCCTTCACCCCATAAAGCGCAATCGCCCCGCCGCCCGCGGTCTGGTTCACACCGGCGCTGCTTATGCGCAGTGGCTGTTGATGATGATCGCCGGCGTCGCCATCGGATTGCATATCTCCCGCATGTTTGCGCTGACCGCGCTTGTGCTCTGGATGATGGGCTGCCTCTACAACTTCCCGCCCGTACGCACCAAGGACGTTCCCTACCTGGACGTCCTCACAGAGTCGGTCAACAATCCTCTGCGCATGCTGCTCGGCTGGTATGCGGTCACCAGCCTCCTCATTCCGCCGGTCTCGCTGCTCGTCGCTTACTGGATGATCGGCTGCTACTTCATGGCACTCAAGCGCTTCTCCGAGCTCAACGAGCTGCACAAGTCTGGAGATCACTCCGTCGCCGGCGCATACCGTGCCTCCTTCCGCCGATACACGCCGGAGTCGCTGCTCGTCTCAGTCGTCTTCTACGCCTCCACGGCCATGCTGTTCCTCGGCGCCTTCATCATCCGGTACCGCATGGAGCTGATCCTTGGATTCCCGCTCGTGGCGCTGACAATGGCGATCTATCTCCACATCGCGTTCAAGTCTGAGAGCGCCGCGCAGAACCCCGAGAAGCTCTACCGCGAGCCTTTGCTAATGGCCTCATTCGCTGCCACAGTGCTCGTGCTCGGCATCCTGCTTTTCGTTCGCCTTCCACGGCTTGAAAACTTCTTCACCCCCACGCTGCCGCAGGTTAATCCTGCACTGAACCAGCAGTCGCAATCTGAAGTGCCAATCCCCGCGCGATACTCCGTCTCTCCCGTATGAGCCAGTCGCGACCTCAGCAGAGCCGTCAGTCGCTCGCCCTTCTGCTGGCGTCTTCCGTAATCATCCTGACGGCGGTCCTCTCTCTGCTTTGGTCGAACGCGCGACTGCTGTGGCAGGATGAGTTCCTCTCCTTCTACAGCGACAGCGTGCCTTCGGTTGCACACGTGGTCAGGGTTCAACTGCACTCTCCCATATCTCTCGATCCACCCACATACCATCTGCTGTCGCACTTCTTCATGAAGTTGATCGGCGCAAATGCGATCGCGCTTCGGCTGCCTGCGCTCCTCGGATTTCTGCTCATGGAAATTTCGATCTACGCGCTCGTCCGTCGTCTTGCCTCCGCGCGCGCCGCGATTGTGGCCATGACTCTTCCTCTTGTCACCGCCAGCTTTCGCTACTCGGTGGAAGGGCGGCCCTACGGTCTTCTACTCGGTCTTTACGCCATGGCGCTCCTCTGCTGGTACGTGGCGCAGGATTCTGAAGCGCCGTCGCACTCACGCACTGGTCGCACATGGGCTTTGGTCGGCCTCGCTCTCTCCATTGCCCTTGCCATCACCAGCCACTACTTCGGGATATTGATTCTCGTCCCCGTCGCCTCCGGTGAAATCGCTCGCACTATCGAGCGCCGTCGACTCGACCGGCCCATGCTCCTCGCTATCGCAGCAGGGTTTGCAGCCGTGTTCGTCATCCTCCCGTTTCGTCATGCGCTCCAACCCTACCGCACCCACTACTACATCAACGGCGTCGGTATCCGCGACATCTCGCAGGGTTATCGCGAGCTCTTCGTGATGTATAGCCAATGGCCAATCACAGCCCAGCGGCTCACTGCGCTCACTCTTGTCGTATGCGTGCTTGTTTTGTTCTGGTCAGGCCGCCGTCGTTTTCTTCGCCGCCCTGCCAGCGAATCCAAATCCCTGTGGATAGCATTGTTCGCCTTCGCAGCGCTTCCATTCTTCAGCTTTCTCTTCGGTCGCTTCATCACGCACACCATGGAGGTCCGTTACGTCGCCGCCACCATCATCCCGTTCGCGGTAGTCGCTGCCCTGGTGCTCGATCGCTTCCTCCGCTCCACGCCGTTCTTCGCTGCCCTCGAGTTCGCCATTCTTCTGCTGGCAATATCGATCACCTCCGCGCAGATCGCTGCCGCCCGCGCGAGCGGAGCCTCTCTGCTGGCCAGTATGACCATCCCCTCCAGCCTTCAGCAGGAGCTGGACACGCATCCTTCCGAGCGTCTCTACACGCAAAGCCTCACCGACTTTTTCCTGGACACTTACTACGCCCGCACTCCGGCTCTCGCTCAACGCCTCACGCTGGTCTACGACGAGCCGCGCGAAGTTCACTGGCTGGGACACAATACAAACGCGATTACCGCCGTCTATCTAGGACGCTTCTCTCAACTTCGCGTCATGCCATACTGCCAATTCCTGCAGCAGGACAAACCGCTGTTGATCTCGTATCCGGACACATGGTCCTGGATCGATCAAGAGATGGCTGCCACCGGCATCTCAGCAAAATCACTTGGCCCCGTCATGCGGGGGCAGCTTGTCCGCATAAATGCCCCGTCTCCCTGCAATGCAACAAGCGCGGTGAATCATGCTGACTAAGAGCCAATCATCGCCTCCGGAAAAACGCCGACGCACAATCTTCCCCGGCGGTTTTCCCCTGGCCGCCACCGGCATGCTTCTGCTGACCGCCGCTCTCGCGCTGCTCTGGTCCTACAACAAGCTCATGTGGATGGACGAGTTCCTGGTCCTCCGCACTGACATCGCAGGCGGCTTCCGCGAGATCGCCCACATCCAGCGCGTTCAACCCATATCGCTCGATCCGCTCGCTTACCACTTCGCATCGCATCTCTGCACCCTGATCTTCGGCGCCAACGCATTCGCGATTCGCCTGCCATCGCTCTGCGGCTTCCTCGTGATGCAGTTCTGTCTCTTCTTTTTTGCTCGACACATCGCAGGCAATCGCGCCGCCGTCATCGCCATGGCCCTCCCCGCGCTTACCGGCACCCTCTACTACGCAACCGAGGGCCGACCTTACGGCATGTTGCTCGGAGTATTTGGAATCGCCGCGCTCAGTTATCAGGCCGCAACCCGGCGGATCCACACTCGCCCCGCGCTGGTCTGTCTGGCGCTGTCGCTGGCGCTGGCCCCCAACACCCACTATTTCGGCGTGCTGCTCTTCGTCCCTATAGTCTCTGCGGAATTTGTTCGCACGCTGCTCACGCGCCGGTTCGACTGGCCCGTCATCGCAGCCATCGCGCTTGGCCTGTTGGGCCTCCTTGCGATCCTCCCGCTGCAACCTGCCCTTCGGCCGTTCAGGCAGCACTACTACAACATCGGCGCCATCAATGTGCACACGATCGTCATCGCCTATCGAAATCTGCTGATCGACTTCTTCTTACCCGGAACGATTCTCCGCCTCATGATGATTGCGATCGTTCTCTGCGGCATCATCGTGCTGGCGACCTGCTTTCGCCTTCGCCATCGCGCTGCGATTTCGCTTCCATGGAATGAGTTCGTCTTCCTGCTTATCCTCGCCGGGCTGCCCATCCTCGGCTATTTCCTCGGCCGTTTTGTCACGCACAGCATGGAGCTGCGCTACGTCCTCGGTGCGCTTCTCGGAATCTCCGCACTAACCGGCATCGCCATCGGCGCCTCCCTGCGTAAGGAATCGGCTTATCGCGCAACCATCGCCTGCCTCGCTATAGCGATTGTGGTCGTGGCCTCCTGCCACATTCGCGTGGAAGCCGCGAACACCGCAGCCATTCGCGCAAGCCTCGCCGTCTCACCCGAGATGAAGCAGCGTCTGCTGCACGCCAGCCCCGACGGTCTTATCTACATCGGAGAACTGAACGACCTCGAACGCGAGTGCTACTACGGATCCGATCCCGATTTCTGCTCTCATCTGGTCGCCGTCTACTCTCCCGATGAAGAATTGAAATTCTTTCATCGCAACACCGCTTCGCTCGGAGCCGAGCATGAATCGCACTTCACTCACATCCGCTTCGCGCGCTGGGAGCAACTCGAAGGCACCGGCCCACACACGCTTATTAGTTCTCAATCTGCCTGGGACTGGACACGTAAGGCGCTCGCCGCCGAGCACGCACAGATAACTCACCTCGGAACAGCCCTTGGCGGCAACGCTCTCCAGGTCTCTATTCCCGCAACATCTGACGCACCCGCGGCTAGCGTCCTTAAAAAATAAGAAGAGGCTGGATCGACTCCAGCCTCTCTCGCCTCAAGTTGACTTCGCATATCAGGCGCGAAGCGCGTCCACTGCATGCAATGCCTCGTGTGTTCGGAACTCGAGCTTGCCGCTCTTATCCGCGTCGATCACCACATGATCGCCATGCAGAACCTTGCCTTCCAGGATCTGCATCGCCAGCGGGTTCTGCACCATGCGCTGAATCGCTCGCTTCAACGGCCGCGCTCCATACACCGGGTCGTACCCGGCCTTGAAGATCGCCTTCCGCGCCGGCTCTGTCAGCTCAAGCGTGATGCGCCGGTCCGCAAGCAGCTTGCGCAGATCATCCAGTCGCAGATCAACAATGTGTTCCAGCTGCGACTCGTTCAGCGGATGGAACACCACGATATCGTCCACGCGATTCAGGAACTCCGGACGGAAGTGTTTCCGCAACTCCTCCATCACGCGGCTCTTCGCATCTTCGAAGCCGTCTTCTCCCTTCGCCCAGGCAGTGGTCAGCGCGCTCGCGCCGATGTTCGACGTCATGATCAGCACCGTGTTCTTGAAGTCCACCGTGCGTCCCTTCGAATCCGTCAGCCTTCCATCATCCAGCACCTGCAGCAGCACGTTGAACACATCCGGATGCGCCTTCTCGATCTCATCGAACAGCACCACAGCATACGGTCTGCGCCGAATCGCTTCGGTGAGTTGACCGCCTTCATCAAAGCCGACATACCCCGGAGGCGCGCCGATCAACCGAGCCACAGCATGCTTCTCCATGTACTCGCTCATGTCGATGCGCACCATCGCCTGCTCGTCATCGAACAGAAATTCCGCAAGCGCGCGCGCTGTCTCCGTCTTTCCAACGCCCGTCGGGCCAAGGAAGATGAAGCTTCCAATCGGCCGCTTCGGATCACTCAAGCCCGCGCGCGATCGACGAATAGCATTCGCCACTACCTGCAGTGCCTCATCCTGTCCAACCACGCGCTCGCGCAGACGATCTTCCATCTGCGTCAGCTTCTGCACCTCGCCTTCCAGCATCTTCGAAACAGGAATGCCGGTCCACTTGGAGACAATCTTCGCAACATCCTCCTCGTCGACCTCTTCCTTCAGCAAGCGGTGACTCCCTGAAGATCCGGGTGCCCCATTCATACCGGCGGTCTTATCGCCGGGATGAGTGGGCTGCATCGCTGCCTCAGCTGCCTTCAGCCCATCCTGCTCCGCCGTCAACTCCTTCAGCTCGCGCTCGGCCTTCGGAATCTCGCCGTACTGCAACTCCGCCGCACGCTGCAGATCGCCCTTGCGCGTGGCCTGATCGGCTTCGAAACGCAACTGCTCCAGCCGCTCCTTCAATGAGGCAATTTCACCAATGGCCCCGCGCTCCTTCTGCCAGCGCGCACGCAACCCCGCGGCGAGCTCACGAACCTCCGCCAGCTCACGCTCGACCTCGTTCAACCGCTCACGCGAGTTCGGATCGTTCTCCCGCTGCAAGGCATTTTTTTCAATCTCGAGCGACGTCGCGCGCCGCTCTAGATCATCGATCTCAACCGGCACACTTCCAATCTGAACCGCCAGCGACGCCGCAGCCTCATCCACAAGATCAATCGCCTTGTCCGGCAAAAATCTGTCCGAAATATACCGATGCGACAACTCCGCCGCCGCAACCAGCGCCGAATCCTTGATCCGCACCTTGTGGTGCGTTTCGTACCGCTCGCGCAGCCCGCGCAGAATCGCAATCGTGTCCTCTACATTCGGCTCGCCCACAAACACAATCTGAAAGCGCCGCTCCAGCGCCGCGTCCTTCTCGATGTACTTGCGATACTCGTTCAGCGTCGTCGCACCAATCGCACGCAGCTCTCCGCGCGCCAGCGGCGGCTTCAGCATATTGCTCGCGTCAATCGCTCCCTCGGCCGCTCCAGCGCCTACCAGCGTATGCAGCTCGTCAATGAACAGAATGATCTGCCCGTTCGACTCCTCAATCTCCTTCAGCACCGCCTTCAGGCGTTCCTCAAATTCCCCGCGGAACTTCGCACCCGCAAGCATCGAGCCCAGGTCCAGCGAAACCACGCGCTTGTCGCGCAGAATCTCCGGCACATCACCCTGCACAATCCGCCGCGCCAGCCCTTCAACGATCGCAGTCTTGCCCACGCCTGGTTCGCCAATCAGTACCGGGTTGTTCTTCGTGCGCCGGCTCAGCACCTGCACAACACGCCGGATCTCTTCATCGCGCCCGATCACCGGATCCAGCTTGCCCTTGCGCGCCAGCTCAGTAAGGTCCTTCGCATACTTCTCGAGCGCCTGGAACTTGCCCTCAGGATTCTGGTCCGTCACGCGCTGGCTTCCGCGCACCGCCTGCAGCCCCTTCAGGATCGCGTCATACGTCGCGCCCTGCGCAGCCAGCGCGGTCTGCACCGGCTCGCCCTTCTGTTTCGCGAGCGCCAGCAGCAGATGCTCCGTCGAGACGTAATCATCCTTGAAGTTCTCGGCTTCCTTGAACGCCTGGTCCAGCACCTTCGTCAGCGCCGCGCCCATCCCTGGCTGCTGGCTCGCGCCCTGCACCTTCGGTAGCTTCGCGATCGCCCCGTTTACCGCCGCCAGCAACTGCTGCGGGCCCACGCCGATCTTCTCGAGCACGGGCAGCACAACGCCTTCCTTGTCCTCCAGCAGCGCCGCCATCAAATGCAGCGGCTGGACCTCCGGATTGCCGTTCTCCGCCGCGTGCTGCACTGCTCCCTGAATCGCCTCCTGCGATTTCACGGTCAGTTTGTCCCACTTGATTGCCATATCTTCACCCTCTTAAACACAAAACTTTACTCTCGTTCGATGACCCAATCCATCCGCCGGACGCAAAATCTTAGTGACTTACGCTCAAGTTTCAAAACCCGTCAAAATCTATCTAAAGCTGCACAAAAATGCTTCAAAACGACGAAATCCCAGATGGCGATCCTGCCGGTTGCACCAATCCTGAAGCACCGCGTGAGTCTCTCTTGCTCATATATTTCCGTCTCGCCGCTGATCGCGCCTGAAATAAGCAGGGCGGGCAATGACGCCCGCCCTGACCACTGATCGAACAACTCTGCTTACTTCTGGCTCTGCGCCTCAACCTGCTTCGGCTGCTGCGCGTTCGACCCCGCCTTCACGGTAATCTGCTTCGGCTTGGCCTCCGGTTTCTTGGACAGCGTGATCGTCAGCACGCCATCGGCGCTCTGCGCATCAATCGACTCCGTGTCAACCGTCGCCGGCAGCGTGAAGCTCCGCACGAAGCTGCCATAGCGCCGCTCGATCCGGTGGAAGTTCTCCTCCTTCTCCTCGGACTCGAACTTGCGCTCGCCGCGCACCGTCAGCGTCCGGCCCTCAACGCGGATGTCCAGATCGTCCGGGCGGATTCCCGGAACCTCGAGCTTCAGCGCCACCTTCTGCGCGTCCTCGTACACATCCACAGCCGGAACGAAGTTCCCCGCGCCAAGCGTCTCGCCCTCGCCCTCGAAGCTGCGACCGAAGTCGCTGAAGATCGAGTTGAGCCGATTCTGCAGAACCGCCATATCGCTGAATCCACTGCGGAACGGAACAAATCGTGTAATCGCCATCGTCTTCATCTCCTTGCATTCCATGCACTTATAAGGTGTGCGGGCGGCCCCTTTGCCTTGCCCGCATCCTCTTAGACGAAACTATAGCGTAATGGTTGCATAAAATCTACTAAAAAGTCACTCACATTGTTCCACGCGGAGCAATCCCGGTATCGTGGTCTGGTGTCCAGCCTCGGCCGCCGCCGCTTCTGCCTTCTCTCCGCCGCCGCCCTCGCAGCCCGCCGTCTCCCGGCCCACCGCCTCTCGGTGATAGAACCGCCCCCTGCCAGCGCCTACAGCCTCGTCGCCGCCGTCGACCGCGACCGCATCCTTCGCCTTGCAAATCAGTGGCTTACGGCCAAGCCTCAGACCCTCACCGACTTCCCCGCGCCCAACTCCCCCGGCACCCTGCACGACTTCTTCTCCCAGGCGGACTACTTCTGGCCCAACCCGGCGAATCCCAACGGCCCCTGGAAGGAAATTGACGGCAAGTCCAACCCGGCCAATTTCCAACTTCACCGCCAGGCCATGATCCGGCTCTCGCAGGCTGTCCCCGCCCTCACCGCCGGGTTCCTGCTCACCCGCCGGGAAGACTTCGCCCGCGCCGCCGCCGCGCACCTTGTCGCCTGGTTCGTCACCCCGGCCACCCGCATGAATCCGAGCCTCGAGTATGCGCAGGGCTACCCGGGCGGCCCCACCGGCCGCTCCTACGGCATCATCGACACCCTCCACCTCGTCGAGCCCGCGCGCGCCGCCGGGTTCCTGAAAGACGCGCTCGGTCCGGCGAACTTCGCCGCCGTCCAGCAGTGGTTACGCGACTACCTCAACTGGATGAAGACCTCCGCCCCCGGCCTCAAAGAGCGCGACGCCACCAACAACCACGCCATCGCCTGGGCGCTCCAGGCCGCCGAGTTCGCGCGCCTCGCCGGCGACAACCTCACTCGCGACGAGGTCCGCACCCGCTTCGAGACCCTCCAGCTCCCCCAGCAGGAGGCCGCCAACGGCAGCTTCCCCCGCGAGCTCGCCCGCACCAAGCCCTACGGCTACTCCATCTTCCAGTTCGACTGCGCCACCACCCTCGGCTGGTCGCTCGGCATCCTCGCGACCTCACCATCAACGCCGCCGCCCCCACCCCCAAAGGGAGGCTCGTTCTTAGTACCCTCGCAAACGCCGCCGCCGAACAAGACGAGCTTCACACCCTCCGTCAACAGCCGGTCAGACATCTCGGAATCAGCCGCTAAGTTCCCGTTCCCGACAAACACACACGCCCCCGCCCGCGCCGCTCTCTGCCGCGCCGCGGCTTTTCTCTATCCCTATCTCGACGACAAATTGCGCTGGCCCTACGCGCACGACATCCAGCACTGGGACGCATGGCCGGTGCGCTCGCCCGGCCTGCTCTTCTGCGGCCTCGCCTGCGATCGCTCCGACTACATCGCGCTCTGGCGCCGCCTCGACCCCGATCCCACCGACCCCGAGATCATTCGCAACTACCCCATCCGCCAGCCGCTGCTCTGGGTCGCATAGAGCGTCACATCCCCACCGACGCCTACTGCTTCACGGGCTCATGATCGAAGCTGATCGCGCGCGACATCTTCCACGTCCCGTTCTTGTTCTCCCACAATGTCACAAACTTCGCCTCACCCATTCCGTCGTCCGGGTGTCCGGGATGCGAGAACCGGTGCACGCCAATCTCCACCGCTCCATAATCCTTCAGCGGATACACCTCCAGCGATCCCGGAACCAGCGTGCGCTCCACCTTTCCGCAGATGTTGTTCTTGATCGCCTCAAGAAACGGCTGCTTGCCCACCATCAGCCCCGTCTTGTCGTGGTAGAACTCGAGCCCGTCCTCGACCATCGCGCCCATCGTCTCCAGGTCGCAGTGGTTATACGCGTCGAACAGCTTCGTATCCAGCCCTGCGACCGTCCTAAACAGCACGTCCTGCGCGTGCACAATCTCCGGCGCAGGCGTGCCCTCCGGCCACCGCGCCACATTCACCGTCACGGTCGAACCTGGCTCCAGGCCCGGCAGGCCTGTAGCTTCTCCGCGCAGGCGGTCACCTTCCACTTTCAGCGCGAAATGCACCGGCATATTCTGATGAACCACCACCGTGAAGCGCACGGTCTCATTCGTGACCTCGCCTTCCTTCAGCGGGGTCATCTTGCTCTCACTCTGACCTGCGCTGCCCGCCAGCGTTCGTCCGCTCTGCTTCAGCTCGAACACCGCGTTGTCCGGCTCTACGGTGCCGTCCTGCCGCATAATGTCGAACGAGCCCAGCCAGCGCCCCGAAACGTCGACCGCAGTCGCATCTGCGCTCGCGCCCGAATCCCTCTGTCCCCAGGCCGCGCCCAGCATCAGGAACACCATGCAGATCCACACCACTGCACGTAACAGCGTCTTCATCGTTTGCCGCCTTCCTTGCACAAACTGGCCCGTTGCTTTTCATACGCCCGTTGCCCCTGCATTGTTCCCGCTATCATTAGCTGATTCCGGACGCATGAAAACGACTCTTCGCCGCAGGCTTCTCTCCATCGCTACACTCTCGCTCTTCACAGCGAGCGCCCTCGCCCAGACTGCACTGACTGAACCTGCTCCCGGCTCGCCCATCCCGCCGACGCCGCCCGTGCGCACGCAGCACGCGATGGTCGTGAGCATTCAGCACGACGCCACCGACGCCGGCGTCGAAATCCTCCACGCGGGCGGCAATGCCGTCGACGCCGCGGTTGCGGTCGGCTTCGCGCTCGCCGTCACCTTTCCGGCCGCAGGCAACATCGGCGGAGGCGGTTTCATGCTCATTCGCCCCGGCGGCCACGGCCTCGGAAGCGCTCACCCAGCAAAAACCTCGAAGCCTCACTTCCTCGACTTCCGCGAGAAAGCTCCCGCCGCCGCCAGTGCCAACATGTATCTCGACGCGCAGGGCAACGTCATCCCGCGCATGTCGATCGATGGCCCGAAGGCGTCCGGCGTTCCCGGCACTGTCGCCGGTCTCGTCTACGCCGAGCAGCACTACGGCCGCCTGGGCCTAAGCCGCGTCATGGCGCCCGCGATCCGTCTCGCTTCCGCAGGCTTCGTCCTCACCGATGAAGAAGCGCGCATCTTTCACTCGCGCAACCTCACCCCGTACCCAACCTCGCGCCGCATCTTCCAGCGCGACGGCAACTTCTACAAGGGCGGCGACCGCCTCATCCAGCCCGAGCTGGCCGCAACCCTTCGCCAGATTGCGCGCAATCCATCCAGCTTCTACCGCGGGGCTATAGCTCAGCAAATTGCTGCGTACGAAAAAGCCAACGGCGGCCTCATCACGGCGAAGGATCTCGCCAGCTATCAAGTCAAAGAGCGCACGCCGCTCATCGGCCATTATCGCGGGCTCGAGGTGCTCACCTCGCCGCCGCCCAGCTCCGGCGGCATCGTCCTGATTGAAACTCTGAACATCCTCTCCGGCTACGACCTCACACACCTGAACGGCCAAGCCACACCTGACCGCTCGCCGGCTCAGGTCCACTACATCACCGAAGCCTTCCGGCGCGCCTACATGGACCGCGCCGACTTCCTCGGCGACCCCGACTTCAACCCGCACATGCCGCTGAAGCAGATGGCCAACCCTGCCTACGCGGCCGCGTGGCGCAAGACCATCGACCCTGTGGAGCCCTCGCCCTCCGCCACACTCACGCGCCCGCCCGGCTTCATGCCGGAGCCGCCGAAGCTCTCGCCGATCGCGCCTGAATCCAATCAGACGACGCACTTCTCCGTCGTCGACGCGCAGGGCAACGCCGTCGCCATGACCTACACGCTCAACTTCGGTTTCGGCAACGGCATGACCGTCGACAAGCTCGGCTTCCTGCTCAACGACGAGATGGACGACTTCGCCTCCAAGATGGGCGTGCCCAACGGCTTCGGCCTCATTCAAGGACCGGCGAACGCCATCGCGCCTGGCAAACGCCCGCTCTCCTGCATGACGCCTACGATCGTGAGCGGGCCGCCCGTGTGCAGGACACTGTCCTCGCGGCCGCGCGCCGCAGCTGGTAATGGAAAGACTGCGGAATTTCAGGCCGTTCGCGGCGCCGTCGCCTGCACACCCGGCAAACTCCGGCTCGTGCTCGGCAGCCCGGGTGGTTCCACCATCATCACCACCGTCGCCAACGACCTCATCAGCGTCGTCGACAACGGTCTCGACATCCAGGCCGACGCCGACGCTCCGCGCTTCCACCACCAGTGGATGCCTGACACGCTGCAGTTCGAAAAGGCCTTCCCGCAGAACGTCGTGGACGCGATGACTGCAGACGGTTACAGCACCGAGCGCGCCGGCGCGAAGGACTTCAACAGCCCCGGCATCTGGGGCGACAGCGAGCTCATTGCCGTCGACCCCGAAACCGGCGAACTCACGGGCGGCCAGGATCACCGCCACCACTTCGGCAAAGCCGCCGGCTACTAGGCGAACTTCGACAGCATCCCGCCCAGCACACTCCCGCTCGGTGCGCTGCCGTTCTGCGCAAAGTGTGCCATCACCATCGGCAGCACGGTCGCCATCGCCACCTTTGCAACCTCCGGCGATACACCGACTTTCTGCGCCACCGTGTCGATGATGTCCGTGCCCTGCAGTCCGGTCTGCACCTGGTCAGGCGTAACTGTCGGCGTCTGGCCGTTCTGCATCGCGTCGACGTGGCCGCCCAGCCCATTGTTGCGGAAGTTCTGCATAATGGCGCCAAGGCCACCGGGATGCTGGTCGAGCGCCTCCATCAAGCCGCCTGCAACCTTCGCCGTGGGATTTCCGCTCTGCGCCATTGATCCGGCAGCCATCGATTCCAGATTGTCGAGAAGTCCCATTTTTGCCTTGCCTCCTTCGGGGATAGAGAAGTCGTATCGCGCATCCTACGCCCTCCGCGCAACGCCCGTCGCACGCGGGGCACATCGAAAAAAAAGTACCCCCCCCATCCTCTAACTTGTCTCGTTTCAAGACTTTGACTGTAACTGAAACATTCGAGGGAATTTAGCAGAAGGTCCAAGCCCAAACCGTGCAATTTCAAGATTTTGCGCAAATTTGCCGGGGGGAGGGGTAGGGTTAGTAGGATTCTGCACACGTCACAAAGGAACACAGTATGAGGATCCAAGGCTCCACTATTATCCCCAGCCTCCGCTACCACGACGCGCATGCTGCTATCGACTGGCTCGTCCGCGTCTTCGGCTTCGAAAAGCAAGCGGTATTCGAAGGGCCGAACAATACCGTCGCGCACGCGCAGCTTACGCGCGGCAAGGGGATGCTCATGCTCGGCTCAGTGACAGACGCCGATCACGTCTACGCGCGCCGCTGGATCGACGTGAAAGAGACCGGCGGCCGCGAGACCGTCGGCCTGTGTATCATCGCCGACAGCAACGACGACTGCGTGGCCATCTACGAGCGCGTGAAAGCGGCTGGGGTCGAGATCGTGCAGGAGCTCAACGCGCCCGAGTACGGCGGCAAGAGCTTTTCCTGCTGCGACCCCGAAGGCCACATCTGGTGGGTCGGCAGCTACAACCCGTGGGCCGGCCAGTCAGCTCCCGCGGCGGAGGGAACCGCATGAGTCTGAACCCCTATGCCCCAGAGCTTGGCCAGCGTGACCCGGTCGAAGTGATGGAAGCCACGCCGGCGAGGCTCGAGGCGCTGCTCGGAAAATTGAGCAGTGAGCAGATTGAGAAGCGGCCTGCTCCGGACAAATGGAGCATTCGCGAAATCATCGCGCATCTCGCCGATTGCGAACTTGCGTTCGGATTCCGGCTGCGCCAGGGAGCGGCCGGTGTCGACATACAGCCCTTTGACCAGGACGACTGGGCGCGCAACTACAGCGCGTATAGCGCCGCGGCAGCCATGGCTACCTATCGCGCATTACGTGCGTGGAATGTGGCGTTCGTGCGGTCGTTGACGCAACAGCAGAAAACGTTCGAGATCAATCATCCTGAGCGCGGAACGATGCCCGTCTGGACGATCGTGGAGACGATGGCCGGCCACGATCTCCATCATCTCGAGCGCTTGGAGAAGCAAGTCAGCGAGTCAGCGGGTTAGCGGGTCAGTGGGTGTGCACGGTGGTTTGTTGCTTGTGCAGCTCTGTTTCGAACGCCTGCTGTCGCTCGGCAATGGCAGCCTTGTAGCCGTTGGGATCGATCCAGACTGAGTCGCCCTGCTGCGGCATTCGCGCCAGCTTGGCCAGCATGTCGAAGTATTGGCCGTGCGCGCCGAGGAAGATATCGCAGGGCAGCGAGCGAAAGACAGCGAAGGCGTGCTCGTAATCCTGCGCGATGCCGGGATACGATGCGGGTTTGCCGTGCGCGGCGACGAGCCGATAGCCCGGATTCACATTCCAGCTTCCAACGATGAGGACGTTGCGAAGCTTGTCGGCGGGCTCGCCGGGAAGGTGTACGCGCGTCGTCCAGGTGGTGCAGCCGCGCGTGTGGCCGGCGGTTTTGTGAGCCGTGAGTGTGACGTTGCCGAGCGTAACGGTGCTGCCATCGTGCAGGATGCGATCAACGTGCGCGCGAGGATATTGCGGCTTGGGACCGTAGGCGAAGTCGGTTGCGCCGCCGCTTTCGACAACGGGAACGTCGCCGTCCATCACCATGTATTTCGCATGCGTTTCGCGCAGGATTTGCGCGCTCCCGGCTGCGTGATCAGAATGCGCGTGGCTGATCAGCAGGATCCTGATGTCGCTCCAGTGAAAGCCGAGCTGCTCCACGCTGTGGCGGATCTGCGGAGGCGAGGTTTCGAGGTTGGAGTTGATCAGGATGTCGCCCTGCGGCGTGGTGATAAGGTAAGACGCGAGATCGCGGCTGCCGACGTAGTAGAGATTGTCGGCGATGCGGAACGGCGTGATCTGGGTGGTCCAGTCCGGGTGCTCGTCGGCGCGGGTGGCGGTCGCGAGGAGCAAGGGGAAGAGCAGGATGAGGATGAGGCGGCGCATTTGTTATGGGTAGCCGATTCGGGGGTGGGGAAAGCTGTGGAGGAACCAGGGAAGACACGGTTCGGTTTGTTTCGAGTTGCGAGTGTGAGTTGGCAGGAAAGACTTTGACGCGAAGGGCGCCAAGATTCGCAAAGGTGCGCCACGGCGGTTGTTACTCCAGGGTGGCGTTTACATCGCGGACGAGATTGCGGATGTAGCTGCGCCGGTTAAGCAGCGCGATCATGGATTGTTTGGCGCGGTCGCGGGCGGCGGGGTCGTTGGTGTCTTCGGCGGCGTCCCACTTGGACCAGAGCGCTTCGAGCTGCTGCTGCGCGTCGTTGAGCATGGCGGTGAACTTCGTGCGTGCGGCTTCGAGGTCGGCGCGAGTTTGCGGATCGTCATCGCCCATCTGCTTTGCCATGCGCATCTCTTCGAGCTGCATGTTGAGCTCAAAGGCTTCTTCGAGAAGATCGGGGGGCGCGACCTGCTTCTTCTCCGTGCCGGCAGCGCGAGCGGCGTCGGTCGCGGCACGAGACTGCTCTTCGAGTTGGATTCCCTCGAGCTGGAGCAGATATTCGGTTCTCGCGATGGGGTCCCGCAGGGTACGATAGGCGTCGTTCAGTCGCGAACTGGCCGCAAGCGCTGCCTCCTGCTCGGCGGCGGGCCGAGAGGCGAAGCGGTCCGGGTGCAGCTTTCGTGAATGCGCGTAGAAGGACTTTTCGAGTGCCGCCGTATCGATGTTGAGGTGGCGGGGAAGGTCGAACTGCGTGAAGTAATTGGGCTGGCCGTTCTTCTGGTCGTCGTGACTCATGCCGTCTCTTAGGGTACTTTGTCGGGCCTGGAATCCAAATCAGGAGCTAATTCATGCCAAAGTTTGTTATCGAGCGCGAGATTCCCGGCCTGGGAGGTTGGACTCCGGAGCAGTTGAAGGCTGCTTCGCAAACGTCTTGTGGAGTGCTGAACAAGCTGGGGCCACAGATTCAGTGGCTGCAGTCCTATGCGACTAAAGACAAGCTGTACTGCATCTACATCGCGCCCAATGCCGAGATGGTTCGCGAGCATGCGAAGCTGGGTGGGTTTCCGGCGAATTCAGTGGAGGAAGTGACGACGGTGATTGATCCGACGACGGCGGAATGAGCTACGCGGAGAAGCTGCTGCCGCAGCCGCAGGATTTCGTCGAGTTTGGATTGATGAAGTTGAAGCCCTGGCGCATGAGGGTCTCTTCGAAGTCCAGCACCATGCCCGCGAGGTAGAGGAAGGACTTGGGGTCGACGAAGACGCGGATGGGCTTGGCGCCGCTCGGGTCGTTGGGGGTTTCGACGCCGGCGCCGAAGACGAAGACGCGATCGCGCTCGCGAGGCTGCGTGTCGAAGCGGATGTTGTAGCTGAGGCCGGAGCAGCCGCCGCCCTGAATGCCGAGGCGCAGGCCGCCGGCGTCGGGCGAGATGCCCTCTTTGGCCATGGCGATGCGGATGCGCTTGAGGGCGTTCTTCGTGATCTCGACGGCAGCTTTCGCGCGAGGCTCCTGGCCTTCGGCGGTGAGGAGCGTCATGCCCGCCAACGGGTCCTTCGACGTCTCGGTAGAGGCGCCGGGCTTGGGGGCAGCGGTTCCGGGTTGGAGGAGGGTCGACATTAGTTAGGGCAGAAAAGCAGATCCCCTTCGGGGATGACAGCAAGAAAAGCGGCATGCAAAAGCCGGCGGAGCGCAGAGACTCGCCGGCTCTTGGAGGTGTGCAACTTAGTTCGCGGCGACCGCAGCAGCCGGGGTAGCTTCGGCGACCTGGTTCTTCTTCTTCCAGTCGCCGATCGCGGCGCGGATGGCGTCTTCGGCCAGCACCGAGCAATGAATCTTCACCGGCGGAAGCGAGAGCTCCTTGACGATGTCGGTGTTCGAGATCTTGAGCGCGTCTTCCACGGTCTTGCCCTTGACCCACTCGGTGGCGAGCGAGCTGGAGGCGATGGCCGAGCCGCAGCCGAAGGTCTTGAACTTCGCGTCCTCGATGACCTGGGTCTCGGGGTTCACCTTGATCTGGAGGCGCATGACGTCGCCGCACTCGGGGGCGCCGACCAGGCCGGTGCCGACCTCGGCGGAGTTCTTATCGAGGGTGCCCACATTTCGGGGGTGCTCGTAGTGGTCAACAACCTTGTCGCTATATGCCATGGGAAAACTCCTGTCCTTTAGATGATAACTCGGACTGTTTCGGTGCGAAAGGGTGATTTATGGCTGTTTGGGATGTTCGTCGTGATACGCCTGGAGGCTGGTTTCGCCGTTGGGCAGCTTCCAGCGGCGGCAGATGATGATGAACCAAATGAAGTTGAGCGCCGCGACGGTCGAGGCGACGACCAGGACCGGGACGAAGTAGCGGGCGTGCGGGCCGTGCGGGTCGACAAAAGTAAGAGGCACTACCAGGGCGGCTGTTTCCGCCAGGCCGAAGGCGAACGCGAAGAAGAACTTGGACCAGCTCCAGAGGCCCGCCGCCCGTTCCTGGCGGATGCCGTGAGCCATGAAGACGATCTGCAGAAGCGCGAAGAGAACCCATGCCATTGCAAGATCCTGGGCCCTCAGTAGGGCTGGCCGTTGCCGTGGACCTTGGTGTCCTGCGTCCACGTGCCCTTGAGCACGCCATTGGGATTGCTGTTGACGTCGTTGGTCTGATACCACTGCCCCTGCCCGTTGGACCACGTTGTGCCGTAGGCGTTCGAGACCTTGACCGTGCCGCCGGCGCCGGTGACGGTTTGTTGATCGAGCGCGTAGTCGACCCAGTCGGAGGCTGCCGTGGATCGGGCGTTCATGGCGGCGTTCGCGTTGTTCATCGAGCTGTGGAAGCTGGCTTCCTGCTGCTGCATGAAGGCCTCGTGATTGGCCTGCATTCTTTGCATACTCTGCTCGAATTGCTGATGAAGCATGCTGCTCTCCTGCTGCTCCTGGCGGGCGAGTGCAGACAGCATGGCCTGACCCTGTCGCTGCTGGCGTTGCAGGACGGCCGAGAACCATTGCGGATCGGGCGTGACCTTCGGCATGTTCGTGCTGTCGACGAGCTGGATGAGCTGGTCAAGCTTCCCTTGCGGGGCGCGGAGCACCTCTGTGAAGGCGATGCAGCCGCCTCCTGCAAGGGGGCCGGAATCACGCGTGCCGCATTGCAGCCGGACGAGTACGCGCTGGTCGATGACAAAGGAACCGTTGACGGTCTGGAAGTGAAGCGCTGCGGTGTCTCCGGTGTTGTGGGCCTGCAGCGCGGGCATCAGACGCGCGTTGCCGGCGTTCATGTTGTCGGCGTACTTCTGCGCGGCCTGCTGAACCAGCGCTGAGACGGGCATGGGACCGATGATGTGGACGCCGCCCTGAATGGTGCCGACGAAGTACTGCGCGAACTGGGCGGCCGACATCGGGCCGGGAAGCGGGAGACAGCCACGGTTCGCGCCGGGGGGTGGAGCCGCCTTGCTCCAGCGCCAGCCGAAGATCGGCATGAGGCGGAGCTCGGTGAGGCCGTCGGAGGCGTAGGCACGGAAGACCGGAGACGGAATGTTGTTGCACGGGTTCGTCGTCACCGTGCCGTCGAGCTTCCAGCCGGAAGGGATGGTCACGGTGAAGGCGGTCTCGTTGTTCATCGAGGGGTCAGTGACCGTCGCCGTCGTGGTGGTCGAGGGGATGGCAGACTGGGTTGGCTGCGATGCGGCGGACGGCGCAGAAGAGGGCGCCGTGGCGGCTGCAGTGGAGGAGGTCTTACAGCCGGCGGCCGGCAAAACGAAAAGAGCGCAGACGAGCGCGGAAGCGAACGGAAGTCGCATGGATTCTCCGGAACGGAGCAGGATTGGGCCGGGTGACGGGGAATCATATCGCGGCAAGGACGCTGCGTCGAAGAAAAATTTGGGGTGCTGGATTGAGGGGGGCGAAGCAGCCAGCTACTTTGTGTCGCTATTTGCGGCGGCCGGCGGTGGGACATCATCGCTGGAACCGTCGCCGTATGTCGCATACGGAACCGCCCACGGGCTTGTCGGCATGGTCTGCAATGTGGCAAGGTCGCGCTGTACGGCAGCCCAGGCGGCGGGATCCTTCTTCGTGGCGAAGGGAAGTGAGAGGTCCGCGTAGTAGGCCAGGATGTCTTCCTTAATACCGGGGGGAACAGGGTCCGTCGGTGTTTGCGTCAGACCGTGGAGAAGATAGGCGTAGGTCTGGTCGGTGAGCGGATATCCAGCCGGCTTCACGGGATTGCCGGTATCGAGATCGCGGTTGAGCAGCGGATGGTGCGGGTCGATTGAACCACGCGGCACAGCTTGCGACGAACCGGGCTTCGCCGGCAGCGGATCGGTTGGCGGCGGAAGCGCGTGCGTGTCTGCGGATGCGGCCTCTTGTGCTGACGGCTTGGTGGACGGTGGAGGAGTGAACCGCCGAAGAGCGTGGTTGAGCGCATCTGTCGACCGGATCACTGAGTGCACGTAATCCAGCTCCGTTTGTGATGTCGGCCCTTTGACGGCGGTGAGCTTCAGAGGCCCAAACTTCGGCACGATGAAGATGAGGCCGGCGAGCGTGTACGTGAGGGGGCCGGCATGCTTGCGGTACTCGTCCCAATGGTTCTGTTGCTCGACTGCCTTCACTTCGGCCATGAGCCGCTGGACGTCGGGATCAGAATCCACCTCGGCTGGCTCATGATGGCGATGCAGCAGTGTTGTTGCGTAAGCGACTCGAGGAATGAAGCGGTGCACAGCCCAGCGATAGGCGCTCACGTTCACGCGATGGTGGCGCGTCTGCGTGAAGTCTTCGCGAAGACCATAGGTCTGGTAGAAGGCCAGCGCGAGCTGTCGTGTCGGGACCTCGAGACCGACGTGACGCAGGTAAGTCACCGGAGCAAAGCGGTGATTTGCGATCTCGTCGATGTCAAAGGCAAACTCGGTCTGGACGTGCTGATGCTCGCCTTCGGCATAGTTCACGACATTGCCATAGCGTCTGCGGAGTTTGGGAAACTCTACGGGAACAGCCAGATTCGTAGCCTGTGAGTGGCCGACGCTGTCGCCGATGTAATGCGAGAGTGCGCCGACTGCGAACGCCAGCTCGTCAGCATTGCCGGCGTTCCGGAACAAATTCACGATGAAGTCGCCGGAGCGGACGTAGTGCGTCAGGTTCGAAAAATTCTTGTCGCCGAACGGGTAGTAGCCGATGTCCTGGATGACGCATCCGCCATAGGCATAGGCGCGGGCGTGCTCGAGCTCGTCGGGGGTGAGAGTGGGATACCGGCTGAGCAGGAGCGGAACGATGGATGTGTTCCAGGTGAGATCGATGAGCTGCTCGTGTGTGAGCACCGAATAGCCGAAGGCCCGGGAACTGATGCTAAGAAAACAAAGCAGCAGCGTGACCGCAACTTGCAGGCGAAGACGCATAGCCGTGTGATGCCTGAAGCTCGCCAGGAGCATGTCTCCGCGGCGTTTATGATCAGGAGCCGCCCGAAAAAGCCTTCCAGAACACATAGAGAAGCAGCACAACGAACGCCCAGAAGGCGATGTGCGCCGGGATATTCCGTCGAACCTTGAGTTGCTGTCTTGCTTTTTCCCGGAAGCGGTCTTTCATACGCCCTCCGTCAGCGCCTGCCATAGTAGCGCATCCGGGGCCTGCTTTCGTTAGCATAAAGAAGATGTTGACGCTGACTGCTGCCGAGGTGCGCGTTCTGGGCGCGCTGATTGAAAAGGGAATCACGACGCCGGAGTACTACCCGCTGAGCCTGAATGCGCTGGTGAACGCGTGCAACCAGAAGTCCAGTCGTGACCCGGTCATGGAGCTGAGCGAAGCGGATGCCCGTACGGCGCTGTTTGAGTTGGAGCAGCTCGGGTTGGTGCGGGTTCAGGCCGATTCCAGGGTCTCCAAGTTCGAACACCTGGCGTACGGGAAGCTCGGGCTCGGCCGGCCGGAGACTGCTGTCCTCGGACTGCTTTTGCTGCGCGGCCCGCAGACGGCTGCCGAGCTGCGCGCCCGCGCCGAACGCATGTACACGTTTGATGACGTGGCTGCGGTTACTGCAGTGCTCGATCGCCTTGCCGCGCGCGAGGAGCCACTGGTTGTGCAGCTCGCACGCCAGCCGGGCGCACGCGAGAGCCGCTGGATTCACCGGCTGAGCGGCGAGGTGGAAGCTCACAGCGCTGCTGGTGTAGGTGCTGTCCCAATGGCCGCCCCGGCGAGCGATTTACAACGCCGAATCGGTGAGCTGGAGCAGTTGGTGCAAGCGCTTGAAGAGCGCGTGCGTGCGCTCGAAGGCACGAGCCAGGCGTCGCCCGGGTAACTACCGTGCCGCCGCGCGCGCGATGAGCGTTGCGACGTATGCCGCGCCGAAGCCGTTATCGATGTTGACCACCGTCACATTCGGGCTGCAGGAGTTCAGCATTCCCAGCAGCGCCGCCGCGCCGCCGAAGCTGGCTCCGTACCCGACCGACGTTGGTACCGCGATCACCGGGACAGCAACCAGCCCGCCGACCACAGAGGGCAGTGCGCCCTCCATGCCCGCGCATACGATCACCACATTCGCTTCGCGAAGACTCTCATTGACGGCCAGCAGACGGTGCAGACCGGCGACGCCAACGTCATAGAACCGCGAAACACGCCCGCCAAAAGTCTCTGCAGCGATTGCAGCCTCCTCGGCGACCGGAAGATCGCTTGTCCCCGCGCACACGACGGCGATGTGACCGCGACCGTCTTCGGCCTTTGATTGCCGAAGGGCCAGCAGCTTCGCGACGGAGTGATACTGCGCCTCGGGATGTGCCGCAAGGACGAGGTGCGCAGTCGCTTCGTCAGCGTGCGTTGCGAGCACATTCACGCCCGACGCGGCCAGCCTCTCGAAGATAGCCGCCGTCTGCTCCGGCGATTTGCCGCGAGCGTAGATGACCTCCGGAAGTCCCGACCGCAGACTTCGGTGATGATCGATGCGCGTGTGCCCGATGTCTTCGAACGGCAACCTCGCGAGGCGGTCGGCAGCGTCACGCGTTGTGAGCTCGCCCCTCTCCACCTGCGCGAGAAGCTCGAGGATCGATGAGCGCGTCATGCTTGCTTCGCTGTGGCAGCGGCGAGTGCGGCCCGCAGCACCTCTTTCACGGGAACACCTGTGCGATCGGCTGCGGCACGGCAGTCTTCGAACTCGGGTGCAAGGTTTCGTGCCTCGCCGTCAGTTGTTGTTGCTCGCTTCACACGGATGGGGCCGAACGGGGTTTCTACCGTGATGATTTCCCGCTGGAGAATCAGGCGCGATTCGCGGCGCGTGCGAATTCCGAGGGTCGATGTCTCGCGAAAGATCAGATCAGCAACCGTCGACTCGCTGCCAGGTGCGCACAGCACCGTCAGCAGCGTCCCCGGCCTGCCCTTCTTCATCTGCACTGGCGCAAGCATCACGTCGAGTGCGCCGAGTGCGAGGGCACGCTCGGCAACGAAGGCAAGAATCTGCGGCGAACAGTCATCCAGCGCAGTCTCAAGCACGATGACCTCGTCGGTCTGGTGTGCCTGATGATCGGCATAACTTTCGCCGATTGTGAGTCGCAGCACGTTGGGGAATCCGGCCGGATTGCGCGTGCCTGCGCCGTAACCGATTCGGTCGACACGCATCGCTGGCTGAGGGGCAAACGTCGGCTCCAGAACACGCAAAAGCGCTGCTCCCGTGGGTGTCAGCAGCTCCTTCTCCACGTGCGCGGAGTAGGTCGGCAACCCCCGCAGCAACTCGGCCGCAGCCGGTGCGGGAACTGGAAAGCGGCCATGCGCGCAATCGACCATGCCTCCACCAACATTGAGAGCGGACGAGTGCCAGCGGCCGATGTTGAGGTGCACAATTCCAGCGCAGCACGCGACGATGTCCACGATCGCATCAACGCCGCCCACCTCGTGGAAGTGAATCTCGTCGACAGGGACGTTGTGAATCTTCGCCTCCGCAGCACCTAGCAGATCGAAGGCGCGCACTGCCAGCTCGCGCACGCGGCCATCGAGCGGGGCCGCGGAGATCAACGCTCGAATCTGCCGGAGCGATCGGCCATGCGTGTGCTCCTGCGAATGCGTGTGCTCTTCGTGATGATGATGGCCGCCCTTATGCAGATGCTGCGTCGTTGGCGCGTGCGAATGGCTGTGCGTATGTTGCTCCGGCAACTGCGAGTCCTCGTGCGCCTCTTCTATGACATGACCGTGCTCCAGCACGTGGACCTTCGTCGCGGTTATGCCGCTGCGATCAACCTTTTCGATCCTGAGCGACGCGCCGATGTTGAGCGCGTCAACGGCACCTTCAAGCACGGACGCAGGAACGCCTACGTCGATCAGTGCCCCAAGAAACATATCGCCGGACGCGCCGGCAAAGCATTCAAGATAAGCGAGACGCATGAAACTCCGTTTGACGCCGCAACAAGGCAGCCATCTCCAGTTTGCCAGCTTTGCTCAGTGTGCGTTGCGCCTCAGCGCGTGCCGATTGCAGAAACCGGCAGGAGCGCATTCATCGATCCGGAGCGGAAGCCTTCAAGATCAAGCGTGATGTACCGGAAGCCGAGTGCGCGAAGCTCGCTGCTGATGCGCTCGAACATGTCGAGCGAGAACGCCCGCGGAAGCTCGTCCCTGGTCAGCTCAATTCGCGCCAGCTCACCGTGATGACGCACGCGGAGCTGCGTAAACCCAAGCGCATGCAGTGCCGCCTCTGCAGCCTCCACCTGCGCAAGCGCCTGCGCAGTGACCGCGCGACCGTACTCGATGCGCGAGCTGAGGCAGGCAGACGCAGGCTTATCCGCGAGCGAAAGGCCTGCGGCGCGAGCGAGCGTGCGGATCTCCGCCTTGCGAAGTCCAGCTTCAGCCAGCGGAGCGATCGCGTGGTGCATCACGGCCGCGCGCTGACCGGGCCGGAAGTCGCCATCGTCATCGAGGTTGCGGCCATACGCAATGTGCGTAAAGCCGCGTGCAGCCCGGAGCCGCTCCATCTGCGTAAACAACTCGTCCTTGCAGTGGAAGCAACGCTGCGCGTCATTGCGCTGGTAGTCGGGATTCGCGAGCTCGTTGGTCACAAGCGTCTCGACCGGAATCGAGTGCTCTTTCGCAAACGCGAGCGCCGCCGCCAACTCTGCGCGCGGCAGCGAAGCTGAGTCCGCGATCACCGCGAGCATCCGTGTGCCGAGAACCTGATGCGCAACAAACGCCAGATACGCGGAGTCGGTTCCTCCGGAGTAAGCGACGAGCAGTGAGTCCAGCGAGGCGAGGCGGTCGAGAAGCACTGTGTGCTTCTGCGTAAGTTCCGGCGGGGAGATTGTGGTCATGTGGTTCCAGCTTTGATTCTCGTCAGTGGACTGGTTTGAAGTCAAAGTAGGCGAAATTCATGTTGCCGTTCGTGAGGACGTGGACGGTGAGCACGTTTTTCCGCTCCCGAGCGGTGCATTCCCGACTCCATTTTGTTCCAAGACAAACGTTATTCATTGACCGTCCAGCACACGGAAGCATACACTCGCGCCGGCAGCTCTGGAGCAATGTGGATGAAGCAGAAGGATGCACCGCTGAATAGTCGGCGAAGTTTCTTGAAGTCCGGAGCGGCGATTGCGACGGGCGTGATCGCTTCGTCTGCGGCAGGCGAAGGGGGTTCAGCACGGGCGGCGAAGCCAGTTCAAGACCTGATGCCGACGCGCAACCTTGGCAAAACGGGGTTTCGCTGCACGATCTTCGGCATGGGTGGGCAGGGTGCGCTGGAAAAGCCCAACAACGAAGCTGTGGCCCTGCCGATGATTCAACGCGCTCTCGAGTTAGGAGTGAACTACTTCGACACATCGGCGATCTATGGCGGCCCGGAGCGGTGGAGCGAGCAGTATTTGGGCAAAGGACTCAAGGGCGCTCGCGACCAGGTCTTCATAGCGAGCAAGACAAAGGAACGAACGCGCGACGCAGCGCTCAAGAATCTTGAGGTCTCGCTCAAGCTGCTGGACACAGATCACATCGATACCTGGCAACTGCATGATGTAGGGATTCAGGAGGATGTTGACCAGATCTTTGGCAAGGGCGGAGCCATTGAAGCGTTGATGCAGGCCCATGATCAGAAGATGGTGCGGCATCTCGGCGTGACCGGAAGATTTCGGCCGGAGGCGCTGATGGAGTCCATACGGCGCTTCCCATTCGACACAATTCTGATGGCGGTGAATGCCGCAGACAAGTACTACTACCCGTTTGAAAAAGACCTGCTGCCCATGGCGGTTGAAAAGCAAATGGGCATTATCGGGATGAAGGTGATGGCGCGCGGTCGCATCCTTTCGAGCTGGACCCCGCCGCCCGTGGAAGTGCAGAAGCGGTCTTGGGAGGGACGCGGCGCGATTGCGACAACCCCGGGAACGCTGACCAAGCAGGAGACGTTCTTCTACAACCTGTCGCTGCCAATCAGCACCGCGATCATCGGGTGCGATTCAGTGGAACAGGTAGAGGAGTGCGCCGAATTAGCGCGAGCCTTTACGCCTTTGAGCCAAGCCCAGATGGACGAATTGGAAGCAAAGGTTGAGCCCGTCGCGAAACAGGCGTTGTTCTTCCGGCTGATGGAACGATAATCAACGGGATCGGCGCTCGCTAAGGACGAGAAAAAACCCACCGCGAACGGTGGGCTTTCCTTGTATGTGAATTGGAAACTAGTGCGCGGCCCACTCGATCTTCGTGAGGTCGATGCCTTCCTTGACCATCTCGTACAGCGGCGAGAGCTGGCGCAGGTGCTGCACCACGTTGATCAGCTTGTCGGCAACGTAATCGATCTCGGCCTTGGTGTTGAAGCGGCCAATGCCGAACCGGATAGAGCTGTGCGCGACGTCATCGCCAAGGCCAAGCGCTTTGAGGACGTAGCTGGGCTCGAGCGTCGCCGAGGTGCAGGCAGAGCCGGACGATACCGCGATGTCATTGATGCCCATCAACAGGCTCTCGCCCTCAACATAGATGAAGCTCATGTTCAGGTTGCCGGGCAGATGATGCTCCATGTTGCCGTTCACCTGCGTGTAGTCAATCGCAGTCTCCAGCTTCTTGCGCAGGTAGTCGCGAAGCTCCTTCTCGCGCTCTGCCTCGGCGGCCATTTCCTCACCGCAGATCTCGCAAGCCTTGCCCAGGCCGGCGATGCCCGGCACGTTCAGCGTGCCCGAACGCATGCCGCGCTCGTGGCCGCCGCCGTTCTGCTGCTCGGCGATCTGCACGCGCGGATTGCGGCGGCGAACATACAGCGCGCCGACACCCTTCGGTCCATAGATCTTATGACCCGAGAGGCTCATGACGTCGATGTTGTCGTCGATCACGTTGACCGGAATCTTGCCCACAGCCTGCACGCCGTCCGTGTGGAACAGCACGCCCTTCTCATGGCACAGCTTGCCGATCTCACGGATCGGCTGAATCACGCCGATCTCGTTATTCGCGTACATGATCGAGACGAGGATGGTTTTGTCGTCGATCGCGCGCCGCAGGTCTTCGATGTCGATCAGACCATCCGCCTGAACAGGCAGATAGGTCACGCGGTAGCCGTTTTTCTCGAGCTTCTTGCAGGTGTCGAGCACGGCTTTGTGCTCCGTCACCTGGGTGATGATGTGGTTGCCGCGCTCGCGGTACATCTCCGCGATGCCCTTGATCGCGAGATTGTTCGACTCCGTCGCGCCGGAGGTGAAGATGATCTCCTTGGCAGTGGCGCCGATGAGTTTGGCCACCTGTTCGCGCGCCTTTTCGACGGCGGCCTCAGCCTCCCAGCCGAAGCTGTGGTTGCGGCTGGCCGCGTTGCCGAAGATGCCCGTGAGGTACGGCATCATGGCCTCGAGTACGCGCGGGTCGAGCGGCGTGGTCGCGTGGTTGTCCATGTAGATGGGCAGCTTCACGCCCGGGGGCAGCGTCTCGCTGGTGTGGGTGACGTTCATTCCGAGGGTCTCAGCCATGATGTGTACTCCTGATTCCAGATCCGTAATCCGTTGAAAAGCTTAAATCGCGATAGTGACAAGGCCGCCTGCAACCGGTGCGGGCGGCAAAGATGTGTCTGCCGGCTCGACGAGATCGGCGATGCTGAGTCCGCTCAGCATGTCCTTGATCGAGTCGTTGACCTTGCGCAGCGGCTCTTTGATGGTGCAGGTGCCGTGCAGGTCGCAGGTGCCGTGAATCGTTATGCAACTGGTAATAAACAATGGACCGTCGATGGCGCGAATGACCTCGAAGGCGTTAATCTCCGATGCCGGGCGGCCCAGCGAGTATCCTCCGTTTGTCCCGGCCGTGGAAACCAGAATGCCTGCCCGCGTCAGCGTCTGCAGAATCTTGGCCAGCAGTTGCGGTGGAATGTGATACGCCTCGGCAATCGCCTTGGCCGAGGCACTGGCGGAGTGCGCCAGCCGGCCGCGCACCTCTGGCTCCGCCTGCTCAGCCAGGTACTTCAGGGCCATCAGGCCGTAGTCCGCTTTTTTGGTCAGGCGCAGCATGTTCGGTATGGCCAAATCGCTGACGATGCGTGGATTTTGGGCCATTCTTAGTGTACGGCGCGTTGTCGAGCGAAGCAAGACCAACGGGGTCGCAATTCCGCGCCTCAAGGAGCCAGCAGATGAAGGATGACGTGCACATCAGGCCGATTCGCCCGAAGGACTCCGCCGCCGCAGCCCAGCTCGCGGCGCAGCTCGGCTACGCGCGCACCGCAGAGCAGATTTGTGATTGGGTGCAACAGCTTGACGGACGAACGGACCGGGCGGCCTTCATCGCGGAGGTCAATGGCGAGGTCGTCGGCTGGGTCGAGGTATCGCTTGCGCACCATCTTCAATCCGACCCGTCCGGGCTTATCGGTGGTCTTGTCGTCAAAGAGGCGCTCCGGGGCGCGGGCATCGGCCGCCGACTGTGCGAGGAGGCGGAACGCTGGACGCTGGAGCAGGGAGTCAACCAGATTCGCGTCACCTCTCGCAGCACACGCGAAGCCGCGCACCGCTTTTACCTGCGCGACGGCTATCGCCAGGTGAAGCTCTCGATGGTCTTCGAGAAGACGCTGGCGCCCTGATCGTGTGAACCCGCGCATCCTGAAGAGCCGGAATCAGATACCATGCAAAAGCGCACCTGTGGCCGACCCTGTGACCGATCTTCGACAAGTCCGCTCTGCGCCCAACCTCCTCACGATGCTGCGGCTCTTCACCGTGCCGTTTCTCGTCATCGAGATCCTGGACGCGCACTGGAAGATCGCCTTCCTGCTCCTCTGGCTCGCCGGCCTCTCGGACGGACTCGACGGCCTGCTGGCGCGCGCTCTCAAACAGCGGACCACCCTCGGCCAGTTCCTCGATCCCATCGCCGACAAGGCTCTGCTCAGCACGCTCTTCCTTGTGCTCACGCACGTCGGCGTCATCCCGCGCTACGTTACGGTGCTCGTCTTCAGCCGCGATCTCGGCATTCTGCTCATCTCCACGCTGCTCTACGTCACGAACATCCTTCGCGACTTCAGCCCGACGTGGCTCGGCAAGGCCAACACCTGCCTCCAGATTCTCACCGTGCTTCTCGTGATGACTGCGAAGGTCGTCACCGGCTGGCATCTCGGCCCACTGACCGGCTGGCTGTTGCGAACCATCGCCATTGTCGCGCCGCTCTCCGCCGCGCAATATGCCTGGATCACGCTGCGCAAAGTGCAGAACCAGGGAGACACTCAATCTCAGGCGCAGCCTTCGTGAACGCCCGGTCACACCGGGAACCTTCGGAGAAACCGGTCTCATACGGGACAACCCGCGCTCTGGTATGCGAACATGCCAGAACTTGGATAGTGTCCTCTAGCGGCGTTCTCTGCAGTCCCGAACGCATGGAAGTGGCGCTCATCGC
This sequence comes from Acidobacteriaceae bacterium, assembly GCA_035944135.1. Taxonomy (NCBI): domain Bacteria; kingdom Pseudomonadati; phylum Acidobacteriota; class Terriglobia; order Terriglobales; family Acidobacteriaceae; species Acidobacteriaceae bacterium. Next base: position 82,380 of record DASZBM010000010.1, read on the forward strand.
TGTACTGTATTGCAGGAGTTTTGGGGAGACGACACATGTCAAATGGGCAGAGCCGCGCTTTGTGGCTGCTGGTACGAAGTGCACTGACAGGAGCGCTCGGTGGTCTGCTCTTCGGCTTTGACACGGCCGTCATCGCCGGCACGACGCACGCTCTCCAGATTCACTACGCACTCTCGGAAGCCCAGAAGGGCTTCACCGTCGCCATCGCGCTGTACGGCACGGTGGCTGGCGCGATGCTCGCCGGACCTTTCGGGCAGCGGATCGGCAGCCGCAGCGCCCTGCGCTGGATGGGGCTGCTTTACGTCATCTCCGCCGTCGGCTGTGCGTTCGCCGGCCCCTGGTGGAGCCTCCTCGCGTTCCGTGCCCTCGGTGGCCTGGGCATCGGCGGCTCGTCTGTCCTCGGCCCCGTTTACATCGCCGAACTCGCGCCGGCGAAGTGGCGCGGCCGCCTGGTCGGTCTCTTTCAGATCAACATCGTGATCGGCATCCTGCTTGCCTACCTCTCGAACGCGATCGTCGCGCACTTTGTCCCTGCACTGGATATTCAGTGGCGCTGGGAGTTCGGGGTAGGCGTGCTTCCTGCCGTGCTGTTCCTGGTGCTGCTGCTCACCGTTCCGCAGAGCTCTCGCTGGCTGGTCTCGCAGAGCCGGTTTGAGGAGGCGCAGCGCATCCTGTTCCAGATGGGCTCGCCCGACTCCGAGGCCGAGGTCGACGCCATCCGAAAATCCCTCGAGGCCGAGAGCGGCGCCGCCCACGATCACCTCTTCGTCAGCCGATATAAGCTGCTCATCTTCCTCGCCATCTCCATCGGTTTCTTCAATCAGCTCTCCGGCATCAACGCGATTCTCTACTACCTCAACGACATCTTCCGCGCCGCAGGCTTCAGCGCCATGAGCGCCAACGTGCAGGCAGTCATCATCGGCGCGGCGAACCTCGGTGCGACATTCATAGGCATCGCCCTGATCGACAAGCTCGGCCGCAAGACCCTGCTGTTGATTGGCGCCCTAGGCGATGCGGTCTGCCTCATCGGCGTAGCGCTGGTCTATACCTCGAACTCCCATCAAAGCCTGTTGCTACCGCTGCTCATCGGCTTCATCGTCTTCTTCGCCATCTCGCAGGGCGCGGTCATCTGGGTGTACCTCAGCGAGGTCTTCCCGACCAACGTCCGCTCCAAGGGTCAGGGCCTCGGCTCCAGCTCTCACTGGGTGATGAATGCGGCGATCGCGACCGTTTTCCCGGTCATCGCCGCCTACAATCGGGCCGCGCCGTTCTGGTTCTTTGCGGCGATGATGGTGGTGGAGTTCTTCGTCGTCCTCATGATCTACCCGGAAACCAAGGGGCAAAGCCTTGAAAGCATGAGCCAGCACCTGGGACTGCATTAGCGCGGGACTGCATTAGCGCGGTTCAGGGTTGCCGCTGCGGCCCCGGCCACGGTACACTACGGTGTACGCATTTTAGGCGCGTAGCTCAGTTGGTTAGAGCGCTACCTTGACACGGTAGAGGTCGTTGGTTCGAATCCAATCGTGCCTACCATTCTTCCCTTTTGAGTCGTCCCACGGGGCCTCGGGGAGTTCGGTTAGAGTTTGCGACACAAGTTTGGCTGTTCTGGAGATTGTTATGGCACAGGTATGTGAGTTTTGCGGCAAGGGGCCGCAGTTCGGGAACAACATCTCGCACGCGCACAACGTGACGCGGCGTCGGTGGAATCCTAACCTGCAGACGGTAAAGGCACTTACAAACGGGGTTGCGAAGCGGGTTCGCGTCTGCACAAGCTGCATCAAGGCCGGCAAGATCGTTAAGGGTTAACCGGTCCCGGCATTTACAATCGGCGCGAACACATCTCACGAGTGAGGTTGCGCAGAATGTCGGTGGATACGGAACTGCTCGTTCAGTCCCTCAGGAAACGCGGACACACAGTCGAGGGCGTCATCAAGGTCCCGGATAATGCCGGCGACTACGAGTTCATCGTCGACGGAGCGACGCTTACCCTTGAAGAGACTCGCGCTCTTCTCGAAGTCGACCAGGAGCGGGATGAGCGCGCCCGGGTCCCTCACAAGACACCCGCCGCGACATAACCGAATCGCACTTCCTGCAGAAAACCCTCGCCGACGCGAGGGTTTTCTGCTGTTCGTCCGTGGTCTCTCACTTGTTCTCAAAATCGAGTGACGCGGAATTGATGCAGTAGCGCTGCCCGGTCGGCTTGGGACCGTCCGGAAACAGGTGTCCCAGGTGCGATCCGCAGGTCGCGCATGTCACCTCGATCCGCCGCATTCCGTAACTGGAATCGTCGTGCAGTTCCACGGCATCCGCGGAAACCGGCTCGAAGAAGCTCGGCCAGCCCGACCCGGATTCAAATTTCGTCTCCGACTTGAACAGCGGAGCATTGCACGCCGCGCAGTGATAGATCCCGTCCGCATGGTTGTTCACCAGCGCACCTGTAAACGCGCGTTCCGTGCCCTTCTCGCGAAGAACGTGAAATTGCTCGGGAGTCAGGCGCTTCCGCCACTCGTCTTCGCTGATCTGCACCTTTTGCTTCTGTGCACTCTCACGAGCTTTGGGCTCATCTTTTGCTGTCGCCGCATCACTCAGTGGTCCTGCTGCGGGGATCTCTGGCATGGTCGATCTCCTTTGCTGTCAATTATGACTCCACCGGCGCTCCCGAGTCCCGCGCGCCCCCCAAGAAGCCTTTCAAAGCTCCTCTTCCGTCAAGATTCGAACTTCAAACGATCTACGTGGTGGAAAGTTTTCCAGAGGCATTTAGGCTGGCTTCTATAGAGGTAAATCCTAGAAGACAAGCGATTTACCTTGAAATCCACGTAGTCTATAACGTTCGGAGTCCAAACGAATGGCCCGAAAAATGGGAAAAACGGGTTGCCAAAAGTAAATCGGCCAGAGTAATGTTGGCGCGCTATCAGGGAAACATAGAAACGTCACGGTAACGATCTAGGCACCCTGCAGCGCTTTGTTTTTCTTTTCGAGGAGGACCACAGTGAGCAGATTCCTGCGTTCGCTCATGCTTATCATCGCGGTTGCCATTTCGGGACTCGCCGCGCACGGGCAGCTTTCAACCGCAACAATGTTCGGCATCGTGACAGATACGACAGGCGCAGCCGTACCCGGCGCGACCGTCGTCATCACCCAGACCGACACCCAGACCACCCGCACCCTCAAGACCGAGAGCGACGGCTCTTACCGCGCCGACTTTCTTCCTGTCGGGCCGTACAAGCTCAGCGTCTCGGCGCAGGGTTTCAAGACGCTCGAGCGCACCGGCATCACCCTGACCGTCACGGAAGAGGCGCATGTCGACCTCCAGCTTCCGGTCGGCGGCGAATCCACGACCGTCGAGGTTACGGCCGAAGTCCCGCTGCTGAACACCGGCAACTCCACTCTCGGCCGCACGGTCTCGAACGTCGAGATCGACAATCTTCCGCTCGTTGACCGCAACGTTTACACGCTGCTCGACCTCACGCCCGGCGTACAGAACAACAACAACTCCGGCATTGGCGGCAACGGTGGCGTGATCAATCCGCTCGGCTACCCCGAGCAGCACGTCAAGATCAACGGCTCCTCAGACTCCGGCGTCGGTCAGGTCTCTTACTATCTCGACGGCGGCTCCAACATGACCGGCGTGCGCAACACCGGCAACCCGCTGCCCAATCCTGACGCCATCCGCGAGTTCCGCGTCGACACCAACAACTTCTCTGCGCAGTACGGCCGCAACTCCGCCGGCGTCGTCACCGTTCTCACCAAGTCCGGCACCAACGACTTCCACGGCTCCGTCTTCGAGTTCTACCGCGACCGCAACTTCAACGCGACTACGCGCGCCACCGCAGTGAAGACGCCCTACAATCAGCACCGCTTCGGTTTCACCGTCGGCGGCCCGGTCAAGCGCGACAAGCTCTTCTTCTTCGGCAGCTATGCCGGATTCCGCTTCATCACCGACAACATCTTCAATCCGATCGTTCCCAGCGCGGCAATGGTGCAGGGCAACTTCACAGCCAACATCCCCACGGCTGCCTCCTCGCAAGTTGCCAACAACGTTAAATGCACCATCGCGGCGCAGTCATCCACGCAGTTCTGGGCCTGCAACCCGTATCTCCCCAAGGCCTCGGCCTGGTGCGATTTCAACAACCAGCCGAACGTCTGCGATCCCTCGACCTTCGATCCGTCCATCATGGCGATCATGAAGGCCAACCTGATCCCGACTGCCGGCAGCAGTGGAACGATCAACCAGCTCAGCCCCTACAGCCAGAAGACCGACGAGCAGCTCTACAAGGGTGACTACCAGATGACCGCGAAACAGCGGCTGACGTTCAGTTACTTCCACGAGACCGGCGACTTCATCGTGAACCCCTCAGGCAACAACGTGCTCGGCTGGGTGGTGCATAACTACAACTTCGCCCAGCACGAGGCGAACATCCAGCACGTCTGGACGATCAGCAATTCAACCGTGAACCAGCTGGCACTGAACTACACCCGGCTCATCGGTGGCCGCGTGCCCTCACCCTCGGAGAGCCTCGCAAACTATGGCTCTACCTTCGCGGAGCAGATTCCGAACGGCACTATTTGCGGCGTGCCGGCGGCGCTCGGCTGCTCTCGTCCGCAGCTGGGTGTGAGCGGTTGGTTTACCGCGGGCAACGCCATCTCCGGCCCGGTCACCGGCACCAACCTCTACGCCATCCGCGACGTCGTGAGCAGCACGCACGGCAAGCACACTCTTTACTACGGCGGTGAAGCGGATCGTGAGAACGATGCGCAGCAGACGTCGCTGAACGACTACGGCGTCTTCAGCTTCACGGCCCACACCAACACAACCAACCACTCGTCCGCAGCCATCACCGACTTCCTCTTCGGCAGCCCGAACTCGATGGAGCAGGACGTTCCGGTATACGCCAACGCGAACTACTTCAACTACGGCCTGTTCCTGCAGGACGACTGGCGCGCATTTTCCAACCTCACGCTGAACCTTGGCGTTCGCTATGACATCCAGACCACCCCGACCGACACCCTCCGCCGCACGATGAATTTCGTTCCCGGAGCGCAGTCGACCGTAGCGCCGAACGGACCGAAGGGTGTTCTCTTCCCAGGCGATCCCGGCGTCCCCGCCGGTGGCGTCAACACCCGCTACAACCACATCTCGCCACGCGTAGGACTCGCGTGGACGCCCTATCCGAACGGCCACACCGTCATTCATGCTGCGGCTGGTCTCTTCTACGGATCGGTCGGCGGCAATCTCTTCACGTATCCCTCGAATGGTGAGCCGTTCTCCGGGCGTCCCACGTTCAACAACGTCATCCACGTCTCCAACCCCTACGCGACGGACCCGAAGGACTTCTGCAATGGCGATCCCACCTGCATCGCCGGCGGCGTAGGACATTCGCCCTATCCGTTCATCTACAACCCCAAGAACCCGCAGTATGTCGTCACTCCGGCGGCCATCATTCCCGTTGATCCGAACTTCCGCTGGCCGGTCAGCTACCAGGTCAACTTCGGATTCCAGCAGCAGCTCGGCGGAGGCTTCGCCTTCTCCGGCAGCTATGTCGGGGCCTTCTCTCGCAAGCTTCCTACCGAGTGGGACGCTAATTATCCGCAGTTCAATGTCACCTCCAGCGGCGCCGCGGCGGCAAGCTGCACGGATACAACACAAGCCTGCGCGTACGCGGACACCAGCTCAACCGCGAACAACCGCCGCCCGTATAACGCGAAGGCTTACGCCGCCACATCGACAGCCTCTGCATCCAATCCGATCTTCTCGACGATCTCGCAGATCCAATCGTCGGAGAGCGCCAACTACAACTCGCTGCAGGTGACGATCCAGAAGCGGCTTGCAGCGGGGTTCAGTGCCCAGGGCTTTTACGTCTGGTCCAAGGCGCTGCAGAGCCTCGATCTCGACACCTCCGGCAACACCGGCAACAGCACTGGTACCGAACCAGAGGACAACCACAATCACTGGCTTGACCGGCAGCGTTCCGACTACGATCAGCGTCACGTCGTGGCCGCGTCCATCGTGTGGAAGCCGCACTACAACTTCAACCACCGGGCGGAGCGGCTGATTGTGAACGATTGGACCTTCACATCGATCATCCGCATCCAGAGCGGCGTTCCGTTCAACATCACCACCGGCTCCGACAACAACGGTGACGGCGTGACGAACGATCGTCCCAACCTGGTTCCTGGCTTGACCCGCGCGTCGGTCACCGACAATGGCCATTCCCGCGTCGCAATGATTCACAACTGGGTCAGCCCATCTCAATTCTGCGTATTCAATACGGCTCTCAATGGCATCAACGCCTGCCCGCAGGATGGCGCTGGTCCGGCCGGTTCAGACGGAACCGTTCGTCAGAACTCGCTCGATGCTCCAGGGCGTCGTGACATCGATGCGTCCATCTTCCGCGACTTTCCTATCTGGGAGCGCGTCACCTTCCAGATCCGCGGAGAGGCGACCAACGTCTTCAACCTCACCAATCTGCCGCCTCCGAACGGAACCTTGAACTCATCCACCTTCGGACAGATCACGACCTCGTATCCTGGCGGCAGCTTCGGCAACCGCGTCATCCAGGTTGGCGGCCGCATTTTGTTCTAGCTGAATCCCCACATCCCAGACGCGGCAGACGACTCCCCTCGTCTGCCGCATTTTCTTTTAGGCCTGAGCCGCGGCACTCAGACCTTTGCGATGCACTCAATCTCCACCAGTGCGTCCTTCGGCAGCGCTGCAACCTGCACGGTCGAGCGCGCCGGCGCAACGATTCCATCACCCGCGAATGCGCGCGCGTAAACCTCGTTCATGGCGGCGAAGTCGCTCATGCTTTTCAGGAACACCGTCGTCTTCACCACGTTTGCAAAACTCAAACCCGCGGCCGCCAGCACGCCGCGCAGGTTCGCGACGACTCGTTCCGTCTGCTCCGTAATCCCGCCAGAGATCATCTGGCCCGTCGCAGGATCCAGCGGAATCTGTCCCGAGGTGAATACGAGGTCGCCGGAGCGAACCGCCTGGGTATACGGCCCGATCGCGGCCGGGGCATCCTTGGTGGCAATTGCAGTCTTATCGATAGGCATAGGCCGGATTGTCGGCGAGCACCCGCTGTGCACGCAACCCTGAGCGACGCTTCAGCCCCGAATGCATCCCACTCCTGATAGTGGAAAATAGAGGATGGCGCGCTTTGTAGTCCGTGCGCGCCGTGAAGAGGAGCCTCGTGGCAGAACAACAGCAGCGCGTCGTCGGCATTGACCTTGGCACAACCAACTCGCTCGTCGCCTACATGCAGGGCGACACGCCGCAGGTCATCCCCGGCGACGATGGCGCCGCGATCGTCCCCAGCGTCGTCGCTTTCGATCAGGAGACGAAGGAAGGCTTCGCCGTCGGCAACGCGGCGCGTGATGTGCTGCTCAAGCAGCCGGCGAACGCGGTCTACTCGGTCAAGCGCCTCATGGGCCGCGACCTCGAAGACGTCCAGCCCGAGCTCAAACTCTTCCCATTCCATATGGCGGAAGGTCTCAAGCCCGGCGAGGTACTCAAGCTGGACGTCGGCGGTCTCACTCTCACGCCTCCTGAAATCTCCGCTTACGTCCTTCTCCAGCTCAAGCGCAACGCCGAACGCTTCTTCGGCGCTCCGGTCACGAAAGCTGTGATCACCGTTCCTGCCTACTTCAACGACGCGCAGCGACAGGCGACGAAGGACGCGGGGCGGATTGCGGGCCTGGATGTACTTCGCCTCGTGAACGAACCGACAGCCGCCGCGCTCGCGTACGGTCTCGACAAGCTGCACGGCGGCAAGGACGGCATCATTGCCGTGTACGACTTCGGCGGCGGCACGTTCGACATCTCCATCCTCAAGCTGCATGAAGGCATCTTCGAGGTCGTCGCCACTGGCGGCGACACGCACCTCGGCGGCGACGACATCGATCACCTGCTGCTTGGCGTCGCCATCGACGACATTCGCGGCGACCTCGGCATTGACGTGAGCACGCAGCCGGAAGCCATTCAGGCGCTGCGCAAGGCAGTGATCGACGCCAAGATTGCGCTCTCCGCAAATCCGTCCGCGCGGCTGCAGGTAGAGCTCGCCGGCGGCAAACAGTATCTGCGCGAGATTACGCGCGAGCAGTTCGAGCAGTTGATTGCGCCGGTGATCGAGCGCACGGCCGGTCCGGTGAAGCAGGCACTCAAGGATTCGGGTCTCGCTCAGGAGCAGATCGATGAAGTTGTGATGGTCGGCGGCTCCACGCGCATTCCCGCCGTGCGCGCACTGGTCACGAAACTCTTCGATCTCGAATCGCGCAGCAAGAAGCTGCACACTGAGTTGAACCCTGACGAAGTTGTCGCGCTTGGCGCGGCCGTCCAGGCACAGATTCTCTCCGGCGAAGCAAGCTCTGCCACCGACGACCTGCTGCTGCTCGACGTCACGCCGCTCTCGCTCGGCATCGAGGCGCTCGGCGGCGTCGTGGCGAAGATCATTCAGCGCAACTCGACCATTCCTGCGAGTGCGACGGAGCACTTCACCACCGGCGTCGATGGACAGACGAACGTTGCGATTCACGTGGTCCAGGGCGAGCGCGAGCTCGCCAAGGACTGCCGCTCGCTGGCTCGTTTTGACCTGAAAGGAATTCCGCCGATGGTTGCGGGTCTGCCGCGCATCGAGGTGAAGTTCCTGATCGATGCCAACGGCATCCTGCAGGTCAGCGCGCGCGAGCAGCGCAGCGGCAAAGAGGCGCAGGTCGAAGTGAAGCCAACCTACGGGCTCACCGATGAGCAGGTAGAGTCGATGATCCTGGAGAGCTTTGATATGGCTGAAGCGGACATCACAGCGCGGCAGGTGATCGAAGCCACGAACGAAGCGCAGACGATTCTGGACGCCGTGGACAAGGGTAAGGAATCACCTGCGTGGCAGCAGCTTACCTCGGTCGAGCATGAGGAGATTGAGGCTGCGGCTAAAGAAGTGGAGGCTTCCATCCGCGGCGGTGATTACAAGATCATCCGGAAGGCCATCGAGCAGCTTGATAAGAAGACACGCCGCTTTGCGGAGATCATGATGGATTCAGCGGTCTCGGGCGCGCTGCAGGGCAAGACGATGAACTCCGCGGGAGAGTCGATGGGGCAAGGCCCTAGCGCACCGCATCCATTCGCGAAAGCAGAGATTCAGGATTCGAAGCCGAATGTGATTGAGGCTGCGGAGGCGAACCCAGAGACGCCAGGCGAGTCCGAAGAGCACTGACTACTTCAACGCTTGGCCGAGGACACCATTCGCGGCAGCGAGCTTCGCACGCGCGGCGCTCGCATCGAGGTGAAGTCGGGCCATCACAATCGCAGTCTTGACGTCATCGCCGGAGTCCTTCAATAACTGTGAGGCAGTCTCGCGATCGACTCCTGTCGCGTCGGAGATGATGCGTTCGGCGCGGTCGACGAGCTTCGCGTTGGTCGGACGGACGTTAACCATCAGGTTGCCAAACGTTGCTCCCGTGCGGACCATTACTCCTGTCGAGAGCATGTTGAGAACAAGTTTTGTCGCGGTTCCAGCCTTCATGCGAGTGGAGCCGGTGAGGACTTCGGGGCCGGTGGCGGGGGTGATGGCGATCTCGGCCGCCTGGGCGAGGGCGGAGTTGGGGACGCAGCTCAGGCCGATGGTGAGCGCTCCGCGCTGGCGGGCGTAGTCCATGGCGCCGAGGACGTAGGGGGTGCGGCCGGAGGCGGCGATGCCGACGAGGGTGTCGGGGTGGTTGTCGGAGGCGAAGCCGGCTGCGGCGAGGTCCTGGGCGCCGAGGTCCGGCGAGTCCTCGGAGTGCTCGCTGGAGAGCCGCAGCGCGCTGTCGCCGCCAGCGATGAGACCCTGGACAAGGTCAGAGGGGACGGAGAAGGTGGGAGGGCACTCGCTGGCGTCGAGGACGCCGAGGCGGCCGCTGGTGCCGGCGCCGATGTAGAAGAGGCGGCCGCCTCGCTGGAAGCGGGCTGCGATCTCGTCTACCGCACGGGCGATGTTGGGGAGCTCGGCGCGGACGGCGGCGGCGACGGTGGCGTCCTCGTCATTGATGACGCGGAGCATGTCCAGGGTGGAGAGCTGGTCGAGATTCTCGGAGCGCGGGTTGCGGGATTCGGTGAGGAGCTGGCCGAGGGCGGCGGTGTTGGGAGATGCCATTTTGAGAGGGTACCTCGTGCCCGGGCGAGGTCGCTCGCTGGGGACCCCCCTCCCCCCTGTTTTTGCGCAAAGTCTTCAGAAGAGGGAACTTAGGCGTGGACTTTTTTGTCAAAGTATTGATTCCAGATACTTTAGAAAATAAAGTATATGGAATCAATGGCTTAGGTTGAATTGCACCATTTTCGGGGCAGGCGGCCCAGCCTCGTGCCGGGGCGATTTTGGCCTCTATTGCTTGCTCATGTTGTTGTTATGGCACCAGTGCGAACAGAGAAAGAGTCGCGTAGGGCCGACCTGCTCGCCTTGCGCATTCATCTCGCGCGCGACCATAAGGCCTTTGCATTGGGCACATCCGCCAAACTGGTCACAGACGTGTCCAAGGGAGACCTCGAAATCGCCTTCTATAACTTCAATTCCCTCGAAACGGCTATGTAGATAGGCGGCGAGATCGTTCAAATGCTCTTCCATGTGCGGTCCACCAGTCTAGATTGATGCGTGGAAGAGGCAAGGTGAAGGCAGTGTCATGTTGAGGGGCTGGAAATTGGCGGTAATCGAGTGGACCTCAGGGGCTAAAGCCCCGTGGTTATCAGGATGGGTTACGGCACGGCTGAAGCCGTGCCCCTTCCGGTGTGGTGACTGAAGATTATGGCGGGGTGATCCGGGCGAAAAGCAGATCCCTTGCGGGGATGACAGAAAGAAAGGCAGGCAAGGGCAAGAGCAAAGGCAAGGGCAAAGGCAAAGACAGAAGCAGATCCCCTACGGGGATGACAGAAAGAAAGGCGATGGCAGAAAGGGAAGCAACAGCGACGGAAAAGCAATTGGCGCGGAGCGCGTTTCGCCGTCCGCGGAGGACCGGAGGACTGTGTCAGCATAGAGGGAGATGAGTGAGCGGAAGAAGCGGCGGGCTGCTGGTGCTACGGCGGCGGTGGCGTGGCAGCATCGTGACTTCCGGTTCTATTCGGCTGCGCGGCTGGTGGGGATCCTGGGGGCGGAGGCGCAGGCCGTTGGGGTGGCGTGGCAGATCTATCAGATGACGCACTCGGCGCTGGCGCTGGGGTATACCGGGCTGGCGCTGTTTCTGCCGGGGCTGTTCTTTACGCTGCCGGCGGGGCATGTGGCGGATTTGTTCGATCGGCGGACGGTGCTGCTGACGTGCTATGTAGCGCAGTTTGGCGCGACGCTGTGGCTGCTGCGGATGACAATGCATGGCGTGAGCTCGGTGTGGTGGATTTATGGCGCGCTGCTGCTGATTGGGCTGGGAAGGTGTTTCAGCGGGCCGGCGTCGGCGGCGCTGGTGCCGATGCTGGTGCCGAAGGAGCACTTTGTGAATGCGGTTACGTGGGGGTCGGCGATCTTTCAGATTGCGACGGCGACGGGGCCGATGTTTGGCGGGATCTTGTTCACGGTGTCGCTGGCTGGGACGCGATGGGTGCGCTGGCAGGGCGCGCCGGTGGTTTATGTGTTCACGCTGGGCTGCATTGTGCTGTACCTGGGGCTGATTGGGATGATCCGGCCGCAGGGAGCGGCGGAGAAGCGCGGCTTCTCGCTGAGCACGATGGCGGCGGGGTTGCGGTACGTGATGCGCACGCGGCTGCTGCTGGGGTCGATCTCACTGGATCTGTTTGCGGTGCTGCTGGGCGGGGCGGTGAGCCTGCTGCCGATTTTTGCGGACCAGATTCTGCACGCCGGGCCGCATGGGCTGGGTCTGCTGCGGGCGATGCCGAGCCTGGGGGCGCTGGCGGTGTCGATGACGCTGCTGACCCGCCCGATGAGGCGGAATGCAGGGAAGAAGATGCTGGTGTGTGTGGGGATCTTTGGCGTGGCGACGGTGGTGTTCGGGCTGAGCCGGAATATCTGGCTGAGCTGCGCAGCGCTGCTGGTGGTGGGCGCTAGCGACATGATCAGCGTGGTGGTGCGGGGGAGCATCTTGCAGCTGGCGACGCCGCATGAGATGCGGGGCAGGGTGTCGAGCGTGAACTGGCTGTTCCTGGGGGCGAGTAATGAGCTGGGCGAGTATGAGAGCGGATTGACGGCTCACTGGTGGGGCGCTGTGAGGGCAGTGGTGTTCGGCGGCGTGGCGAGCATGGCGATCACAGGGCTGTGGGCGGTGTTCTTCCCGGCTCTGCGGAGAGCCGACAAGCTGGACGCGGACCACCTGATTGCGCTGGAGCAGGAGCTGAGCGCGGCGGAGCCGGTGGGGTAGAAGGAAGAGTGGTTAGTCGTTAGTAGTTAGTGGTTAGTAAGAACGCCGCTCGGGATGTGGTTGCGGGTGGTGGACCAGTTGGTGAGCAGGTTGTGCAGCACGGTTGAGCCGACGAGGTACGCGGACTCGAGTGCGAGGTTTTTGCCGATGTAGGGCGTGCTGACGGACTCGACGGCGTCGTGGCCGGGGCGCTCCATGGAGTAGTTGCTGCCGGTGCGGAGGACGAGGACGCGGTTGCGGTCGAGGCGGTGCATGTCGTCGAGGCGGTCGATGGCGTTGAGGAAGCCGGAGTCTTCCATCTCGGTGGTGGCGAAGACGCCGCGGCCGTTGGTCCAGAGGCGGACCCAATCTTCGGCGTAGGTGGTCATGATGGTGCCGTGCCAGTAGTAATCGGAGGCGAAGGTGTCGCCGAGGAGGACGAAGGGCGGGCGCTGGGCGGCGGGCGTGTCGGTGTACTCGGCGCGGAAGGCGGCGACGGCGGGGTCATCGGGGAGCTTGAGGGAGCGGGTCTGGTCGTAGGCCCACTGGACGAGGCTTTGATTGAGCGTGAAGAGATTGGAGCGGTGCCAGACGGGGTCCTGGATGGAGGGCGGGTTGGGCTGTTTGGCGCTGGTGGGGAAGATGCCGTAGGGCCAGGATTTGGGGGCTTCGCGGGGATCGATCTCGCGGGCGACGTCGCCGATGACATAGCGCGCCCATGCGGCGGAACCGATGGAGCCGATGTGGGGGTCGATGCCGGAGATGCCGTTGATGAGGATGTAGGCGTGGGTGAGATCGAAGCGCGGGTCGAGGCCGAGGGCCATCATGCTGGCGGTGGCGTTGACGAGTGTGGTGCCGGAGACCATGCCGAGGATGGTGTGGTCTTTGTTGGTGCGGAGGGCGTGTACGCCGCCGGGGAATGGCAGGACCTCGTCGAGGTGCTGGCGCTCAACCCAGAACTGGAATTCGCCGGGAGCGTCGCCGGTGTCGTTGCCGACCTCGAAGGTGGTGACGATGACGGCGCGGATCGGCCAGGGCTTTTGGGCGTGTGCGGCGAGGGTGAAGAAGACGGCGAGAAAGACACTGGCGCGGAGAAGGCGCATGCGGGCTCCGGAGGCTGGATTCTGGGGTAAATCCAGAGTAGCAGCGCGGGGGAGGCGGGCTTCAGGGTTTGGACTTGGGGTGCGGGTCGATCTGCGCGGCGGCGAAGATCTTTGCCGGCGTAAGCAGGACGCCGTTGATGGGGATGACCATCTCGTCGCCGAGGGTGGTTGGTTCGCCGATCTTCGTGCCGCCTTCCGCGAGCTTGTCCAACGCCTTCTGGAGTTGCGGGTCGAGTTCCATGAGTGATTCGATGCGTGACCCGGCGGTGTTAGGTGCTGCACCGCGGATGGTGCAGCGAACCGTGCTATACTGAATCCGCGTAGAAAACTGCGCAGGTGCCGCGGGAAGGACTCCCGATGGATTCGAGTCTGGCCAGAGACCGCGAGCGCTTCCTCCTTCCGCCAAGCATTGAGAGGGCTTAGCGTGTTGGTTGCTCTGGCTGGAGGCCCGTCATCGGATGAGGCCTCGCCGTGCAGCAGCAGCTTATTGAGACCCTTTGGATACGAAGAGAACCAAAGCCTTGCTGAAATCCGGATCCATGACGCCTATTGTGCGCGAGTGCGCCGGTGCGTCTCTGCCGACCTTCCCTCTTCCGCCACAACACTGAGGAACCTTTGTCGAACTCACTTACGCTTGAATCAATTTTGAATCCCGCGCCCATGCAGGTTGCGCGGCACATTACACAGACTGAGGCTTCGGCCCTTCACTTTACGGACTTCAGCATTACGCAGTCGCTGAAGGACCGCCTGACCGCAGCGGGCTTCATCAAGCCGACGCCGGTGCAGGCGGGCGCGATTCCGCCGGCGCTCGAAGGCGATGACATTCTTGCGACCGCCTCGACCGGTACGGGCAAGACGCTGAGCTTTTTGGTGCCGATGATCGACAGGCTGGAGCAGATCTCGCAGCCTTCGACGAAAGCCAAGAAGTCGCCGATCCTGGCGCTGATCCTGCTGCCGACGCGCGAGCTGGCGATGCAGGTGCTGGAGCATTACTTCAAGATCTCGCCGGTGAACAAGCAGGACGCCGTGCTGGTGTGCGGCGGACTGAGCGAGAACCCGCAGATCGAGTCGATTCAGCGCGGACCGCGCGTTGTGGTCGCGACGCCAGGGCGGCTAGAGGACTACCTGAAGCGCAAGCTGATCAATTTGCGCGACGTGGACATGCTGGTGCTGGACGAAGTCGACCGCATGCTGGACATGGGCTTTCTGCCCGCGATCCGGCGCATCGTTGGCGCTCTGCCGAAAGACCGGCAGACGATGTGCTACTCAGCCACGCTGGATGCGAACATTCGCGAGATCGTGAAGGACTATGTGAGCAAGCCAGTGCGCGTGGAGATCGGCCAGACGTCGAAGCCGAGCGACCGCGTAACGCTGCGTGTGTACACGGTGATGCAGGACCAGAAGCTCGCGCAGCTGGACCGCATGCTGAACGAGGAGGAGGGGACGTTCCTCGTGTTCTCGCGCACCAAGCATGGGGCCGAGCGCATTGGACGCAAGCTGGAGAAGCTGGGGCACAAGACGGAGACGATTCATGGCGACCGCTCCCAGTCGCAGCGCACCTCCGCGCTCAAGAAGTTTTCTGACGGCAAGGCGCGCGTGCTGGTTGCGACTGATGTTGCGGCTCGCGGGCTGGACGTCTCGCACATCGCGCACGTGGTGAACTACGACCTGCCGAACGGTTCGGATGACTTTGTGCACCGTATCGGGCGCACGGGACGAGCGGGCAACACGGGTGTGGCGACGACCTTCATCACGCCGCTCGAGAAGGGCGACGCCAGGAAGCTGGAGCGCGAGCTGAAGATCAGCTTTGAGTGGCGCATGGCTGACAAGGACCTTGAAAAGGAAGAGCGCAACCGGCCGATCGATCTGACTGAGAAGCCGATCGATGACATCTCGGCGCTGCTGGCGATGGAGACGCGGTCGTGGAAGAGCGAAGGCGAGCAGCATGCGCATCACGCTCGTCAGCACGCGCCGCATCATCCGCACGGGAGCTCGGATGCGGGACACGGGCGCTCACACGCCGGTAAAGGGCAGCGCGATGGACGGTCCAGCGGATCGTCGGCGAGCGGCGGACGCAGCGCAGGACGCCGCGGACGGCGTCGCAGCAGCTAAACACTACTGAATTGCAAAACGCGAAGACCGGTGAGGTGAAATTCCTCACCGGTCTTTTTTTCTTTGTGCGCCACTGCGGGCTATTGTGCGAGCGCCTTTTCGGCCAGCGGCTCCATGATGGCGTAGCCTGCGGCGTTGGGGTGCACGCCGTCGATGCTGATGCCGGGCTTCATGCCGCCGTTGGGGCCGGCCATGGCGGAGTAGTAGTCGAGATAGGTGAGGTTCTGTGAGGCAGCGTAGCTCTTCAGCCAGTCGTTGAGCGCGCGAATCTTTTCGGCGGGATTGCCGGCGGACGGCCTCCACGGGTACCGCGCAGCGGGAAGCACCGAGGCAAGCACAACGCGAATATTGTTGGCACGTGCGAGGTCAACCATCGAGCGGAAGTTGTCTTCGATCATCTCGGGCGTCTCGGGGCCGGTGTTGCCGGCGATATCGTTGGTGCCGGCGAGGATGACGACCGCGGTGGGTTGAAGATTGATGACGTCCTGGCGGAAGCGCACGACCAGCTGCTCGGTGGTCTGGCCGCTGATGCCGCGATTGACGTAGGGCTTGCCGGGGAAGAACTTGCCACCGTTGAGGGTCCAGGCGTCGGTGATGGAGTCGCCATAGAAGACCACGCGGCCGGGCTGGCTCGGTGGAAGCGCTGCGTTCGCGTCGGCATAGCGGCCAAGCTGCGGCCAATCGAGCTGACTCTGCCAGCGGGCGCGCGCGAGGGCCACGGCATGGCGCGCCCCTACCCACCCGGTCACCCCAATCAATACCAGGGCTGCTGCTATCAGGAGCTTCCGCTGCATGATCACCTCGTGCGCAGAGATTTCGCGTGCAGTCACGGTATCACCTGGAACAGGCATTTATCTTCTTGCTTGTCTCCACACCAACTCGCGCTACCCTAGAACTCGCGATGCAACCTGGAATCTCCACGCACATCTTTCTGCCACAGCCACTCTCCGGCAAGCTGCTGGACACGCTGCACACCGCGGGCGCGCAGGCGATTGAGCTGTTCGCTTCACGGCATCACTTCGACTACACGGATCGCGCCGCGGTTCGTGAGATCGCGACGTGGTTCCGCTCGAACAATGTCACGCCGACGCTGCACATGCCGCTGTTCACGGCTGATGATGAGAGTGCGTGGAGCCGTCACACGGCGGCTACGTTGAACCTCATCGACGCGCAGAAGGCGTCGCGGATTGCCGCGATGGATGAGGTGAAGCGCGCGCTCGAGGCTGCAGAACAGGTTCCGATCAAGTATTGCGTGCTGCACCTTGGCAGCAAGGACGATCAGTGGGACACACGCTCGCTGGATGATTCGCTGACGGCGATCGAGCACCTGAAGGCTTTTGCAGGGCCGCTGGGTGTGAAGCTGCTGCTCGAGAATTTGACGAACGCAGTCGCGACGCCCGAGCACCTGGTTGAGATCGTCAAGGTGGGGCATTTTGCAAGCGTGGGATTCTGCCTGGACCTGGGGCATGCGCACCTGGCTGAAGGCACGCCGGCAACAAGAGACGCGGCTGCGAAGACGGGTGTTGATCTTGCGTTCGAGGCGTTCACGTCGATTCCGGACCGTCTGTTCGAGCTGCACGTGCACGATAACCATGGCGGGGATTCGGGCAGCGGCAAGGATGAGCATTTGTGGCCGGGCGATGGGACGCTCGACTTCAAGGCGGTGGATGAGCACATCGCGAAGCTGAAGACGAAGCCGATCGGCATGCTGGAGATTGCGTACGACATTACGCCGGATGCGAACGAAATTGTGCGACGTGGCACACGCGCGGCTGAAGTTATGTCCTCGTTGTAGGGTTGACGGTCAGACGCATGGATCGCAAGCGTGTCCTGGTGAGTTGGAGTGGCGGCAAAGACAGCGCGTGGGCGCTTCACCTGCTGTTGCAGAGGCGCGATGTTGAGGTCGTCGGGCTGCTCACAACCATCAACACGCACTTCGGCCGGGTTGCGATGCACGGGTTCCGCGAGGAGCTGCTGGAACGGCAGGCCGAGGCTGCGGGGCTTCCGCTGTGGCGTGTTCCGCTGCCTTGGCCGTGTTCGAATGAGCAGTATGAGGCGGCGATGAGCGCGTGTTGTGCGCGCGCCGTGGCGGACGGTGTCCACGCCATCGCATTCGGCGATCTGTTTCTGGAGGACATCCGCGCATATCGCGAGGCAAGGCTCGCAGGTACAGGGCTGGAGCCGATTTTCCCGTGCTGGCAGATTCCGACGGACGAGCTGGCACGCGAGATGATCGCCGCTGGAGTGCGCGCGCATCTGGTGTGCGTTGATCCGCGGCAGCTCGATCGCGGCTTCGCGGGAAGGTTATTTGACGACGCGCTGCTCAAGGATCTTCCAGTGAGTGTCGACCCTTGCGGGGAGCGCGGCGAGTTCCACACGTTTGTCAATGCGGGGCCGATGTTTGCGCGCAGCGGCGGCTCGCGTAGCATCGAAGTACGGCGCGGCGAGATTGTCGAACGCGACGGATTTGTCTATGCAGACCTCCTTCCGGCCCAAAGCTCCTCGGACATTCTTGAAGAAAACCTGGCTCCTCTCCGCTAAAGTACTCGCCGCCGCATTGCTGCTGCCTGCGGTAGTGGCTGCGCAGACGCTCGCGCGTCCGGGCTGGGTGGGTTCGGGCATGACGTCGCAGACATGGTGGCAGTCTGCGGTGATCTATCGCGTGCAGCCGCAGTTGTTTCAGGACTCCGACGGCAATGGCGTGGGAGATCTGCGCGGGCTGGCGGATCGGCTGGACTATCTGCAGTCGATTGGCGTGGACGCGGTGCTGATTGAATCGCATACGAACGATGCGGGATTTGACGACCTGCTGAGCGACGCCAGCCGCCATCACATTCGCGTCCTGATTACGCTGGGCGCTGACACAACGCAGGCTCCGAGTGCCAATCAGGTGATCGCTGAAGCGCGCGCGTGGCTGCGTCGCGGCGTTGGAGGAGTGTATGTCTCTGCGCCGCTGCTGAACGCGATCGCGGGGCACTCGAACTTTCAGGACGCTGTGGTCCTGCTGCAGGAGCTGCGCAGAACGGCGGACAGCTTTCCCGGCGAGCGGATTGTGATTGCGGGTGATTCGCCGGCGGTGAGCGCTGCGGCAGCGACGCCGCGGATGGGGCCGGAGATTGTCGACGGCACCGTGGACGAGAGCACGTGGGCTGCGGCATCGCTGCGAACCAAGCTTGTGCTCGCGGACTCACCGGAAGCGGGCGAGCCGCTGCTGCAGGTTGCGCCGCATTCGGAGCAGCAGCGCGACCGCGACAAGATTCTCGCTGCGCTGTTCCTGAGTTCGCGCGGCGCGGTGGGGCTTACTTACGGGCAGGAGATCGGGCTCAAAGATTCAACGACGGCTGTCATGCAGTGGACGCCAACGAATCTGACCAAGCCCGATGTGGCGCAAAAACCGAAGCCGAAGCAGGAGGTTTACGGAACGTATCATCCGTATGTCCGGCCCGCGCCGTCGTCGATGATCGGCTCGAGGCCGCGTATGCCCAGCGTAGAGCTGAACACCGAGTCCGCGCCGCCGCCGGTGGATCCGGACACGCTTCCGGGCTTCAGCACAAAACCGCTGACGACAACCGACAACCTCGCAGACAGGATGTACAACGTTGCGGTTGAGGATGAGAATCCGGATTCGCTGCTGAATTTTTATCGGCGCGTTCTGGAGCTGCACAGCAGCAATGCGACGCTGAGGTCGGGGACCGTGACGTTCTTCAATCACGATAGCGAAGGCGCGCTGGTGTGGCTGCGGCGCGCGCCGGCCGGAGCACGCACGGTTGCGTCGGTGATCGTCGCGTGCAATCTCACGGATCATCCCATCGAGCTGTCGCTTGATGGCGATCTTGCGCATCTGCGCATCGCAGGGGGCACGATTCGGCCGCTGCTTACTTCGCTGCATGTGGATCATATCGCGCAGTC
The DNA here is from genome assembly GCA_035944135.1 of Acidobacteriaceae bacterium. Lineage (NCBI taxonomy): Bacteria > Pseudomonadati > Acidobacteriota > Terriglobia > Terriglobales > Acidobacteriaceae > Acidobacteriaceae bacterium. Next base: position 101,810 of record DASZBM010000010.1, read on the forward strand.
GACGCACAAGCTGCGGCTGTCAGCGCACAGCGTGTATGTGGGCGAGCTGTACCACCGCTAGGGCTTCGCGTACCGCTAGCGCGTGCGGGTGATACCGGGGCCGAGAAGCTCCTCGGCTGAGGGCGCAGGCTCGCTCGGAACCTGCCCGACTTCGCCCGGTACTGGAGCCACACCTTCGAGGTGGTACTTGGTCAGGCCATCCTTGAGAATGCGGAACGCCTCCTCGGGTGTATCGGCGAACTGAAAGAGCTCCAGGTCCTTCGGCGAGATGGCGCCCTTCTCAGCCAGCAGGTCCATGTTGATGACCTGCTTCCAGTAGCTGGAGCCGTAGATCACAATGGTGATTTTCTTGGCGAGCTTCTGGGTCTGGTCCAGCGTCAGCAGCTCGAACATTTCATCGAGCGTTCCAAAGCCGCCCGGAAAAACGACCAGCGCCTTCGCGAGATAGGCGAACCAGTACTTTCGCATGAAGAAGTAGTGGAAGTTGAAGTTCAGTTCGGGCGTGATGTAGGGGTTCGGATACTGCTCGAACGGCAGCTTGATATTCAGGCCGATGGTCTTGCCGCCCGCCTCCCACGCGCCGCGGTTGGCGGCTTCCATGATGCCTGGGCCTCCGCCTGATGTAACGACGAACCGATGCCGCCGCCCGGGAAGCGTCATGGCCCACTCTGTAACCATGCGGGCCAACGTGCGCGCGTCCTCATAGTAGCGAGCCATCTCTACTGCGGCCTCTGCGCGGTCGCGTTTCAGCTGGGTCGTCTCTCCGCGAGCGAGCTCATCATCTTTCGCCGGCTGCTCAGCTTCCGGCGCAGGCTGCGCTGAGCCGGTGTTATCCAGAAGCTCCAGCTCGTGATTTGCGACATCCAGCGCACGAAAGCGCGCTGAGCCAAAGAACACGACGGTGTCCTGGATGCGCTCGCGGCGGAATCTCGCCATCGGCTCCGTGTACTCGGCCATGATGCGCAGCGGCCGGCCGTCGGGAGAGTCCAGAAAGGAAGTGTTCTCATAAGCCAGCGGCGCGGATTCCAGAGGCTCCGGCTCAGTTTCCATCATGTGGTCGGGTTGATCAGGCACAAGAGATATTCTCTCGCGACTGGACATGAAACTCCTAGCCGGATTGTTACGGCCTGTAGTCGCGATAGTGCAGCAGCTCGCTAACGCCGATCCAGATATCGATCAGGCCGATGCCGCTGAGAACGCCGCGCATCCAGCTCTTGCCCAGGAATGCCGCGACCGCGGGGTGCGCCAGCAGCCAGCCGTTGGAGTCGAAGTACTGACGAGACCACGGAAGGATGGTGAGAAGGCCACCGATGTAGAAGCAGAAGAGCACGAGCACGATCAGGCTCAACCGCTGCAGCCACACGGGCGCCGGCTCGGGGACGGCCTGCGGTCCATCGGTCCGCTGCCCCGAACGCTGTGCTGTCTCCCTGGTGAAGAGCTCGCCCTGCGTGGTCATGCTCACAAGGCTAGCAGGGTGAAGCGGAGAATGTCTTGCGGGCTTACTGGGGCGGCAGGGCTGCCCGATGGCGGGGCTGGGGATCCGCCTGTGGGTTTGCTGCAGGCGTGGCTGGATCCGGCTTTGCGGAGGATTTTTCGGGCGCGGGATTGTTGTTATATTTTTGCGACTTATCGCGCGTTATCTCGGCCTTGCGCTCGGCGATCGTGGCCTGGTCGTCGCCGACGATGCCGGCATCCGCCCTGGCCTGTGACTTTTTCGCCTTCTCCATCTCGCGCCTGGCCTTTTCTTCCTCCCGCATCTGCTGGCGGTTGTTCTTCAGGTCCTGCGCCATCGCCTGGTCGCTCTCTTCTGCAGTTCCGTGCAGCGCCAGCCCGAAGTGCACATCGCCTTCAGTTCCGCTGATCGAGATCGGCAGTTGGACGCCTGCACCATCCTTCTTAAGGAAGCGATCGACCGGCTTGAGCAGGACGCTCTTCCATCCGGTGACCATCTGCGAGGCGGTGGCGTCCGTGCGCACGTGCCCCTTGAACTCGAACAGGTTGCCGTCGGTCGAGTAGACGCCATTCAGCAGCACGAGCGCACCGGGAATCTGATAGTGCAGGTCATGGACATCCACGAGTCCGTGGTTGAGGGAGAAGCTCGCCGACATCATGGAGCTCACCTCAGCCTGCCGGTCGCTGCTGTACAACGCGACGTCTTTGGGCTTGCCCTGAGCGCGCGCGCTGAGTCCGTCCACCTTGTCCTGAACGGCGGGATTGTTGAACCGCACATTGTGAAGCTGGAAGCTGCCCGCAAGCTGCATCTTCTCGGGAACGCGCGTCTGGCCGGGTGGAATGTGCAGATGGCCGTTCATCGACAAGATGCCGTTCATCAGCGGCGGGCGGGTCTTCACGCCCAGCTCGAGGAAATCCTGCATTCGGCCATGCGGGATATTCACGTTCATATCGATGTCATGGCCCTTGCCCTTGACCGTGACCACCTTGCCGCGCGCCGTAAACTCCGAGTCCGCAAGCCGCGCCTGCACGGGATCGAGGAAGGTGTCACCGGTTGTTCCATCCACGTAGGCGTGAAAGACGGTGTGCAGCGGCATCGGATGGTCGCTGACGTCGAGCGAAAAGTCCGGGGTGCTGGTCTCACCGTCGATCGCGATGTGATCCAGCACGCCGCTGAACTGGCCGTGTGAAGACAGGATTCCGCCGATGCCTTTGATGGTGTTCAGGTCTGCGTGGCTGAAGCTGTAGCTTCCATCGATCGCGGTGTCACGGGGATCATCGACATTCCATGGGCCGAAATGCCCTTCGGCGTGCACCTCGCCAACCGGCACAGGGTTAGTGAGCTCGGCCTGGTAGGTGAACGGCTGCGCAGCGCCCACGTCCTGGAGATTCATGGACTGGATGTCGAATTCCAGCGGGTCTTTGCCCGGCTTGGTCGTGTCGATGAACAGCTTCACGTTCTTGCAGCGAATCTCTTTGACGAGCAGCGAAATTTTGGGAGGATGCTTCGTGTCACGGCGCCCGAAGATGTTACTGCGCTGGCCTGTTGGGGGAACGTGCAGCTCCATGCCGTCCACATCTACTTCGGCGATGCTGGTGGGCTGATGCATCAGCCCGCGAATGCGCGTGGTGAAGGCGAAGCGCTCGACCGAGATCATGGGTGCGTTGCGATCCGTGTGGGGCTGATCGGGGTCGGCAATGTAGGGTATGCGCAGCCCGCGGCCTTCGACCTCGACGCCGGTCGCGGAGAGCTCAACGCCCTTGATCAGCGAGATGTCCAGGTGATCGAGTTCGACTGGCGCGTGGAAGTGAGCCGAAAGCGTGTCGATTACGCGCGCGCGGATAATCGGCTCCGCGTGGTGGATGGCGTACTCCATCGAGGCGATCAGGACGCCGAGGCCGATAACGACAAGGATGACGAGCACCTTGAACCACGCCCGTTGCCACCAATGGCGCCTGCGACGCGGCGGCGGGTTCGCGGTAAGTTGTTCTCTGGCTTCGTCAGCCACACTCCACCCCTGCATTGGTTTCGATGCAATCAAAGCGGTCGGCGTAGCGCCGCCGCACTTCTGGCAGATGCGAGAATGGTTATTGAATGTTGCAACTATCCGCAGCCGGCAAGCGATTCGGCCCGAAACTGCTCTTTGAAGACGTCAACTGGCTCATTACGCCGAATGAGCGCACCGGCCTGGTCGGAGGCAACGGCACGGGCAAGTCCACGCTGCTGAAGATTCTGGCCGGCATGGAGTCGCTGGACTACGGCACTCGCACCCACACCAAGGGCATGACGCTCGGGTACCTGCCGCAGGATGGTCTTGCGCTGTCAGGGCGCAGCGTGTTCGACGAGTGTCTGTCGGTCTTCGATGAAATTCGCGGGCTGGAAGTTGAGTACGAGCAGTTGACGCACATTATGTCGGACGCGGACCCGAAGTCGCCCGAGTACCACGCTGCGGCCGACCGGTACTCCGAGATCGCCGACCTGCTGCACGCGCACGACATTTATACGCTGGACGCGCAGGTTGGCGCCGTTCTCGCGGGCCTGGGGTTCAGCAAGCAAGACTGGCAGCGCCGGACGGAGGAGTTTTCCGGCGGCTGGCAGATGCGCATCGCGCTCGCGAAACTGCTGCTGCAGAAGCCGTCGCTGCTATTGCTCGACGAGCCGACGAACCACCTGGATCTTGAATCGCGCAACTGGCTCGAAGAGTATCTGACGAATTACGAGCACGCTTTTGTGCTCATCTCGCACGACCGCTACTTCCTCGATGTCACGGTGAACAAGACCGTCGAAGTGTGGAACAAGCGAATGCACGTGTACCACGGCAACTACGAGAAGTATCTGGTGCAGAAGGAAGAGCGCCGCACGCAGTTGATGAACGCATACAAAAATCAGCGCGAACGCATCGAGGCGCTGGAGATGTTCATCAACCGCTTCCGCTACCAGGCCACCAAGGCCAAGCAGGTGCAGTCGCGCATCAAGGAGCTCGAAAAGATCGAGCGCATCGAGGTCCCGGAAGAGGAAGCGACGATTCACTTCAAGTTTCCGCAGCCCATCGCCTCGGGCCGCACGGTGCTCGATGTGAAGAACATTTCAAAAAGCTATGGCGAAAAGCTGGTGCTGAAAGACGTCTCTTTCACCATCGACCGCGGCGATCGCATTGCTCTTGTGGGGATCAACGGAGCGGGCAAATCGACGTTGATGCGCATGCTGGCGGGGATGGAGAAGCCGACGTCGGGCGAGATTCGCGTCGGCCACAACGTCATCTCGGATTATTTCGCGCAGGACCAGTACAAGGTCCTCGACGGCAGCGCACGCATGCTCGAAGACATTACCGGCGCCAATCCGCGCGTCGATACCGTAACGCTGCGAAATCTGCTGGGCTGCTTCATGTTCACGGGCGACGACGTCTTCAAGACGCTCGGGGTGCTCTCAGGCGGCGAACGAAATCGCTACGCACTTGCGCGCATGCTCGTCTCGCCGGCCAACTTCCTGCTGCTGGATGAGCCGACGAATCACCTCGACATGCGCGCGAAAGACGTGCTGCTTGACGCGATCAAGGAGTTCACCGGCACCGTGCTGTTCGTCTCGCATGATCGCTATTTCATCGATGGTCTCGCTACGCGCGTCTTCGAGGTGGAAGACCACCGCGCGCACATCTATCCCGGCAATTACGAGGACTATCTGTTCCGCAAAACCGGCGGCCTCGCCACAGACTCGAGTTCGCTTGCCACGCAGCTGAAGACTGAATCCGCCACGGGCGCGAGGATCGACGCGGCAACCGGCATGTTGAAGCCGGTCGCGCAGGTCGGAACCAGCCAGGCCGTCAAGGCTGAAGAGCCTCGCGCTCCGGAGCAGCAAAAGCCTGCTGAAACGCTCGTCATCACTTCCGACAACGAGCCCTGGGAGTCCACGCACGAGATCGAAGGTTCACTCGCTCCTGTGACGTCCGCGCCGAAGCATGCCGCGAAGCGCCTCAATCCGATCAAGCTGAAACAGATGGAAGATCGCGTCGCCGCCATCGAAGACGAGCTCTCCGATCTCGACGCGCGCATTGGACAAGCTGAGCAGCAGCAGGCGGTTTTCACCACGGCGGAATCGGCGCGCGCGCTCGCCGTCGAACTCGAAACGCTGCGCGAGCAGCATGCGGTCCGCACGGCCGAGTGGGAAGAGCTTGCTTCGCAGCTTGAGGAAGCCACAACCGCCTAACATTTAATATCTATTCACATGCGCATTCTCATCGTCGGCGCCGGAGCTACCGGCGGATTCTATGGCGGCCGCCTCGCTCAAATCGGCCGTGATGTCACTTTCCTGGTCCGCGCTGCGCGCGCCGAAAAACTTCGGCGCAATGGTCTCCAGATCGTCAGCCCGCTGGGCGATGCCACTATCCAGCCGCAGCTCATCACCGCCGACGAACTCCGCGCCAAGCCGCGGCCTTTCGACCTCGTCCTTCTTGCCACCAAGTCCTATTCGCTCGAGGCTGCGATCGAAGACTTCGCGCCGGCCGTCGGCGCCGAGACTGCAATTCTGCCGATCCTCAATGGCATGCGTCAGCTCGATCTGCTCGACGCGCGCTTCGGGTCCGAGCGCGTCCTCGGCGGCACGTGCCGCATCAACAGCGATGTCGACGCCGAAGGCCGGATTCTGCAGCTTTCGACGCTCGGCGACCTCACCTTCGGCGAGCGCAACGGGCAACACACGCCGCGTATCGAGCGCATCGACAACGAACTCAACGGAGCACTGTTCAAGGTCGTCCTTTCGCCGGACGTCCTCGCTGCGATGTGGAACAAGTGGTACATTCTTGCCGCGCTGAATATCATCTGCATTCTTCCGCGAGGCACCTGCGGGGAGGTCGTCGCTGTTCCGCGCGGCCTTGCGTTCGCCAACGCCTCCATTGATGAGTGCATCGCGGTCGCCACGGCCAATGGCTACCCTCCGTCGGACAAGCTCATCGAGTGGGACCGCAAGCGCCTCACCGAGCCCGGTTCCGACCTCACCTCCTCTATGTACCGCGACATGATGAAGAATGCTGCCGTCGAGGCCGATCACATCATCGGCGACCTCGTGGCGCGCGCGGAGGCACACAACGTTGCCGCACCTCTGCTGTGTGCGACCTACGTGCAGCTAAAGGTCTACGAGCAGCGTGGCGCTGCCGCAAGCTGATCGCATACAGAGTATTTACCGGGATTTTAGCGCCGTCGCCCCCCCATCATGCGGTGTACACTTGCGCCGTCCCGCGGCCCCCACAAAATCCAGCTCTTCAGGAGATCCACCATGTCCCTGAGACATCTGCGCCTTCTTCTCGGTGCCGCTCTGCTCTGCGCTCCGTTGTCCTTCGCGCAGAGCGCCGCTCCCGCGTCTAGCCCGGCCTCCTCCGTCTGCTCCGGGACGATGACCATCGTCCGCATCTCTGAAATAAAACCCGGTAAGATGGACGATTTCATGGCCGCGGTCGCTGCCCATCAGGCCTGGTATCGCAACAACGGCGTCGCGACCAACAGAATCTACGCCGCGCGCATCCTCGAGCAAGACCCCACCACAAAACAGTGGCATGTCTCTGACACCCAGGTTATGACCTTCCACGTCAACCCGCCGAGGCCGGACAACAACCTTCCGCGCAACAACGATGCCTGGAAGGCCTACGTCCAGAAGTATCGCGACTCCTCCGATCTCAAGACCGAGTTCGTCACTTGCTCGATGACGCCAGTTTCCTGATCAACCTGAGAGCTGCTCATGGCTGGGCAGCTCTCATCGATAAGCGCGAAGCATCCAGCGGATCGAACCCTGTTGCAGCGCGCAGGGCATAATCAAACTATGCCTTCGTCGTCGACACCATCTTCGTTGTGGACCCCGGAACGCTGGACCGACCGGCTCGCCGAGCTCGAAGCGGTCGACTTCGATTCCAAACAAGCGCCGCTGCGCCGTGACATCCGCTCGCTCGGCGCGCTGCTTGGCCAGGTTCTTCGCGAACAGGCCGGCGATGAGCTATTTGAAAAAGTCGAAAACCTTCGCCGCGCCAGCATCGCCCGCCGGGAAGCCGAACTCGCCGGCGACCTTGAAGCCGCGCAAGCCCGTCTGGAAGAAGCCCGCGCCCTCACCCGCGCCGCCGCGGAAGATCCCTTCACCGCGCACCAGCTTGCGCGCGCCTTCGCGTTTTACTTCGAGCTGATCAATCTTGCCGAGACCAACCATCGCAAGCGCCGCCGCCGCGCCGGCATGCTGAACAACAACGACACCGTGCAGCGTGGCAGCATGCAGGGCACGCTCCGCCGTTTGCGCGAGGCAGGCTACACGCGCGACTCCGTCCTCGAGCTGCTCGCGCGCATCTGCATCATTCCGGTCTTCACCGCGCACCCCACCGAGGTCGCGCGTCGCAGCGTGATGTTCAAGCGCCGCCGCATCTCCGACATACTCGAACAACTCGACCAGTTCGCCACACCGGCCGCGGATCTGGTCGCACTGGAGCGCGATCTCCTCGCGGAGATCACCGCGCTGTGGCAGACGGATGACGTTCGTGACGCGCGGCCCACCGTGCGCGACGAGATCCGCATGGGCCTCGACTACTACGAGGCTTCGATCTTTGGCACCATTCCGGTGCTCTACGGCGAGATCGCCGGGGCGCTCGATGCTGAATTTCCGCCTGTCGATTGGCCGCCGGACGAATGCCCCGAAGAACTCGCAGGGACGCAGCCGCAGCAGCACACGCGCCTCTCCTCTCTGCCCACGCTGATTCGCTTCGGCTCGTGGATTGGCGGCGACCGCGACGGCAATCCGTTCGTCATCGCATCCACAACCGAAGACGCGCTCGCGATGGCGCGCAACCTGCTGCGCTCCCATTACCTCGAGCAGTTGCATATCGTCTTCGAACAGCTTGCGTCCTCGCAGCACCAGGCCGCGATCTCGCCCGCGTTGCGCGGACGCCTTTCGACCTATCTCGCGCGCCTGCGCCGCACAGACATCACATCGACGCAGGCTGTTCCCAACGAAGCCGCCCGCTTCGCCATCGCCTGCTTCACGCTGCGTCTCGGCGGCGATCCGCCGGGCGTCATGTATCGCAACCTGCAGCTCCCGCCCGAAGCCTCACTACCGGGTTATGCGAGCGCTGCTGAGTTCCTGGAAGACCTGCAACTTCTTCGCGACTCGCTCGCGTGCAACCACGGCGAACGGCTCGCCGCGATGTACATCGATCCGCTGATTCTCGCCGTCCGCACCTTCGGCCTGCATCTGCACACTCTCGATCTCCGCCAGCATGCGCGCGTGCACGCTGCCGCCGTTGAAGAGCTCAGCGCATGGCAGCGCTCGCTCAGCGAAGGCTCGCTGCAACTGCCCGACGAGCTTTCCCCGCAAACCGCGGAGGTTCTCGCGACATTCCGGATGCTCGCTGCGCTGAAGCAGAAGAACCCGGAGGCCATCACGAACTATGTTGTCTCCGGCGCGACCTGCGCCGAGGATGCGCTGCGGGTCCTATGGCTTGCGCGCCTTGGCGGAGTTCATGTTGAGGGCAACGGCGCCGACCCCGGCATGCAGCCCGTACTTCTCTTCGAATCTATTGACGATCTGCGCAACGCACCCGACGTCTGCCGCGAGCTCTGGACCAGCGACGCCTATCTTCCGCTGCTCGACGCGTGGGGCGGACGCCAGGAGATGATGCTCGGCTACTCCGACTCCAACAAAGACGGCGGCATGATCGCCTCCACATGGGAGATATGGAAGGCGCACCGCGCGCTGCATCAGGTTGCGCACGAGTGCGGCGTGAATCTCCGCCTCTTTCACGGCCGCGGCGGGACTGTGGGTCGTGGTGGTGGACCGACTCACCGCGCGCTCTATGCGCAGCCGCTCAACAGCTTCAACGGCGAGCTCCGCATTACCGAACAGGGCGAGGTTCTGAACTGGAAGTACTCCGACGTTGTGCTTGCCGAGCGCAACCTGGAGCTCATGATCGCGGCGGCGGTCGACGCTGTCGCACGCCCGGATCTCGCCATCCCCAACGAGTCCGGCAGCAAGACACACCTCACCGGCGCGATCGATCCCGCGTGGGAATCGGCGTTCGACGAGATCTCCGCAACGTCGCTCGGGTTCTATCAGCAGCATATCCTCAATAACCCGGAGATCTTCGAGTACTTCGAGCAGGCCACGCCCGTAGCGGAGCTCGAGCACGCGCGCATCGGCTCACGGCCCGCCAAGCGCGGCGACAAATCCGCAACACGCCAGCGCTCGCTCGCCGACCTCCGCGCTATTCCGTGGGTCTTCGGCTGGATGCAGTCGCGCCACGTGGTTCCCGCATACTTCGGCGTAGGTTATGCGCTTGAGCAGCTCGCGAACAACACATCTAACGGGCTCGAGTTGCTGCGGCAGATGATGCGCAGCTTCCCGCTGTTCATCGACATGATCCGCAACGTCGAGCTTGCGCTCGCCAAAGCAGACTTCTCAGTTGCGCGGCTGTACTCCACGCTGGTCGAAGACGAGGCGCTGCGCGACCGCGTCTATTCGCTGCTTGAAGAGGAGTTCACGCGCACGATCCGCATAGTTCTCGCCGTCACCGGCCAGCAAACGCTGCTTGAGCGCAATCCTGTGCTCGCCAACTCCATCCGTCTGCGCAATCCGTACGTGGATCCGATGAGCCTTCTGCAACTCGAGCTTCTCAGCCGCAAGCGCGGCGCCGACAGCAATGACGCGGACTTTCAGAAGGACGCTGCCGAGCTTGACCGCGCGATCACGGCGACGATCAACGGCATCAGTGCCGGTCTGAGAAATACGGGGTGAGGGCTTTGCGCTATTGCAGCGCTGCCTTGTACGACTCCAGCGTGCCCTGTCCGGCCGCGGCAATGCCCCTGAGATGCCCGAGCGTGCGCTGCACCACTGGCAGCAACACGTCCGCATCCTGTTTCGACGGTTGCCGGTCGAGCATCGGCGTCAGCTCAAGGTAGTCATTCAGAGCATTCTGCGCCATCGTCTGCAGCAGCGCCTGCTCGCGATACGCATCCGCAAAACGCTCCACTTCGTCATAGGGCATGTACTCCAGCACGCCGGTGCTCGACGCTGTGCGCCACGCCGCATCCGGAATCTCCTCCTCGTGAAACGCGACGTGTATATCGGTTAGCGGGAAGGGTGCGCCGTGCTGCTCCGCACGAAGTGCGGAGAACAACCTGCTCATTGTGTCGTACTCCTGTTTTAGCCCGGGCGCATTCTTCTGGAGGCCTTCGAGGTTATGGCGGATCTCCTCGCGGATCTTCGCCTGAGCCTCCCGCCTCTGCTCGTGGTGGTGCCACGCTTCCGCGGCATTTTCCAGTGCCAGCGCGATCAGCAATCCGACCGTGATGGTGAACAGATGCAGAAAGAAGTCGCGTTTGCCGCTGATGCTGTGCTCCGGCGCATGAACGTCGATCATTTGCCCCCCCAGTTCTTCTTTCGAAAGTTGTCCCCTAGCCTATCAACAACCGCGCCGCAATTAGCCGTTATACTTCGCCCATGCGCCGTAGTTTCCCCCTCATGCTCATGCTGGCAAGTATTTCCGCACTCGCACAAACACCAGCGCCGACCACCATCAACTCGCACGAGGTCAACGCGAACGGGGCGATCACGTTCCGGTATCAGAACGCCAGCGCGACCAAAGTTGAGGTATCGACCGACGCGGCCATGCAGCCGCTTCCCATGCAGCGCAACAGCTCCGGCCTCTGGTCCGTGGCCACGTCTGCGCTGGGTGCCGAATACTACAGTTACACCTTCGTCGTCGATGGCGTGCCGCAGCTTGATCCGCTGAATGGTAATGTGAACGCCAACATTGTCAACGCGTCCAGCAGCGTTCTTGTGCCGGGTCATCCGCCCGCACCGTGGGAGCTCACGCAGATCGCGCACGGCAACCTCACGCGCCACATGCTCACCACCTATATCGCGCGCGGTCTGCCGATGAACCAGGAGCCTTACACCGTTTACACGCCGCCGAATTACGACCCAAAACACAAGGGCGGCTATCCCGTGCTCTTCCTTCTGCACGGTTGGTCGGACTATGGCGACGGCTGGATTACGGTCGGGCGCGCTCAATACATCCTCGACTCGCTCATCGCGACCGGCAGCATCGTGCCGATGATCGTGGTTATGCCGCAGGGCTATGGCGACTACAGCTTTGTCACCTCCGGCCACGATGTGTGGAGTGATCCCGCGAAGATCACCAACAATCTCACGCTCTACTCGAAGATGTTTATGCAGGAGATTGTCCCAGCCGTCGAGCGCGAATACCCCATCGCCAAGGGCCGCGACAACCACGCGATCGTCGGCCTTTCGATGGGCGGCCAGGAGGCCCTCACGATTGGTATCAATCAGGCCGGATACTTCGCTTACGTCGGCGGCTTCAGCTCCGCGCTCAAACATCTCGAGTTCGGCAAAGTGATGATGGATCCCAGCCAGGCTCGCGACCTGCGCGTGCTGTGGGTATCGTGCGGCACCAGTGACGACCTCATCGTGCCCAACCGCGAGTTCGTCACCTGGGCGAGGCAGAAGAAGCTGCCCGTCACGCCGATCGAAACCCAGGGCAAACACACCTGGCTCGTCTGGCGCGACAACCTCATCCACTTCACGCCGCTGCTGTTCCGCGCCAAGAAATGAGAGAAGAGAGATCAGAAATCAACGAGTCGGTTTCTGATCTCTGATCTCTGATCTCTGTTTTCTGATCTCTGCCTACTAACTTCCTGGCGTAATCTTCACCGCCTTGTTGTTCTGAAAATCAATCGTGACCGGATGTCCGTTGTTGTCATACGTCACGCTGCGATCGCCGACGTTATCCCCATGCGGCGTGATCGTCTGTCCCAGCGACATCATCGCTTGGTTCTCGCTCATGCCGGGCACGGCCTCATGCTTGTCGATGTGCGCCCACATCTCCGGTCCCCAGTGCTTGTACAGCACGTGCGGGTCATCGTAGAAAAAGATTTCGTCGGTGAAGAAGTTGTAGACGCCCTCATCGAAGTTTCCCACCGGCACCGCATACAGCTGATTCGGGTCGCTTGACTTCGGCATCGTGAAGGCCAGCAGCACCTGACGCTGCCCCGGCGCAATCCGGAACGTCGCGCGAGAATTCGCCGGCGCCTTCTCTTCAAACACATCGCGAATCACCAGCGGCTCCGCGCCCAGCAGCACGCCGACGGGCTTGCTGTAGTCCACGTGCTTGCCCGTGTCCTTGTAGTAGTCCATCTGGCCGCCGGCGCTTACCCAGATGGTCTTCCCAATCAGCGTGCGTTCATCCGCCAGTGAGTCCGGCCGCTCTTTGCGCAGGAAGACCCCATCGTCCGCGGTCATGGTCGGCTTCACAAACTCGTTCTGCCGCGGGACCTGCGTATTCTGATCCACGACGTTTCTGTGATGGAGCCACAGCAGCTCCGCACCGATTGCCAGTACAAACGCCGCCGTAGCCGCCAGCGCAATCTTCAAGCCCTTGGTCATTCTCGCCATCCGCATCCTCCGCGCTTTTAGATTCTCACCTGCGCTATCATCGCCGCACAACTCATCCCCACGTGAGGTCTGATGCGAACGCAAACCGCAATCCTGATGCGAACCCTCTCTCTGCTCCTCGCCTTTAGCATTCCCGTGCTCGCCCAGACCTCTGCACAGCAACCCACGCGCAGCGTCGAGGACACCACACCCGTGCGCCTCGCGCCCGCTGTCGCCAAGTACGTCAAGTACGACACAGCCAAAAACACCCTATGGCTAGAGCACGTCCGCGTCATCGACGGCACTGGCGCCGCCCCCGTCGAAGATGCCACCGTCATCCTGCTCAACGGCAAGATTGCCGCCGTCATTCCACCGCGCCACATGGAAGCCAACGAAGGCCACATGGCGACGTGGTCTTGCACCGATTGCCCGCCTGCGCTGCACATCGACCTCACCGGCCGCACCATCTTCCCCGGGCTCGTCGGCATGCACAACCACCTGTTCTACCTCACGCGTCCCAACACCGACGTGACCGGCGCCTCCGACCCGCCTGTGGTAGTGCCTGAGATGTCCTTCTCCTCGCCGCGGCTCTACCTTGGCGCCGGCGTCACCACCATGCGGACCACCGGCTCGGTCGAGCCCTACGAGGACCTCAACCTCCGCGATGCCATCGACAAAGGTATGCTGCCCGGACCGCACATCGACGTCACCGGTCCCTACCTCGAAGGCCCGGGCGCTTTCGCGCTCGAGATGCACCAGCTCAAAGACGCCGCCGACGCCAAAGCCACCGTCGACTTCTGGGCCGACCAGGGTGTCACCAGCTTCAAGGCGTACATGAACATCACCCGCGCCGAGCTCAAGGCTGCCATCGACGAAGCCCACAAGCGCGGCCTCAAAATCACCGGCCACCTCTGCTCCGTCACCTATCCCGAAGCCGTCGAGCTCGGCATCGACAACCTGGAGCACGGCTTCTACGTCAACACGCAGCTCGACCCCGGCAAGCAGCCCGACATCTGCCCGCGCACGCAAGGCATCCCCACTCTCACGAAGATGACGCCCGACACGCCCGAAGCCAAGGCGCTCATCGCCCTGCTCGTCAGCCATCACGTCGCCATCACCTCAACGCTGCCTGTCTTCCAGAGCCAGGACCCCGAACACCTGCGCTTCGATCCGCGCATCCTCGAAGCCATGTCGCCCAACACGCGCGAAGCCTACCTGATCACTCGCAACAACGAACTGATGCGTGCCGCCGCCAACCCCAAGGCCGCCGCCGAACGCGCGCAGGTGCTCAAAAACGACATGGCCATGGAGCGCGCCTTCTACGAAGCCGGCGGTCTTCTCCTCGCCGGTCCTGATCCCACCGGCGACGGAGGCACGCTGCCTGGTTATGCCGACCAGCGCGAACTCGAACTTCTCGTCCAGGCCGGCTTCACGCCACTTGAAGCCATCAAGATCGGCACGCTCAACGGCGCCACGTTCGAGGGACGCGCCGACCACATCGGCACCATCGCTGAGGGCAAGAACGCCGACCTCGTCGTCGTCCGTGGTGACCCCAGCAAAAACATCAACGACATCGAGAACACCGAACTCGTATTCAAAGATGGTGTCGCCTTCGACTCGCAGGCACTGCTCGACTCAGTCAAAGGTCGTTACGGACAGTACTGACTTCCTCACGCTCGGAGACTTCACGCATGGAGATACACGCCCCAGAGCACGCTATCAACACATGGCGAGAATTCTTCATTCACATGGGCACGATCACCCTCGGCCTAGTGATCGCGCTCGGCCTCGAGCAGGCCGCCGAGTGGACGCATCATCGCCATCAACTCCACATCGCTGAACAAAACCTGCAGACTGAACTCGAAGCCAACCGGGACACTCTCGCGAAGGACGAGGCACAGCTAGGCCGATCCGGCAAACAACTCCTCGCGATACTCCAGGCGATCGATCTCATACATAAGCACGGACGTCCCACATCCATGCAGGCGCAATGGGTTTGGAGCGACCTCGAATCCTCGGCATGGGACACGGCCCGCAACACCGGCACTACCGCTTACATGTCCTACTCACAGGCCGAGGAGTTCGCCGATCGCTATCACCAACAGGAGCTCATCAACCTGCAGGCCGACCAGTACATCCACAGCATCTATCTCGTCATGATCCCGTTCGCAGGAGGCAAGAAGCCCGACGACCTTACGCCTGGGGACCTCGACCGCATCCAGCAATCCACCGAGAACGCCCTCGCCGACCTAGCCCACCTCCAAGCCCTCTGCCGCGGTCTCGACGAAGAGTACAAATGACGCGGGCGGAAGATATGCCCGTCCGCAGACCAAAGAATCAGAGCTTCAGCTAGCTCGCTCCCTCAAACAACAACTGCTCGTAGATCTCCGCCGTCCCTTCATCGAAGCAGCAGAACTCCACGCGTTCGACGCCGCAGGCATCGGCCATCTCGCAGCACACGCGCACGGCAGTCTCCGCCGCCGGTCTGCGCGGATATCCATAGATGCCCGTAGAAATCGCCGGGAATGCGATTGACTTCGCGCCGTGTTCCCTGGCCAGCTCCATGGCGCGCCTGTAGCAACCTGCAAGCTTCTCCGGCTCGCCGCGCGTGCCGCCGTTCCACACCGGCCCGACCGCATGAAACACCCACTTCGCCGGAAGTCGGAATCCGGGAGTGGCCTTTGCGTCGCCCGTCGCGCAACCGCCTAACTTCCTGCACGCGGCCAGCAACTCAGGGCCGGCTGCACGATGAATCGCTCCATCCGCGCCACCGCCGCCCAGTAACGATGTGTTGGCCGCATTCACAATCGCGTCCACGTTCAGCCGGGTGATGTCTCCGCGCGTGACCTTGAACTCCGCCATCGTCAGTTCCTAACTTCCTAAATCCTTACTCGCTAACTTCCACCTCAGTACGCCAGCGCCACTGCATCGCACCGCATCTCACTCGCCGCGCGGTACACGCGGTCTGTGTGGCCATCGAAATTCGACTCCGTCACCTCGATGCACTCATAGCGCCCGAAGCCGCCATCGCTCGGCGCCATCTGCCATCCCAGTGCGATCAGCCTCTCGCGTGTGGCCCGCGGCACACCGGCCTCGAGCCGCAGCACGCCTGTCGGCCCATAGCCCGGCGCATCTTCGCCCATCGATTGCGAGGATCCCTCGTGGTGCCAGCGCGGACTGTCCGCGGCTGCCTGCACGTCGAGTCCGTAGTCCACGCGGTTCACGATGATCTGCGTCTGTCCCTGCGGCTGCATGTCGCCGCCCATTACACCGAAGCTGAGCCAAGGCTTGCCGTTCTTCGCGGCGAAGCCGGGGATGATCGTTTGGAAGGGCCGCTTGCCCGGCGCGTAGATGTTCGGATGTCCCGGCTGCAGGCTGAAGAGCTGTCCTCGATCCTGGAACATAAATCCGAGCCCATCCGCCACAAGCCCCGAGCCCATGCCGCGGAAGTTCGACTGGATCTGCGACACCATCATGCCGTCCCGGTCGGCGACCGTGAAGTATGTCGTATCGCCATGGCTTGGCGCGGCGCCCGGATAGATCGGCGTCAGGATCGAGTCCATCTTGATGAGCTTGGCGCGCTCTTTCGCATACTCCTTGGACTTCAGCCACTCGGTCGGAATCTTTGCGAAGTGCGGGTCCGCGTAGAAGCGCGCCCGATCCTCGTATGCAAGACGCTTGGCCTCGACCATCACGTGCAGTGCCTCGGGAGACTGAAAGCCCATGCTGCGGATATCGAACTGCTCGATGATATTCAGCATCTGCAGCGTGGCGAGCCCCTGCGTGTTCGCGTCCATCGCGTAGACCGTCACGCCGCGATAGTCCGTGTCGAGCGGCGCGGGCCACTCCGCCTCGTGCGCCGCTAAATCCTCGCGCGTCATCCATCCGCCGATACGCCTGAAGTACGCCTGAATCGTGTCCGCGATGGGGCCGTTGTAGAACGCATCGCGGCCACCCTCGGCAATCATGCGATAGGTGCGCGCGAGATCAGGATTGCGAAAGACTTCGCCTTCGTTGGGCGCGCGGCCGCCGGGCATGTACGTGTGCTTCGCGTTGTCGATCTCCTCAATCTTCGACCCAGCGCGCACGAACGCCGCCATGTTGCGCTTGATGTAGTAGCCGATAATCTGCGGTACCGGCGCGCCGGCCTCGCAGTAGTGAATCGCCGGCTCGAAGAGCTCCGCCCATTTCAATTTGCCGTAGCGCTGATGCAGCGCCCACCATCCGCCCAGCGCACCTGGAACTGACACCGCGACGGCGCCAAACGGCGGAAGCACCTGCTTGCCGTCGACGGTCACGGCATGCTTCTGCACGGTCTCGAGCGACAAGCCCTTCGGAGATTTGCCGGAGCTCGCCATGCTCGCGAGCTTCTGCGTCTTCGGGTCCCAGACAAACGCATAGCAGTCGCCGCCGAGGCCAGAGCTTACGGGCTCCACAAGGCCCAGCACCGCATTCGCCGCAACGGCCGCATCGGCCGCGCTGCCTCCGCGCTTCAGCATCTCGATGGCGGCTTGGGTCGCCAGCGGGTGCGCCGTTCCTGCGGCGCCGTTGCACCCTAAAGCGGCGGAGCGGGAGGCGAAGCTCGCGCCTGCGGGGCGGTCGCCGGCGTGGACGTCCGGGCGGATGAACTTATCTTCGCCGGGCGCCTGGAACTTCGGCAGATCGGCCTGATCCTGCGGGGCGCCTGCCTGCGCATGGACGTTTACAGCGGGCAGAATCGCCGCTGCGGCAGCGGCTGCTGGAAAGGTGGCGAGAAACTGACGGCGGCGCATTTTGGCTCGGATCTCCTCAGCTCAAGGATGTGCACCAAACTAACACCCTGCCGTGGTTGATACACTCAAGCCTGTCTGCAATGAGCCTTAAAGCCAAGATCGAAGCCGTCATCTACGCCTCGGAAGAGCCCGTCACGCTCGCCCAACTTGTCAGCCTGCTTGGGGTGGAGGGGCAAGCCGAACTCGATGCCCTCGCCGACCAGCAGGAGTCGCTTCCGCTGGAAGAAAGCGAAGCGCAGAGCACTGTCGACCCTGAAGCTCTCAACGCCGAGGCGACTGGCGAAGTGGTTGAAGCCGCACCGGCTGAATCGGCTGCACCCGCCGAGGAATCTGCGCCGCAGCCCGAAGGATTGGCTGAGCCGGAGGGTGCGCCTGAGCCCGCGGCACCTGCACCGGAGGCGGCTGCGAAGTCCGATGCCGCTGCTGCTCGTGCACGGGAGCGCCGTCTCCGCGACCACTTTCGCTCCATCCTCGACCAACTCATGAAGGACTATGCGAGCGAGGAGCGCGGGCTCGAGATTCGCGAGGTGGCCGGCGGTTTCCGCTTCGCCACCAAGCCGGAGTACCACGACGCGGTACGAGGCTTCGTGAAATCGCTGAAGCCGCCATTGAAGCTGTCGCTGCAGGCGCTCGAGACGCTGGCCGTAATTGCGTACAAACAGCCGATCACCGCGCCGGAGATTTCGGAGATTCGCGGCGTGGATTCCGGCGGCGTCCTTGGGTCGCTGATGGCGCGCAAGCTTGTCGCGACGGCCGGGCGGAAGCAGGTGATCGGGCGGCCGATTCTCTACAAGACGACCAAGGATTTCCTCGTTCGCTTTGGCCTCAAGGACATCAACGAGCTTCCCAGCATCGAAGAGTTCGAGAAGATGGCCAACGAGTTTGCCGAGGCTGTTCAGGAGGAGATTTCGATGCCGTCCGCCGAAGGATCAACCCGCCGCTCTGAAGAAGACGTCAGCGCCAATGTGCACGAGTCGCAGGCTGACGGCGTGCCGTACAGCGAAGAGAATCTCAACGATGAAACTCCCTCCGCCGTGCCGGATGGCGCCGCTGACGAGGTCCTCATTGATGGGCGCATCTCCGGCCTGCCGCCAAACTACGACGCAGAAGACCAGCCAGAAGGCGACGCGGTGGATAGTCCTGCCATTGACGCCGAGGTGCAGTCGCACGAGCGCGACGGCGGGGCGTAAGGCATATACTTCTGCGCAGACGCGAGCCGGGCCTAACGCATCCCGGCTTCCAAATTCCGATGAAGCCTTTCTCGGACATCCCGCCGACCGACCCGCCTGATTCAGTGCCTGACCAGGAGCCGGACGTTCTCGCCACGCCAGAAGGCGACGCCGAATATCCGCCTGATGAGCCGCTGCAGCCTGGAGAAGTCCCGCCCATCGAACGTCCGCGCGGGAACGAACCGCATTACACGCAGCCGATCCGCAAGGCCCTGGACTGATTGCGTCCTCTGCTTGCCATTAGCTGAAAGGTAGACATCCGGTTCGACAACACACAAAAGGCGCAGCCCATGGGCTGCGCCTTTTGTCATTTTTGGGCCCGGTGGTCCCGTTAATCAGGCCCGGTTACTTCTGGGGGGGAGGAGGCGTCGTGGGGGTATTGGACTCGGTGTGAGTCTGAGTCTGGGTGTGGGTCTGGGTGCTGCCGTCAGGACTTACGACGTCCTGGGAGTTGGTGGTGGTGCGCTGCCCGGCGACGGGGTTCCCGTTGGCGTCATAGTGGCTGGCGTCGGTCTTCTGCTCGCTGTTTACAGTCGTGCCGTCCGGCAAGGTGGTTTGTGCAGACTTCTTGGCCTTGTGGTGGACGGAGGTCTGGGTCTGGCCATAAGCGTCGGTCGAGGTCGTGCTTTGTGTGGTCGACTGGCTGGTCTGGGCAGTCTGGGCAAATGCGCCCGCGGTCAGAAACGCGAACGAAAGGGCGGTAGTTGCAAGGGGCTTCAGCAATCGCATACGGGTCGTCTCCTGATGCTGCATCCGGGGGCCCGGCCTTTCGTGTCCACTTCCGGCGACGTGCTACCGGAGCCCCGCAGTTCATTGCGGCTGATCTCAGCCACGAGTTCTTTGGATGGCTGGTTGCTTGCGGGCGAGGCCCGGTAAAGTGCCTATTTCGCTCGGGTCGCGGAGCGATGGAATGGAGATTGGTTGCCTTTTTGGTTTCGGAGCGTGGGGGAGCCCCCTCCCCGCCGTTTTTGCGTAAAATCTTCATATGTAAAGACTTAGGTCCGGACCTTGATGGGCAAAGTCTTGAAAACAAAGGATCCGGATGTTTACAGGGGGTGTGGTCGTTTAATAAGGCCGGGATTGGCAGCATAATGAGGTCTATGAAGCAGGCATTGAAGTCAGCGGGCGAGTCCCCGCGCAGCGGCGAGCGGTTGCAGAAGATATTGGCGCAGGCCGGCATTGCGAGCCGGAGGGCCGCCGAACAGATCATCCTCGACGGGCGGGTCCAGGTGAATGGCGAGACCGTCACGGAGCTGGGGACGAAGGCCGACCCGACCCGCGACCACATTCGCGTCGACGGCAAGCTGCTGCATGGGCCGGAGCCGCAGCGCTATTTTGTGCTGAACAAGCCGCGAGGGTATGTGACGACGCTGGACGACCCGGAGGGGCGGCCGACGGTGGCCAGCCTATTGGCGGAGTCGGCCCAGAAGAAGATCACGGGCGAGCACAAGCGGCTGCCACGGCTGTACCCGGTGGGGAGGCTGGACTACCTGAGCGAAGGGCTCCTGCTGATGACGAATGACGGGGCGCTGGCAAACCGGCTCTCGAAGGCCAGTAACGGGGTGCAGAAGACGTACCTGGTGAAGGTCTCGGGCAATCCGTCTGCGCAGGCGCTGGACCAGCTTCGGCGGGGAATCATGATCGACCGGGGGCGGCTGAACGAGGTTCGCGGCGGACGCCGGGACCGGATTATGACGCAGCCGGCGAAGGTGGAGCAGGTGCGCGGCGGCGATAATCCGTGGTTCGAGGTGACCCTGACGGAGGGGCGGAACCGGCAGCTCAGGAAGATGTTTGAGGAGATCGGGCACCACGTCGAGAAGATCCGGCGGATTGGCTATGGAGCGCTGGTGCTGGATGTGCCGCCGGGAGGGTTCCGGGAGTTGACCATGGGTGAGGTGCAGGCGCTGAACCGGGCCGCGGCGGGCAAGGCGGTGGAGCGGAAGAAGACGCTGCCGGAGGCCGCTCAGTTGAAGAAGCCGGTGCCGCCGAAGAGGCGGCCGCAGGGATCAGGGAACAGGGATCAGGGAACAGGCGGGAGGCCGGCAAGGCGGCGTCCGTAGGGTAAGCACGGGCGTGGTTGGTGGCTGCGGAAGTCCTGCAAGTGGATGTGCGTTCAGCTTCGAGCTACGAGCTTTGAGGTACGAGGTAAGGTGTGAGTGCTCGTGAGGGCTGTGGCGAAAGCGCGTCTCCTGCGGGTGCAGGACACACGATGCGCGGCACTCGAACCCGGGCTCGTGCGGGAGCCCGGGTAACCGAGGAAACTTACTTACCCCACTCGATGTGGCTGACGACCAGCGTGGAGGGGCACTTGCCTGTTTCGGCGCCGAACTGGGTGGCACCGCCGGTCTGGCGTCCGGGCCTCAGCGGCTCCATGATCAGGTCGCGGCCGGTGGCCTGTCCCTGCTGGATGGCGGGCGAGTAGGTGTAGGTGAATTCCAGCGAGCGCAGCGTGGTGCTGCCGCTGTTGCGGATCATCCAGGTGCACATGTTGTCGTTCACCTGGCTGAAGCTGACCTCAACGCCATTGGCGTTGGGCAGGGCCATCCACGGGCTCCAGGTGGCGCGGGTGGCGGCGTTGCCAAGTGAGGGAACCAGGGCCGTGATTGCGAGGGCGGTAATAGCAATCTTCACGAGTTTGAGCATTTGAGCCTCTCCTAACAGCAAATGGGGACGTTCTGAATCCGGTGGTCCTGCCACGGCCGGGGTAACTCCAAAACCAGCCTTCAGAAGCCTTGCTTGCGAACCAGGAAATATTCCCTGGCAGTGCAGAGTGTGCTTCAAAAGGCCAGCGAATACGAGTAACCGCCGTGAGACGTGGACCTTAGTGGTATTTCTTACTCCGAATTGGGGGTTGCCAAATTCGTTTCTTCGTGCTTCTTGATGCTGAGTATAGAGAGGGATTTGAAAGACGCAACATCTCTGTTGGGAGAACTTTGGTACCGTCACCAAAAAGTGACCAAAGCAGGCAACCTTTTTCGTGAGGCAACTACGAAATGTTGGCGGTGTGACGTGGAAGGCGAACAACCGGTCGGTCCGCATACCCTTCCAATGCAGACGAGGTGACTTTATGCGCAAGTTGAACTTGCTAGTTCCAGCCGTTGCCGCTGCTGCTCTGATTTTCAGCGCGCCGGCTGCCAGCCATGCCCAGGTGGCCGTCGGAGTTCAGGTCGGCCCGGCACCGGTCTGCCCTTACGGCTATTACGACTATGCCCCGTATCAGTGTGCGCCGTATGGGTACTACGGACCGGAGTGGTTCACCAATGGAGTGTTTATCGGAGCCGGGCCGTGGTTCCATGGCCATGAGGGCTTCTACGGGCACGTGGACCGGCACTACGATCCGCACTATGGCTACAACGGAGCGTATCCGCGCCATGACGAGCACTTTGATTCGCACCGGGACTTCCATGAGTTCCATGGAACGTATGAGCGAGACGGCCACGGGCACGAGCGGGAAAGTGAGCGAGGCCACTAAGGATCGCCGGCAGTAGACAACAGGTACGAGAGTGCGGGGTGGCCGAAACGGTCACCCCGTTTTTTTGAGTAGAAACCAGGCGGTGGCGAGGTTGGCCTGGGGCTTCGAGATGAAGTAGCCGCGGCGGAGCATGGTGGTGAGGCGGAAGGCGGCGCTGGGACTGGCGTCGCAGCGGAGGAGATCTTCGAGCTGGCGGCGGGTGGCGGCGGGCATGTCTGCGCCGTGAAGCTTGAGGAGGTCGCGGGCCTGATGGACGCTCTGCTGCCAGCGTTCGCGGCAGCGCTCATGCTGAAGGCGAGCGCGGACTCCAAGGGGCGGAGCGGAGCGCGAGGCGCCGATGACGTTGTTCTGGTGCTGGCGGTAGAGGACGAGCTGCTGGTCGAGGGCCGTGGCGTGGCCGAGGGTGGAGGCGAGCAGGGCGACCCACCAGTCGTGCATGTGCGCGGAGGGCGGCATGGAGCGCGCGAGGTTGGCGAGTGGTGCGTTCAGCAGAGCGGTGCAGCCGGTGACGACGTTCTCCATGAGCAGGCGGCCGAGGCGGTGGATATTGCGCGGGTTGAGATTGCGATGACGCCAGAAGGATGCGGAGATGGGGGCGAGGGTGTCGTCGACGACGCGGAGATCGGAGAAGACGAGGAGAGGGGTGGAGGGGCCGTGCTCGGCTTCGAGCGCGTGCATGGCGGTGAGCTCGAGCTCGAGCTTGTTGGGCAGCCAGACGTCGTCCTGGTCGGCGAAGGCGATGTAGGGAGCGGTGGATGCCTGGAGCAGGGCGAGGAAGTTTTCTTTTGCGCCGCCACCCGGCGTGCCGGCGGGCAGGACGCGGAGGCGGTCGGGGAAGCGGCGGGAGTAGTCGTCGAGGATTTGCTGGGTGGAGTCGGTCGAGCCGTCGTCGCGGGCGAGGATGGTGACGGTTTCGCCGAGCGACTGGGCGAGGATGGAGTCGATCTGCTCGCGCAGGAAGCGCTCGCCGTCGAAGGTGGCGAGGAGAACCTGCACCCCGGAGGACAGGAGGTCAGCAGGCAGGGGCCACCTCGGTGAGGTAGTCACCGCGCAGGATGTTGCGGACCTCATAGCCCTGCGGGGCCAGGCCGAAGAGGATGTAGGAGACCAGTGTGCCGATGAGAACGCCGGGAGTGCCGATGAGGCGGACGAGGTAGATGGAGAGGGCCAGATTGGCGGCCGCTCCGATGATGCTGTAGGCGGCCTGGAGGCGGATGCGGCTGGTGGCGGAGAGGAGCACGGCCTGGTTGAGGCCGCAGGCGAGCAGAAGGACCCAGCCGCACATGAGCCAGAGCAGAAGGCTGCTGGGGACGGCGGCGGAGCCGGCCCAGATGCGGATGAGCGGACGGCCCAGGAGACCGAGGATAAGCGCAGCGGCGCAGACTGCGGTGAGGGTTCCCCGCACGATGCGCGAGTAGGTCTTGCGAATCCAGGTGAGGTCGGCGCGGTGGTAGGCCTCGGAGAAGGCGGGCCAGAGGGAGGGGATGAGCAGCGTCTGGAACATGGAGGCGTAGCTGCAGAGACGCCAGGTGACGCTGTAGGGGGTGACCTCGGCGGCGCCGAGGAAGTGGGCGATGACGAGGTTGTCGGAGTTGAAGATGATGAGGCTGTGGATCTGGAGAAGGAAGAAGAGCGCGCCTTCGCCGAAGAGGTCGCGCGCCATGGAGCGGGTGATGGCGCTGGGCACAGGAGCGATGGCGGGGCGGTGCCAGAAGCAGAGCCAGATGTTCAGGAGCAGAACTCCGAGGAGCGTGGCTGCGCAGTAGGAGGCGGTGAGCGTGACGAGAGTGCCGTGAAGGAGCACGGTGCCGACGATCGCGACGAGGCCCATGACGCTGGCGATCGCGGCGAAGTAGTTCGCGAGATGGATCTCCTGATAGCCGCTGAAGACGTTGCGCGCGAGGTTCAGCGGAAGGCTGAGCAGGAAGAATGCGAAGGCGATGGCGACGCAGGTGCGGGTCATCGCGATGAGGTGGGGGTCGGTGAGGCGGAAGACGGAGCCCCAGTCGATCCAGCGGAAGATGACGGTGCCGGTGAGGGCGAGGATGCAGGCGATGCCGACGGTGATCCAGAGCGCGGTGGCGAAGTAGCGCTGCGCGAGGGAGTCGTCGCCTTCGGCGTAGGCGCGGGAGATGAAGTTGGTGAGGGTGTTGGCGATGCCGAGGTCGAGCACGGCGAGCATGACGACGGAGGTGCTGATGGTGACCCAGATGCCGTACTCGAGCTTGCCGAGATAGCGGATGGTGAGGGGGAGGGTGATGGCGTTGACGACGATGGTGAGGCCCTTGCCGGCGATGGCCGTCGCGCTGCCTTTGAAGATGGAGGAGAGCCGGGCATCAGCCTGCAGTCGATGACGGAGGCGAGCGATCAGCGGCAAGACAACTCCAATCCTCCTGGCGAGATGAAGCTTTGCGTGGCGTTGGAAAGCAGGGGCCCGGGCTGGTGCATGAGTAGATAGTATCGCTCCGGATATCGCTCTGAGGCGGATGACCTAGGATGAAGGTTCGGATGGGTGAGCAGAGTGCAGGTGCGGGAGAGATATCGCCGCAGCAAGGCGAAGGCATCGCGGCTGTGGTGGTGACGTATGAGCCTGGGCCGGAGCTGATCGGGAATCTCAAGGCGTTGCGGCTGCAGGTGGAGCGGCTGATTGTAGTGGATAACGGGTCGTCGGCGGAGAGGCGCGAGATTGTTGGTGTGGCAGCCGACACGATGGGGATTGAGCTGATTGAGAACGGGAGAAACTTTGGGATTGCTGCGGCGCTGAATCGTGGGGTGCAGAGGGCGATGGAGTGCGGTGCCGAGTGGGTGTTCCTGTTTGATCAGGACTCGCGGGTGACGCCGGGGTTTGTGGGGGCGATGCTGCGCGCGTATCGCGGGAGCCGGTGGGGCGAGCGGCTGAAGATCCTGACGCCGCAGTACAGAGATGCGGAGACGGGCGCGGTGCTGCCCGCGGTGCGGGCGAAGGAAGGGATTGCGATTGCGTGGACCTCGGGGAGTCTGTTGCGCGTGGAGACGCTGCGCGAGTTTGGGTTGTTTCGCGAGGAGTTGTTTATCGATGAGGTGGATCATGAGTACAGCCTGCGGCTGAGGCGCGCGGGGATGGTGCTGGATGAGACGGAGGATGCGACGCTGCTGCATGCGCTGGGGTCGCCGGCGAGGCATCGGTTATTGGGGAGAGAGTTTTGCGTGACGAACTACTCGCCCGTGCGGAGGTATTACCAGGAGCGGAACAAGGTCTGGATGGCGCGGCATTATGGGCGGAGCTTTCCGCGGTTTGTGCTGTCGCGGTTCCGGATGTCGCTCTCGGATGTGTGGAAGATCGTGGCGTTTGAAGAGGACAAGTGGCGGAAGCTGCGGCACTGCGCGCGCGGGATTGTAGATGGGTTGCGCGGGCGGATGGGAAAGCTGGAGCTTTAGCTCCAGTCGTCGCGGGCGATGCTGTCGTCGGCCATGACCTGGTCGAACTGGTCAGCCTTTTTGATGAGGATGTCGCCGAGGGATTCGGTCTGGCGGAGCAGGATGGCTTGCAGGCGGACGAGCTCGAGCAGCGGGTGTTAGAGAGCAGTTTGCGCAGGCTGATCGGGCGGCCCTCTTCCGCAACCAAATGGGGTGGCTAGTCGTGCCGAGGGGGAAAAGGCCGTGATGGAAACGTCCTTATGGGCGACCAACCACTAATATGCCGAAAGCTTTGGGGGCGTAAACTCGCGCCATGCGCCCCGTGCTCTCTTTTGGGCTTTTGCTGACGGCGTTCTCTGTTGCCCTTGCCACGCCTTTCGCCGTCGCTCAGAGCAATGCGCCTGCACTACGAGGGCCCGGGCGATTCGCCTTTGAGGTGGCAAGCATCCATCCCCATCAAGGGCCGCTGCGCACCGTCATGGGCTATACCGCCAGTGGTCCACGCGTGCGCCTCGAAGGCTATAACCTGCGCGGCCTCATCATGGAAGCCTACGACCTCAAGAACTTTCAAGTGTCCATGCCCGGCATAGACGAACAAGAGAACACCTACTATGACATCATTGCCACGGCTGCTGACGGCACCTCGCCCACGCACGAGGACTTTCGCCAAATGCTGCAAACCCTCCTCGCAGATCGCTTCCAGCTCAAGGCCCACTTCGAGAAAAAGCAGTCTCCCGTCTACGCGCTTGTCGTCAGCAAAGCCGGCCCGAAGTTCCCCGCAAGCACAGCAGGAGATCACGAAATTAATGGCGTCGACGGCCGCAATCAATTTCTAGAGGCAGACCGCATCGCAATGCCCGACCTGGCAAACGCCATATGGAACGGCTTCGTTTCAGATCGCCCCGTCATCGACCGCACTCGTCTGACGGGCACTTACAAACTCCGTATCGAAGCTACACCTGAATTTCGCATCGAACGTGACCCTCAGCCGGGCGATCTCAGTATCTTCACGGCGGTCCAGGAACAACTCGGCCTCAAACTCGAACCCGCCACCGCGCAGCTCGATGTCCTTGTTATTAACTCCGTTCAACAGCCGAGCTCGAATTAGTCCGCCGCCGAGTTCTGCCTCCCCATTGCTCCGGCAGTCGGAGCGTTAGCTCCAGTCGTCGCGGGCGATCGAGTCGTCGGCCATTACCTGATCGAAGTTGTCGGCCTTTTTGATGAGGATGTCGCCGAGGGATTCGGTCTGGCGGAGCAGGATGGCTTGGAGGCGGACAAGCTCGAGCATGGCGAGGAAGGTGCAGATCAATGCGCGCTCGGAGCGGGTGTTCGCGAGCAGTTTGCGCAGGCTGACCGGCTTGTCCTCCATGGTGAGGCGGCGCTTCACGTAGTCGATCATCTGGCCGACGGTGACGGTGTCCTCGTCGATGTTGTGGACGGGGCGGTCGCGGAGGCGCTGCAGGATCTCCTGGAAGACGCGGACGAGGTCGACGGTGTCGGCGGCGATCTCGCGGTCGTCGTCGGTGGACTCGATGCCCTGGTCGTGGAGGAACTGCTTGAGGCCGGGCTGGGTCCAGGTGGCTTCCTCGAGCATTTGTTTTTGTTGCAGCATCTGGGCGGCGGCTTTGAAGCGCTCGTGCTCGAGCAGGCGCTCGACGAGCTCGCGGCGCGGGTCTTCGGCGTTGCCGAGATCGCCGAGCTCTTTGGGATCGCGCGGAAGCAGCGTCTTTGACTTGATGTGGATCAGGAGCGAGGCGGTGTAGACGAACTCGCCGGCGGAGTCGACGTCGGTTTGTTGGAGGTGGCGCGTGTACTCGAGGAACTGCGCGGTAATGCGCGCGATGGGAATGTCGTAGATGTCGATGTTCTGCTTGCGGATCAGGTCGAGCAGGAGGTCGAAGGGGCCGTCGTAGACCTGGCCGACGGTGACGCTGAAGGGCGATTGGGAGGCCTCTTCGGGGTCTTTTTTGGGCGCGGGCTTTTTGGGCTCTTCGGGAGCGGGCGTGGGTGGGGATTGGAGGCGGAAGGGCTCGGCGGCGTTCTCCGTGGCGGGAGATGGTTCGGCGTTCAGCTGTGAGCTGTCAGCTTCGAGCTGCGAGCCTTCTTCGTGCGGCGCCGCTGGGGGTTGCGCTTCAAGATTCGAGTCGCGAGATTCGAGTTGCGAGTTCTGGAGTTCGCCCGGGTTGAGCTCGTTTTCGGGCATGGCTAGCTGAGCCCCATGGCGTGTTCGACTTCGGCGAGCGTCTCGGCGGCGCGCTTGGTGGCGCGGTCTTTGCCGTTGGCCAGTACGTCTTTGACGACCGAGGGACGGCGCTCGAGATCGCGGCGGTGGTCCTGAATAGGCGCGATGGTTCGGATGATGGAGTCCGCGCACCAGCTCTTGCACTCGATGCAGCCGATGCCGGCTTTCGTACAGCCATCGTAGACCTTGGCGATGGTCTCGGCGTCGGAAAAGACCTTGTGGAGGTCGCCGACGGGGCAGAGGTCGGGGTTGCCGGGATCGTCGCGGCGGACGCGCGCGGGGTCGGTGACCATGGTCTTGAGCTTGGCGCGGAGGTCGGCTTCGGGCTCGGAGAGCGCGATGGTGTTGTTGTAGCTCTTGGACATCTTGCGGCCGTCGAGCCCGGGGAGTTTGGGCGAGGGCGTGAGCAGGACGTTGGGCTCGGGCAGGATTTCGCGACGGCCGAAGGGCGAGAGTTTTTTGGTCTGCTGCGCGGCGGTGAAGAGCTGGTGGGGCGTGAAGTCGGTGCGGGTGGAGTCCTTGGGCTCGCCGGCGATCTTGCGGGCCTTCTCGAGGATGGCGGGCAGCTCCCAGGGCGCGGCTTCGGGGGACATGTAGAAGTCACCGGGGTAGAGGCCGTTGAAGCGGCGGGCGACCTCGCGGGTGAGCTCGACGTGTGCGACCTGGTCGGCGCCGACGGGGACGAAGTCGGGCTTGTAGAGCAGGATGTCGGCGGCCTGGAGGAGCGGGTAGCCGAGGAAACCGTAGGTCGAGAGGTCCTTGTCGTTGAGCTGCTGCTGCTGGTCCTTGTAGGAGGGCACGCGCTCGAGCCAGCCAATAGGCGTGAACATGCCGAAGAGGGTGTTGAGGCGGTCGTGCTCCTTGACGTCGGACTGGCGGAAGATGACGGAGCGGCCGGGGTCGAGGCCGGCGGCGAGGAAGTCGAGCGCGATCTCGAAGATGTTCTGCTGCACGCGCGAGGGGTCGGCGTAGTCGGTGGTGAGGGCGTGCAGGTCGGCGATGAAGAAGAAGCAATCGTAGTCGTGCTGGAGGCGCACCCAGTTGTGCAGCGCACCCATGTAGTTGCCAAGGTGGAGGCTGCCGGTGGGGCGCATGCCGGAGAGTACACGGGGGCGCGGTGCTGTGCGGGAGTGCGAGGAGCTCATGAGTTTCTGAAGATTAAGGATATCAGCGCGGAGCAGGCGGGTCTGGATGAGCTCTTAGAGGGTGAAGAGCAGTTGGTTGAAGATGGTCATCAACGGGGCAAAGAGGATCATGATGACGTAGAAGCCGAGGAAGAAGAAGCCGATCATCATCCACATGCTGAGGCTCTGGTAGGTCTTGGCGGCGTTGTAGGAGAGATAGTGCATCAGGATCTTGCCGCCGTCGAGGAATGGGAGCGGAATGAGATTGAACACGAAGAGCAGCAGGTTGACGAGGATGCAGAAGTAGAGGAACAGGTAGAGCGGGAAGATCGCGGGGAGGTTGTTCAGCGGCACGGCGAGGTTGCGCATGCCGAGTTCCTTGGCGATCGTGAGCGAAAGGATGGAGTCCGACTGCGTGTGCCGCAGGATGACGAGAATGAGGAGCGCAACCAGGGCGGCGAGCAGTTGCACGCCGGGGCCGGCGAGGGTGGCGACCATCTCGTCGCGCGAGGGGCGACGAAAGTTGCGGGGCGTCATGGGTACGGGCTTGCCCCAGCCGAGAACGAGCGGCGACTGAAAGATGAAGAGCACGGGCCAGATGAGCATGCCGAAGAGGTCGAAGTGTTTGGCGGGGTTGAGGCTGATGCGGCCCATCATGCGGGCGGTGGGGTCGCCGAGACGGTTGGCCGTCCAAGCCTGGGCGGAGTCGTGAAGCGAGATGGAGAGAACCATCACGACGAGCTCAAAGATGACCAGAGCAATAGTTAAAGGCATCGTCTCCTAGAGTACCGGACGGCTTTCGCGTATTTGGGCCCGCGGAGCGGAACTATTTTGTTGTGAGCGAGATTCGCGTGGAGTAGCATCCGCCGATGACTCCTTTACAAGTGTTTGAGAGCTACGCCGACGCGTGGAATCGTCATGATGCGGATGGGATTGTCGCGCTGTTTGTGGAGGGCGGAACGTACTGCGATCCGACCACGCCCGGACCGCTGACCGGAGCGGCGATCGGTGAATATGCGCGAGGGCTGTGGAGCGCGTTTCCGGATCTGTCGTTTGAAATGGTGAGTGCGATGGAGGGCGAGGGCGGGGCGATATCTGCGGAATGGTTGATGCGGGGCGTCAACAGCGGGTCGATGATGGGTTTGCCGCCGACGGGACGCGCGATTGAGGTTAGTGGGGTGGATATTGCGGCCGTTGCGGATGGGAAGCTGCGCAGCGTGCAGGGGTACTTCGATTCGGCGGCGGTGCCGCGGGCGCTGGGGCTGGATGTGATTGTGCAGCCGCACGCGATCGGGCCTTTTTCGTTCGGCACCGGGCTGCGCGTGACCAATGGCAGCAAGGCTGTTCCGGGAGCTTTCGGCATCACGTTCATCTCAGCGCGGGACAAAGAGGATGAGCTTCACATCCGCGAGAGCAGCCGGAAGATTTTGCAGGAACTGCTCGCGATTCCGGGGTTCATCAGCGCGGTGACGACGACGGTTGAGGATCGGATGATGACGATCACGGCGTGGGAGACGCCGGAGTCGATGAAGCCGCTGATGACAATGGGCGAGCACCGTGCGGCGGTCGGGCGGTACTTTGGGTCGGCGGATTATGGAGTTGGAGGCATGACGGGAGTGTGGATACCGCATCATCTTGGTGCGCGGCGCGTGCGGTGCCCGGAGTGCGACAAGATGGCGTCGGTAGAAGTGCCGGATGGAAAGTGCACCTGCGGGACGGTGCTGCCGGAGCCGCTGGCGTATTGGTAATTGCCGCCGACGCTATTTGGTGAGCTTCGGCTTGGCGGGGATTCCGAGGGCGACGGTGTGGGCGGGGATGTCGCGGGTGGCGAGGCCGAGGGCGCCGAGCATGGCGTCGGGGCCGACCTTGGTGCCGGCGAGCACGGTGGCGTGATAGGTGATGCGGGCGCGGGGGCCGATCTCGGTGCGGAGGTTGGAGACGTCGCGCTGGTCGACGAGATCGTGCGTGTGCGAGTAGATGTTGGCGTAGTCGGAGATGCTGGTGCCGTCGTGGAGGGTGATGCCGCCGCGGTCGTCGAGCAGGACGTGGCGGTGGATCCAGCAGTCGTCGCCGATCTCGAGGTTGTAGCCGTAGCTGAACTGGACGTGCTGGAAGATGCGGACGCGTGCCCCGAGGCGCGCGAAGATGTGGCGGCCAAGCATGTTGCGGAGGCGCTCGCCGAGCCACTGGTTGGGGCCGAGGGGCGAGGCGTCGAACTGCAGCCAGAGCCAGATGAGCGGCTTGCGCGGGTAGTAGCGTGCGGGGTCCATGTCGCCGTAGTACTCCGGCTCGAGGGTGACGTTGCGCGGGTCGAGGGAGGCGCGGGTGATGGTGCTGGTGGCCGACGGCAGGATGTTGCGGAGGGTGTCGCGGACGATTTCGCTGCGGGCCTCGTAGGTGGTGTCGCGAGTGAAGCTGGAGTCGAGCGAGGCCAGCCACTCGGTGAAGAGGTGCTCGGCGTCGGGGGTGGGGCGGGGGTCGCGATAGTCGAAGACGGGCATGGGAGAGCCTATTCGAGGGCGTAGACGATCTCGACAGTGGCGTCGCGTTCGACGCGCTGAGTTTCGATGGCGAGTGGCTGAGTCCGCTTCAGTTCCATTGCTGCATTGCCCGCATAGCCGTAGACACGCGGTGTCACGCCACTGCTGACATTGTTGGTGACGAACAGAGGCTTGCCGAGCGTGACGCCCATGCCTTCTGCCAGGGCGGCCGCGATGGCCCGGGCGCGCTCGCTGGCTTTGCGGATGGCTTCGGTGTCGAGAGGGATATCAGACTTCATGCGCCATGTGATGTCACCGCTTTGGTTTGCGCCGGCGTTTACTGCCGCATCAAGAATGAGTGCGGCATCTTTGGGGGCAACGCGGACCGCCCAATCCTGAGTGATACTGAAGCGCATTCCCTTCTTTTCGTAGTCGCTGAGGCGGGACACGCGTTGCGACCGGCTTTGTATCTCGCTCTTCGATGCGCCGGCATCCAACATGG
The DNA here is from genome assembly GCA_035944135.1 of Acidobacteriaceae bacterium. Classification (NCBI taxonomy): domain Bacteria; kingdom Pseudomonadati; phylum Acidobacteriota; class Terriglobia; order Terriglobales; family Acidobacteriaceae; species Acidobacteriaceae bacterium. Next base: position 133,895 of record DASZBM010000010.1, read on the forward strand.
CCTTGACAATTGCATTGGAGGTGTCGCCGGCTGCCTTATAAGCGGCTTGAAGGGTCGACGCGTACACGACAAAACCTACATTCAGGTCAGCAATGTCGGGGTCGGCCTCAGCATGGCCGGGGGCCGACACAGAAAGTGTCCGGTTCTCCTTGCTGATAACCAGCGAGGGACCTTGGGATGTCTGTGCGAATACCGCTGAAGAGAATACCGACAACATTGATACGAGAATTGCCCAGCGTTTCATTAATCCTCCTTGCGTTCGAGAAGGTCGGCGAGGGTCTCTTTGTGTTTGGGCTTGGCGGCGGCCTTCTGTTTGGGATCCGGCAGCGGGTGCGAGGGCGGCGGGGTGCCGAGGCGTTCGCGGGCGTTGGCCTTGACGGCCTTTGTCGCGGAGAAGACAGATTTTTTTGCTTTCGCCATGGCGATGATGGTGCTCCCGAGGCTTCAGCGTATCCCATGCTTGACGGCCCGGGGTCCCTGCAAGCGTTTTTCGCTTGCTGGGGTGGTGGCGGATGTAGCATATTGCGCGGGAGTTCCGGCAGGTGCGAGAACGCATCCAACGGAACGCATAGAGGGTACGTATAGAGACGCTCGGAGGTGTGGGGCAATGGAAGAGCGCGATTTTTTCGATGAGAGGACCGAGCAGCGGAGCCACACGATGACGTGCCCGCACTGCGGGCAATCGGCCGACTACCAGCTGAGCTGGCTGATCCGCAGCAAGCGGTCGCAACTGCCGCGCGGAGCCGATGACCGCGACCGCGCGCGGTTTGCAAAGGCGCAGAGTTACATGGTCCGGCGGGACGACATGGTGGGGTGCAAGAACATCCGGTGCCGCAAGCGGTTCGACGTCACTGGGATTCAGTCGGTGGCGTTCTTGTAACGGGGTGGGAGAGCCGGTTCGGGCGAGCTTGTGGTGTAATAAAGAGCGTTAGCGGCCCCCGCATCTTTGGCGGCGCCCCATGAAGTTCCCCGAAGGAGTTGTGAGAATGCCGAACACCGTCCTGCCCGCAGAAGAGCGCGACCTGACCCCGGCTCAGGTTGACCAACTGGACCGGCGCCGCCGGCGCGGGCAACTGCTGCTGGTGATGGGAACGCAGTTTTTGGTGATCGGGCTGCTGGTGACCTTGTGGGCGGGGCAGGATGCGACGTACTCGCCGGGATGGCACCGGCCGATGCTGGGCTGGGACATCCTCCTGTTTGTGCTGGCGGCGATCTCCTATACGGCGGGAATCCGGCTGCGGCGCGGGCTGAATGAGTTTTTTAGCTATTGAGAAATAAGCAGAACGATTTTTGGAGTTTCAGCGGCGAGCTTCGGCTCGCCGTTGTGCTTTTGGCATAGCTGCGCATTGTGTTGTCGGCCTGCTATCGTGACTGCGTTGTGCGGAGGAGTACGTGGTCGTTGAGTTTGCGGGAGTGGGCGCGCTTGCGTCGGTCGAACTGGCGGAGCCGCTTCATTTCTCGGTCGCAGAGATGATCCTGCTGGTTGTGCTGTGCGGGGCTTCGCTGGGGATTTTTCTGTGGCGGTTGTGGCCGATCGCAGGAAATGTTCTACGAGCGAAAAAGGATGTCGGATTTTCGCTGGCGCCGGTGGGAAGGCGCGTGTGGGAGTTCTTCTCAGAAGTGGTGTGCCAGAGCAAAGTAATCAGGCAGCGGCCGCTGCCGGGGCTGGCGCATGCGTTCGTGTTCTGGGGATTCCTCGCGTTCGCGGTGGTGACGACGAATCATTTGCTGACGGGATTGCGGGTTGGTGTGCTGCAGCACACCGGGATTGCCGGCGAGTTTTATTTCGACTTCGTCGGCGTGTGGGCACTGCTGGTTGCGGTGTCGATTGCCGGGCTGTTTGTGCGGCGATTTTTCGTGCGGCCACGATGGCTGGGTGAGCATGTCTCGGTTGAGTCAGGTGTGATTGCCGGGCTGATCTTTCTGCTGATGGTGAGCTACCTGGCGGCGTTCACGCTGCCCACGGACAGCGCTGCGCTGAAGGCGTGGTGGTGGGTACACACGGTCACGCTGCTCGCGTTTCTGCCGATCATTCCGGGGACGAAGCATCTGCACCTGGTGCTGAGTCCGTTCACCATCTTTGTGAAGCGCGCGGGCTTCTCGGATATTCCGAAGCTGGATGAGTCCGAGACGGAAGAGGATTTTGGTTTGCTCGCGGGCAAGGACGTGACGCAGTTGATCGCGCTGCAGGCCTACAGCTGCGTGGAGTGCGGACGATGCACGGAGCATTGTCCGGCGGCAAATACGGGCAAGGTGCTTAATCCGAAGGAGATCGCGCTCGGCGTGCGCGGGTATCTGAACGAGTTTGGGCCGGCGAGCGACAAGCCGCTGCTGAATGAGTTGCGAGGCGAAGAGGCTAATGCATCGCCGGATAATCCAGCGGCGAATTGGCTGTCGATGGAGGCGGCGTTTGAATGCACGACCTGCGGGGCGTGCGAGTTTCAGTGTCCCGTGGGTGTGCAACATCTGCCGATCATTGTTGGACTGCGGCGCGGTGCGGTGAACACGGGCGCGTGGGAGGACAAGTACGGAACGAAGCTGTTTCTTGCGCTGGAGAAGCAGGGCAATGCGCTCGGGATGTCTGCGATGGAGCGCGACAAGTTTGTCGAGCGCGAGCAATTACCGATCTTCGACGGAACGCAGGAATACTGCCTGTGGCTGGGATGCATGGGCGGATACGATCCGAAGGGACGCGAGATTGTTGCGGACTTTGCGCGCGTGATGCGGCACCTGGGCACAAGCTTCGGCGTGCTGAAGAAGGAGAAGTGCACGGGCGATCCGGCGCGAAGGCTGGGCAATGATCTGGTGTTTGGGTCGCTCGCGGAGCAGGGGCTGAAGGCGTTTGCGCAGGCGAAGGTGCAGAAGATTGTGGCGATCTGCCCGCACTGCGTGCGCACGATTGCGACGGACTGGCGCGAGTACGGTGTGGCGCCGGAGATCGAGCATCACTCGGAGTTCATGGCGCGGCATGAACATCTGTTGCCGCAGCAGGATGGCGGAGCGATTGTGTATCACGATCCGTGCTATCTCGGGCGGTATCGCGATGTGTACGACGAGCCGCGCGCGGTGGTGAAGAAGAGTGGCGAGCTGGTGGAAGCCGAGCGGCATCGCGAGCGGAGCTTCTGCTGCGGCGCGGGTGGAGGGCTGGCGTTTCTCGGCGAAGAGCCAGGTGAGCGCGTGAGCAACGTGCGCGCAAAGGAGCTGATGGCGACCGGAGCGCAGACGATTGGAACGGCGTGCCCGTTCTGCAACACGATGTTCAGGGATGCAACGGCGGCGGTGGCGAAGGATTCGCAGCCTGCGGTGCTGGATATCGCGCAGCTCACGGCGCGGTCGCTTGAGCGCGCGAATCCTGCGGCAAAGACAGAGCAGCCGACGATAAGGTAGCCTCGGTTTGCGCGATGAGCGCAGCGTGGAGCGTAGATGAAGATTGTTGTGGCGGTGAAGCAGGTGCCTGAGCGCGATGCGCCGGTGCGTGTGGCGGCAGACGGGCGCGGCGTCGACACGGGCGATGCGTGGACGATGAACGAGCCGGACGCGTATGCGCTGGAAGAGGCGCTGCAGTTGAAGGAGCGGCTTGGTGAGGGCGAGGTTGTGGTGCTGTCGGCGGGGCCGGAGCGAGCCGAGTCGACGCTGCGCGAGGCGCTGGCGAAGGGCGCGGACCGCGCGCTGCACATTGTGACGCCGGAGGATGGCGCGGGATCGTTAGCCGAGCGGGACACGCTGGGCGTGGCGCAGATGCTGGCGGAGGCAGTTCGCGGCGAGTCGCCGGACCTTGTACTGACCGGCTTGCAGTCGGATGATCTTGGCGCGGGGCAGACGGGTGTTGTGCTGGCGGAGTTGTTGGGACTGCCGCACGTCACGCTGGTGCTCAGCGTAGAAGCAAGCGCGGGAGCGAAGCAGATTCGCGTGAAGCGCGAGCTGGAGGACGGGTGGTTTCAGCAGATCGAGGTGCCGGTGCCGGCGCTGCTGACGATTCAATCGGGCGGCAACCGGCTGCGCTACGCGACGCTGATGGGCATCAAGCGCGCGCGGTCGAAAGAGAGCAAGCAGGTAGAGGCTACGGCTGCGGCTGCGCGGCACGATGAGGTGGTTCGCGTCGCGATGCCTGAGCGCACGCGGCAGACGGAGATTCTGAGCGGAGCGGCGGACCAGATTGCGGCGAAGCTCGCGGAGCGGTTGAAGGTAGAGGTGGGGATCTGATGAGCGTTCTTGTGGTGATGGAGCAGGCGGCGGCTGGAGGGTGGCATCGCATCAGCCGCGAGGCGCTGGCGGCGGCGAAGAGGCTTGCGGTCGAGTTGAAGATGCCGGTGGCGGCAGCGGTCCTGGGCGCGCCGGATGCGAACGCGACACTGGCGGCGCAGCTCGCGGGCGAGGGTGTGGCGACGGTATGGAGCGTGGGGCATCCGCTGCTCGAGCGCTACACGGCGGATGGATTTGTGGCGGCTTTGCAGCAGTTGATTGCCGAGGCGAAGCCGGCCTTCGTGGTGCTTCCGCATACGTACCAGGTGCGGGACTACGCGCCCGCGCTGGCGACGCGCATGGGCGAGGTGCTGGTGAGCGATGTGATCGCCATGAATGTGAGCGAGGGTGCAGCGACGTTTACGCGGCAGTGGATGGGCGGCAAGCTGAATGCGCAATACCGGCACGTGGGCAGCGGGCCGTGCTTTGTGTCGGTGCAGGCGGGAAGTTTTCGCGCGGACGCGGCCGATGCTGGAGCGGCCGCGGGTGAGGTGAAACAGTTTTCACCGCAGATTGATGGTTCGCAGATTCGCACCAAGCCAGGGGAGCCGTTCCGTGAGGCGGCGCGCACGGTCGATCTCGGATCGGCACAGGTGATTGTGAGCGTCGGGCGCGGGATCGGCGAGCAGGACAACCTGAAGATCGTCGAGGAGCTGGCCAGTGCGCTGGGAGCGGAGCTGGCGGCTTCGCGGCCGATTTGCGATGCGGGGTGGCTGCCGATGGAGCGTCAGGTGGGGAGCTCGGGCCAGACGGTGGCGCCGAAGGTTTATGTCGCTGTGGGGATCTCGGGCGCGATTCAGCACCTCGTCGGAATGAAGGGCGCGCGAACGGTGATTGCGATCAACAAGGATCCGGATGCGCCGATCTTTGAGGTGGCGGACGTCGCAGCGGTAGGGGATCTGTTTGAGATTGTCCCGGCCGTAACCCGCGCGCTGAAGGGGTAAGCGGCTGATGTTGGGCACGTAACGCGATGTAACGGCACGATTTCGGGGCGGCTGCGTCCGTGGGTGCCGAAATCGCGTCATACTGGAAGTAGCGTGCAACGGACGACTCAACGCGGACGTGATGTCGGGACGCGGCCTTTGTGGCTGCGGATCGCGGCTTTTGTCTGCGTTCTTCTGATCGCTGTCGCGGGCGTGGCGCAGGCTGCGCATATTCACGGCGACTGGCTTCCGAACTCGGCGGCGCAGGTTGCGGCGCATTCACCGTCTTCGTCCGGAGTTGGCGAGGATGCCTGCCCGCTGTGCGTAGCGATGCACTCGGCGCTGCCGGTGACGGGTTTCGGTGCGCTTATCGTTGGCCTGCTTCTGGAGATCAATCTCCTTCTGGCATCGTCGCGTAAGCCCCGCACGCTGTGGTATTTTGCCGGTTTCAGCCGACCCCCACCCTCTGTCCTTCTCTAGCGATTCTGCTGTGACGTGAGATGTCCGCTCCGAGTGAGCGAAGCATCGTCGTTGCGGTTTAGGTTTCCGGCGTCTAACAAAGGGCGCCGGGGCTTCTCGCCGGTTAGTGATGAAAGAGCTGTCCGGCTTCTGCCTGAGATGAGAGACAGAGGTCTTCCCATGAAGAGATATCGAATTCGGCGTCTGCTGAGCGCATTCGCCGGCATCCTTGCGATTGCTGTCGCCAGTGCGGTGAGTGCGCAGAGCAACTCCGGCACATTGACGGGCACCGTCGCCGATCCGACCGGCGCAGTCATTCCGGGCGCCACAGTCACAATCGGAAATTCCGTGAGTGGATATACGCGCACGCAAACGACCGACAGCGCGGGTCACTTCCAGTTTGTGAACGTGCCGTTCAATCCCTATCAGCTGAGTGTTTCGAGCAGCGGGTTCCAAAATTTCTCAAAGCGTGTCGATGTGAGCTCGATTGTCGCGCAGACCGTTCCGGTGACGCTGGCGATTGCGAGCTCGTCGACGACTGTGACCGTCGAAGCGCCGGTTGACCTGACCGAGCAGGATCCGAATGCGCATACGGACATCGACCGCTCAACGATTGCGGAGCTCCCGGTGGAGAGCCTCTCCTCGCAGCTCAGCTCGATCGTCACGCAGCTATCGCCTGGCGTCGCGGCTGACTCTGATGGGCAGATTCACGGGCTTGGCGATCATGGCGAGGTCTCTTTCTCGGTCGACGGGCAGCCGATCACAGATCAGCAGAGCAAGGTGTTTTCGAACCAGGTGCCCGCTGCGGCCGTGCAGTCGATGCAGGTCATCGAGGGTGCACCCCCCGCGGAGTACGGCGACAAGACGAGTCTTGTCGTGGTCGCGACGACGCGTTCGGGGCAAGGCATAACGACGCCGACAGGCGACGTCACGCTGTCGTACGGCAACTTCGGTACGAGCAATCTCGCGGCCAACGTCGCGTACGGTGGACAGAACTGGGGCAACTTTATTTCCGCGAGTGGCCTCGAGTCCGGGCGCTTTCTCGATGCTCCTGAGTTCGCCGTTTATCACGATAAGGGCAACGAAGAGAATCTGTTCGATCGCGTTGACCTGCAGATGAGTAAAATCAGTTCTCTGCACACGAACCTGCAGTTCACGCGCTCCTGGTTTCAGACGCCGAACACCTATGACACGCAATACGGCTATGTGACGCCCGGCAATTCGCTCGACGGCGTCAATACCGGGCGGACCGACCAGCGGTCGCAGATACAGACCATCGATGTTGCGCCGACGTACACGCGCACGATCGGCGACACGACTGTGCTCAACTTCGCCCCCTACCTGCGGCGCGATGCATACGACTACTACCCGAGCAATAATTTGCTGAATGATCTTGGGCCCATCCAGCAGGAGAGCGTGATGCAGCAGCGCTCGCTAATGAATGCAGGCGCGCACACGGACGTCTCTTATGTGAGCGGGGCGAACAACGTGAAGGTCGGCGCCATGTATCAGCAGACCTTCCTGCGCGAGAACGACACGCTCGGTCTGGTTGATTCAACGTTGAATGCACCGGGAAGCGCCAACTACAACCCGGTGCTCACGCCGTATGATTTGACGCGCGGTGGAACGACCTACACTTGGCACGGGCGAACGGATGTGAAGCAGCTCGCGATGTACGGCGAAGACCAGATCACCGCCGGGCACTGGCTGATCAACGCGGGCATTCGCGGCGACATATACAACGGCCTTGCGATACAGCGCGTCGTCGAGCCGCGTTTGGGCTTTGCCTATAACCTGCCCAAGGGTGGAACGGTGCTGCGCGCATCGTACGCGCGAACGCAGGAGACACCGTTCAACGAGAACCTCGTGCTTTCGAGCAAAGGCTGCTACGACCCGGTGCTGAATGCGATCCTCAGCACGCTGGGTCCCTGCAATCCTGCGCCGTTCAACCCCGGCTTCCGCAATGAGTTCCATACCGGCGTGCAGCAGAGCATTGGGCATCACTTCGTTCTCGATGCCGAATACATCTGGAAGTACACGCATAACGGTTATGACTTCAGCGTGCTTGGCGCGACACCGATCACGTTCCCGATCGAATGGCATAACTCGAAGATTCCAGGCTGGACGTTCAGTGGAACGCTGACGCCGGTGAAGGGATTGTCCGCGCGCGTGACGATGTCCTCAGTGGCTGCGCGGTTCTTCAATCCGCAGATCGGCGGTGTGGGCGCGACCATCGGCGCACCGGGCGGATATCCGTTCCGCATAGATCACGACGAGAAGTTCAACCAGTCGACCCACTTTGAGTACAAGATGCCCTTTAAGAAGAGCCTCTTCTACTCGTTCAACTGGCGCTTTGACTCCGGCCTGGTGGCGGGATCGGTCCCTTGCTACGGAACGACTGACCCGAACACGAATTGTGGTCAGTACTCCATGATCGTCAACGGACAGCCCGCGATTAGCCTGAGCAGCCTGACCGCGGATGAGCAATTCCAGGCGGGGCTGACCTGCAACGGAGTGAAGGCAACGCAGACGACGGCGATCCCGGGCGGCTACTGCCTGGCCTCGCAGCTCACATCGAACCTTGTGAGGATTCCCGCACCGAACACGGAGAACAACGACCACAATCCACAGCGGATTCAGCCGCGCAATCTCTTCGACATGGAATTAGGCGATGACAACATCGTCCACTTCGGACCGAACGAACGCTACAAGTTTGGCGCGAAGCTCACAGCGGTCAACCTGACGAACAAGTACGCGCTTTACAACTTCCTCTCGACGTTCTCGGGAACGCATTACGTGACACCGCGGGATGTAACGGGCGAGCTGGATTTCCGGTTCTAAGCATGGGCAGAGGCTGTCAGCAAGAGCGGGTAGGTTAAGATCACAGTAATGACAGCCTCTCCCCGCCTGCGCCTGAGAGTGGTGATCCCTGTCTTCAATGACTGGGAGTCGCTGTCTATCCTCATGCGCGCGCTGGACCGGATTGCCGCCTCGCTCGACTGCGAGCTGATCGTCTCTGTGATTGATGACGGATCAACACAGCCAGACGATGTTTTCCGGCAGGCTGCGGCGGAGCTGGAATTCATTGAACAGCTTGAGCTGGTGCAGCTTGCGGTGAACGTAGGACATCAGCGGGCGATCGCCATTGGCCTCTGCAGGGCGGCGGATAGCGCCGACTCTGACGCGGTTCTCGTGATGGACTCTGACGGGGAAGATCCTCCGGAGTCGATTCCGGCGCTGCTGGAGCGGGCGCAGGGGCAACGGGAGTTCTGCATTGTGGCGCGCCGGCGGCGGCGCTCGGAGAGCCTGGCCTTCAAGGCGTCGTACGTCATCTATCGCTCGGTGTTTCGGCTGGTGACAGGCAAGGAGATACGCTTCGGGAATTTCTCGCTGATCTCCTCCGGAAACGTGCGCCGGCTAACGATGATTCCGGATTTGTGGAACAACCTGGCCGCTGCTGTGCTTCGCTCGCGCATCCCACTTCTGCAGGTGCCGATCGATCGCGGCAAGCGCTATGCCGGCCGCTCGAAGATGAACTTCACCTCATTGATTGTGCATGGGTTCAGCGCGATCAGCGTGTACGCAGACACGATCTTCGTGCGCTTGCTATTGATTACCGTGGTGATGACATGCCTCACGGTTCCGGCTGTGGCGCTGGTGTTGTCGCTGAGGTTATTTGTGCCCGCGCATGCGACTCCCGGATGGGCGACAACTGTGAGCTTCGGTTTGATCATCATTGTTCTGCAGGCGCTCTTCACGACGCTGACGTCGATCCTGGCGCTGTTGAACAGCCGCGTGCAGCGCCTCATGCTTCCCATCGTGGACTATAAGCCCTACGTGAGAGACGTTGAGGTGCTGATCTCATCGAGGAGCATCGCCTGATCACCACCCAAGACAAGCTGCGCCATACCGAGCGTGAGACGCGAGCGCCCGGAGCAAATCGGTGGGACGGTTTGTTGTGCAGCCTCGTCGTGCTGGCCGCGATTCTGATCTCGCGGCCGTTTGTGGAGATGGGGCTGATCGACGACTTCTCCTATGTGAAGACGGCCTTCATCTTTGCGCACACCGGGCACTTCGTATTCAACGGCTGGGCGACTGCGATGCTGGGCGCGCAGATCGTTTGGGCCGCTCCGTTCATAAAGCTGCTCGGCGATAGCTTCTTCGCTACGAGGGTGTCAACGGTCGTTCTGGCCACGTTATGCGTGTGGGTCACGCATGCCGTATTTCGGCGCGTGGGACTTGAGCGCGGGCCCGCAGCGCTGGGTGCGCTGACGCTTGGATTGTCGCCTCTGTTTGTGCCAATGGCCGTAAGCTTCATGACGGACATCAGCGGGCTCATCGCAATCGTTGCCTGCATTTACTGCTGTTTGCGGGCGATGGAATCGAGCAACACAAGAGCTGTGCTCTCGTGGCTGGTGTTGGCTGAGATCGTCGGTCTGCTCGGTGGAACGACGCGGCAGATCGCATGGGTGACGGTCCTGGCGATGGTGCCGTCCGCCGCATGGATCCTGCGCAGACGGCGTGGCGTGTTGTTGTTGGGAGTGGCGCTTTGGCTGGTGAGCGTTGCGTTCATCGGCGCGTGCATGTGGTGGTTCAAGCACCAGCCGTTCAATGTTCCGGAGCTCCTGATTCAGCACCGGCTTCGCTGGCGGGATGCTCGTGAGCTGGCAGGCACGCTGCTCGCAGCGCTGCTGTGCCTCTGCCTCGTGTTGATGCCTGCGCTTGCCGCGGGATCGGTTGCGCTGAGGCGGATGAAGTGGTGGCAGTTGGCGCTTCTGCTTGCGGGTTCCATCGTCGCCGTTTTAGTCTGCCGCTTTATTACGTACCATCTCACCGAGAAGGGTCTTCTGCCCTGGACCGGAGACATCATAGACAAGCTCGATGTGTTCGATTCTCCGAACGCCTGGCTGCTCGGTGTCGCGCCGACCACGCTTGGCGTAACAGGTAGAGCGATCGGCTCGGCGATCGTACTTTTCACGACGGCCCTTTTTGTTGTCGCGCTCTACAAAACAAGGGGAAGCGTACGCAGTGGTGCCGCGCATCGGCACTCGTGGCGGGACCTGATTACGCTGTTTGCGCCGTTCACGGCCGCGTATCTTGCGCTTCTCATTCCGCGTGGAATCTGGGCCATGGTTATCGACCGGTATTTGCTGCCGTTGATCGTGATTGCACTGATTTTCCTGCTGAGGCTCTACCAGGAGCGTGTCTCATCCACGTTGCCTTGGACCAGCTGGGTTGTTCTGTTCATCCTTGGCGCGTTTACGGTTCTCGGAACACACGACTGGATCGCCAGCCATCGGGCGAGATTGCAGGCGGTTCAACAACTCGAGCGCGCAGGGATACCGCGGTCAAAGATCGAAGCCGGATATGAGTTCGACGGGATGACGCAGATTGACTTGCGCGGCGTGGTGATCGATCCTCGAGTGCACTATCCGCCATCGGTGGACACGCGGCCCTATCGGCCGGCTGGCGTGCCTCCACAATGCAAGGCCCTGTTCAATCCACACACACCTGCTGTGCACCCGGAGCTGTTTCTCGCCTACGAACAGGTTCCGTGCCTTGGGCCGTCGAGGTTCGATGCGGTTTCGTATCGCGGGTGGATGCCGCCGTTCCATCGCGAGATTCTGATTCTGCAGCGCGTCCAGTAACTGCGTCTATTTGCGCTTCCAGCGGACTCCATCCTTTGAGTCCTCGAGGATGATGCCTTTCTCTAGGAGCTCATTGCGGATCGCATCGGCACGCGCAAAATTGCGTTGCCGCTTGGCCTGCGTGCGCTCGTCGACGAGAGCCTGGATCTGCTCCTCTGTCAGGCTTCCGCCGCCGAACTGGGAAATGACCGCAGGGTCCGCTTCACTGAGCCGACCTTCTGCCTCAGCCCATGCCAGCGCCTTGCGGGTGAGTTCTGCGTCGCGGTCTTCGAGCACGGCAAAGATGGCATCGAACTTCGCCATAATCGCGAGCGTAGCCTGCGCGTCGGCAGCCGTGAGCCTGTTCTGATCAGCGGCCGCGTTCACCGCGCGAAGAACATCGAAGATCGCCGCGCGCGCCTCGGCCGTATTCAGATCGTTGGCAAGTGCGGCGAGAAACTTTTCGTCGCCAAGCCGAATAGCGTCGGCGGTTTGCGCGTCGCCGGTAGCGTCGGGCCAGTGGCCATCGCGTATGCGCGCGTGGAACGTCCGCAGGCGTTCAATAGCATTTGTCGATTCACGCAGGCCGTCAAAGGTGAAGTTGAGCTGGTGACGGTACGGCACGCTGAGCAGGAGGAAACGAATCGCCGACGCGCGATAGCCCTTCAGCAGAAGGTCGCGAAGCGTGTAGAAGTTGCCTTCCGACTTCGACATCTTGCGGCCTTCCACGAGGAGAAAGCGCACGTGAAACCAGTGCCGCGCGAAGCACTTGTGTGTCGCAGACTCACTCTGTGCGATCTCATTCTCGTGGTGCGGGAACATGAGGTCTTCGCCACCGGCGTGCAGGTCGAACGAGTCGCCGAGAAACTTCATCGCCATGGCGGAGCACTCGATGTGCCAGCCCGGCCGGCCATCGCCGAGCGACGTCTGCCACGAGGTCTCGCCGGGTTTCGTCGCCTTCCACAGAGCGAAATCGCGCGCCGCGTCCTTGTCGTATTCGTCGACATCAACCCGAGCGCCGTCTTCGATGCCTTCGAAGTCCTTCTTCGAGAGCTTGCCGTACTCCGGAAAACGCGCGATGCGGAAATACCACGAACCGTCCTCAGCGCGATAAGCGATGTCCTCGGCGGCCAGGCGCTCGATGAGCGCGACCATGTCGTCGATGTTTTCAGTAGCGCGGGCAATTCCTTCGGGCCGCTCAACGCCAAGCGCTTCCATGTCCTCGAAGAACGCCTTCTCAAACTTGGCTGTGTACTCGCCAATCGGCATTTGCGCGGCGGCAGCATTGCGGATGATCTTGTCGTCAACATCCGTGACGTTCATGATGTGACGCAGCTTCAGCCCGAACAGGCGCGCGACGCGGCGCAGAACATCCACGTGCACGAACGTGCGAAAGTTGCCGATGTGACCGTAGTCATAGACCGTCGGGCCGCAGCAATAGAAGCGGAATGCATCGCCATCAGCGGCGTAGAGAGGCTCGACCTGTCCGGAGAGAGTGTTGAAAAGTTGAAGGGCCACGCGCAAATCGGGTGCCTCGGGATGCTGCTTGCTGTCTCGCACCCGAAGGCCTCTTTCGATGTAAGTTGCTCTAACGATTCTAGCTGAGCGCGTGCCAGAACGCGTCTCAACCCAGGCGAAGCTGCGGCGTGGGCTCCAGTGTGTCCTCTGCGAACTGCCCGGCGAGCAGCTTGGGCCATGCCGCGGCAGCAATCATCGCGGCGTTGTCGGTGGATAGCGCAATGGAAGGAAACTCCACGGGCAGCGAGATTCGCGCCGCTGCTTCCGTTAGCCGGCGGCGCAACTCGCGGTTCGCGGCGACGCCTCCGCTCACGATCAGCGCACGCGCGCCAAAGTGCTCGGCAGCAGCCATCGTCGTCCGGGTCAGATAGCCCGTCACACTCGACTGGAAACTGGCGATCAAATCAAGTGTTTGCGCATCAAGATGCTCTAGCGCCTTGTTGCGGGCCTGCTCATTGCCTGGCTTGGCAGTGAAGATGCCCGCCGCGCGCAGGTTGCTCTCGCGCTTTGCGATGCGCGGACGCATCTCCTGCAACTCCACATAACGCCGCACAGCAGTCTTTATCCCGCTGAAGGAAAGATCGAACCGCCGGACATCGGTGTGGGGAGAAACGATTTCTCGTGCCAGCTTCACCGCAGTTCGCCCGCTCGATTTCTGCTTGATCTGCGCGAACGAGAACGGGACCGCTGTGGGATCGCCGTGCGCCGACAGCGCATCCATCCACGGGCCGCCTGGATACGGCAGGCCGAGCAGCTTCGCGACCTTGTCATAGGCTTCGCCCGCTGCATCGTCGAGCGTCTTCCCCACATTGCGATACTTCCAGGTTCCATCGTGCGTGCGATCAGCCAGGTACAGGTGCGTGTGTCCGCCGGAGACAACGAGCGCGAGCAGCGGCGCCGCCGCCGACAAGGATTCTTCAGCCTGCATCAGCACGGCGTGAATATGCCCTTCGAGATGGTTCACTCCAATCAGCGGACGATCGGCCGCCAGCGAGACGGCTTTCGCAAACGTTATGCCGACCAGCAGTGCGCCTGCGAGTCCCGGGCCTTCGGTTACTGCAACTGCATCAAGCTGCTCATAACCAACACCCGCGCGGTGCATCGCCTCGCGCACAACGGGAACGATGGCGCGCAGGTGTTCGCGGCTCGCCAGCTCAGGAACCACGCCGCCATAGTCGGCATGCACAAGCTGCGAGGCGACAACATTCGCGAGCGCCTCACGGCCATTGCGCACAACGGCCGCGGAGGTCTCATCGCATGAGCTTTCGATTCCGAGAATCAGACCGTCACGCACCCTTTCCATCGTACAAGCGCCCGCGGCTACGACAGATCGCCGGCGGCGGTGATACGTTGGCTCAGGACGCGCATCCAAAGCACATGGCTCGCCTCAACATCCCGGAGTACCGCGCCGCGCTCGCGATTGCGCAGCGGCTGCGCGAGCTCGGCTATGCGGCGTACTTTGCCGGCGGTTGCGTGCGCGATCTTCTGCTGGATCGAACTCCGCAGGACTTCGATGTCGCGACCTCAGCGACTCCGGAGGTCGTGCAGGCGACGTTCCCGCGAACCGAGTCTGTCGGCGCGCACTTCGGCGTGATCCTGGTCATCGACGAGCTGGACGGGAAGCGCACCGCGACTGAAGTTGCAACCTTCCGCAGCGACGGCGCGTACTCGGATGGCCGGCGCCCCGACGCAGTTCGGTTCTCCACCGATCCTGCGGAAGATGTGCAGCGCCGCGACTTCACGATCAATGGTTTGCTGCTCGATTCGGTGGCGTTTGAGCGCGGCGATTCGCTGGCTGATTGCATCTTCGATGTTGTCGGCGGTCAGGAAGATCTCAGGGCCGGCATCATCCGCGCAATCCGCGAACCATCGTTACGTTTCGCTGAGGACAAGCTGCGCATGCTGCGCGCTGTACGTTTCGCCGCAAGATTGCACTTCACCATCGAACCGCGCACATTCAGCGCGATTCAACAGCAGGCGGATTCGATTCATCAGGTCTCGTGTGAGCGCATCCGCGATGAACTGACGAAGATCCTTACAGAAGGTGCGGCGCGGCGCGGGTTTGAACTACTGGATGAAACTGGCTTGCTGGAGCATGTGTTGCCGGAAGTTACGCGGCTCAAGGGCGTGGAGCAACCGCCGCAGTACCATCCTGAAGGCGATGTCTGGGTGCACACGCTGATGCTGCTCGAGCACCTGCCGGCGGGTGCAAGCTGCACGTTGGCATGGGGCATGCTGCTGCACGATATCGGCAAGCCTGCCACGTTTACTCCGCCCGATCCAGCGCGGCCAGGAGATCGCATCCGCTTCAACGGGCACGTGGATGTCGGCGTCGCCATCGCGCGAAAGATTCTCACGCGAATGCGCTTCTCGAATGAAGAGTGTGCGCAGATCCTTGCGCTCATCAAGCACCATATGCAGTTTGGTGATGTGCAGAAGATGAAGCAGTCCACACTGAAGCGGTTTCTTCGGCTGCCGCGATTTGATGAGCACCTCGCACTGCATTATGCGGACGTGATGAGCTCGCATGGATTGCTCGGGATGTATGACTACGCGAAGGAGAATTATGAGCAGCTTGGTGAGGATGAGATTCGGCCACGCCTACTGCTAACCGGCGAGGATCTGATCGCTGCGGGGTACAGTCCAGGGCCGAAGTTTCGCGAGATGCTGACGACCGCCGAGGATGCACAGCTTGAGCGTTCAGTCAGGACGCGGGAGGAAGCGCTGCAGCTAATTCGCGAACGGTACGGTGTGCCGCAAATCGCAGAGCAGCTGAGATCTTGATGAGTACGGAAACAGGCGGAGAATCTTCTCGGGAAATGGTCGACGTGTTGGTTATTGGCGCGGGCATGGCGGGGCTTGCTGCGGCGCGAGAGCTGGCGGAGCGTGGGCTGCGCACTTTGGTGCTTGAGGCGAGAGATCGCGTTGGCGGTCGCATTTATTCGTTGCAGACGAGCGAAGGCGTTGTGGAACTTGGCGCGGAGTTTGTGCACGGCCGCGACGAGAAGCTCTGGGCACTGATCGACGAGGCTGGAGCGGAGACGGTAGAGCGCGATGGCGCGATGCTGCGCGAGGATGCCGATGGCCAACTCGTCAAAGAGGACGACGCAGCAGCGGGCGAGTCTGACTGGCTGGCTGAGCTTGCTCATCTTCCGGACGACATGAGCTTCGCCGACTGGCTTGCGTCCAGCGATGTGCCGAAGGAGCAACACCGAGCACTGCTCGGATATGTGGAGGGGTTCAACGCGGCAGATGCCAACCGGATCAGTGCGCGCTCGTTGGGTTTACAGCAGAGGGCCGAGGACAGCATTGAGGCCGACCGCGTGTGGCACCTGCGCGGAGGCTATTCGCAGCTCACGACGTATCTCGCGAATCGTGTGCGCTCTGCGGGCGCGCAACTGCAGTTGAACTGTGTTGTCCAATCCGTTCGATGGAGTGCCGGCGAGGTTGTCGTCAAGACGAGCACTGGTGAATATCGCGCACGGCGATGCATTGTGACGCTTCCGCTCGGCGTCCTGCAGATTGCAAACCGTGAAGCTGGTGTTCGCTTCGATCCTGAGCCTCGAGCGATAGCGGAGGCACGGCGGCTTGCGATGGGTTCGGCGGAGCGGTTCACGATGGTCTTTCGGGAGCGCTGGTGGGAACAATCCAAGCGCGTGAATGAAAAGGCGCTCAGCGCGATGAGTTTTCTGTTCACCTATCGGCGTTCGCCGCCGGTGTGGTGGACGCGCCACCCGGAGCCGGAAGCGCTCGCTGCGTTGACAGGATGGGCGGGCGGACCGCGCGCGGCCGAACTCGTCGGCCGCAGTGAAGAGGGGCTTGGAGAACAGGCGTGCCGTGACCTGGCGCAGGTCTTCGAGCTGCCCGAGAAGCTGCTTCGGGATGCTCTCGTCGCGACGCACAGGAACGACTGGCAGCTCGATCCATTTTCGCGCGGAGCCTACACATACATTCCCGTGAACGCGATCGATGGTCCGCTCAGGATGACCGAACCGGAACACGACACACTGTTCTTTGCCGGCGAGCACACCGACACAACCGGCAATTGGGGCACTGTGCATGCGGCTTTGCGCACGGGGCTCCGCGCGGCAGAGCAGGTTTTCAGCTCATTCACATCTTCGCGCTAGACTCATTCTTGCGTCTCTCCG
Source organism: Acidobacteriaceae bacterium (assembly GCA_035944135.1). Lineage (NCBI taxonomy): Bacteria > Pseudomonadati > Acidobacteriota > Terriglobia > Terriglobales > Acidobacteriaceae > Acidobacteriaceae bacterium. The sequence goes on from DASZBM010000010.1 coordinate 150,812, forward strand.
CCGGGCTCCTGAATCCAAAGGCGCAAAGGAGAACACCCGCATGGCGTTTCTTACCGTTGGAAAAGAGAACAGCGCAGACATTCGGCTTTACTACGAGGACCACGGCTCGGGCCGTCCTGTCGTTCTGATTCATGGCTGGCCCCTGAGCGGTGCTTCCTGGGAGCGGCAAGTGGCCGCGCTGCTGGGCGCTGGGCAATATCGCGTCATCACATATGACCGGCGAGGGTTCGGCAGGAGCTCGCAGCCGGCAGAGGGCTACGACTACAACACGTTGGCGAAGGACACGTATGAGCTCCTCGAAAAGCTCGATTTGAAGGACGCGACGATTGTGGGCTTCTCGATGGGCGGTGGTGAGGTCGCGCGTTACATGGGCGACTACAACGAAGGGCGCGTAACCAAAGCTGTCTTCGCCTCATCGATCGCGCCCGCGCTGCGCAAGAGCGGGAGCAATCCCGAGGGCGTCGATCCGGCGATCTTTGAGGACATCAAGCGGAAGATCGAGAAGGATCGGTTCGTGCTTCTCGAGTGGTTCGTCGAGAACTTCTTCAATGCGGACAAGCTCACGGACCGCGTCTCGAAACCGGCGATCCAGGCGAACTTCAACGTCGCTGCAAGCGCTTCATACCAGGCCACACTGAACTGCGTGGATGCGTGGCTGGAGGATTTCCGCGACGACATCAAAGAGATCAAGGTGCCGACGCTTGTGATTCACGGAGACTCGGACAGGATTCTACCGATTGAAGCGACAGGTGCGCGTACGGCGAAGATGATTCCAGGCGCGAAGCTGCACGTGATCAAGGACGGCCCGCATGGATGCAACTGGACCCACGCGGCCGAGTTCAATGAGGCCCTGCTCACGTTTCTCGAAGGCAAGTAAGGAGCAACTGGAAAAGAGAAGCCCGGCGAATGCCGGGCTTCTGTGCTTTGAACTGCGCGTGACCTCAGCCTGTAATTGCCGCAATAGCCGTCTGACCCAGCACATACAGCGCCCACCAGCCGAATACGATAATCGCGGCGGAGCTGCGCTTAATGCCGGCAACGATCGAGATGCCGATCGTGAGGAGGATGGCGGCCCAGATGGCGAAGATGTCGACGGAGGAGAGCAGGGTGATGAGCCACTGCGGAGAGCTGCCGCCCTGCAGGTAGTAGCCGACGTTGGTGCCGACGGTGTTCTTGATATTGAAGGAGTCGCTCTGCATGCCGGCGAACAGCGTAATGATGGTCAGGATGGATATGAAAATCAGCGGCAGTGTGCCGTAGAACCATACCGCGAGCATCTGCTTGTAGTTTGTCCTGCCGCCGAAGGCGAAGTTTGCGGTGGCGAGGAAAATGCCGGAGACGATGAGGCCCACGACGATAAGAATCAGCGGCGCAAGGTACATGAACCGAAACTGCATCTCGATGCTGGAACGGATGCGGGCGGCTTGGTCGGGCGGGGCGTTAGCCAGGCGGTCCGCGAGGGACGCGTTGGTGTGAATGATGGAATCAACCAGACCCGCGAGCCCGATCTTGTGTAGCACCGTGTACGCAAACAGAAAGCTCAGGATGCACACGATGATGAATGGCAGCCACCAGCTCGCGTTGCGCCGGATGTCGGTAAACGTTTTTGTAGGCGCGATGAAGGCGTCGATGAAGCGTGCGCCTTGGGACAGCGGCTTACCTTCGGACGCGACGGCTACATGCTCCATAGGAGTCTCCTGGATGTGTGGAAGGCTGAAGGAAGTTTAGCGCTTCCAGGAGGTCGCGGACGTGAAAACTGGTGGCAAGAGGGGTACCCCTCTCTCCCCCCGTTTATTGCGCAAATTCTTGATGCGATGGAACTTAGGGGCGGACCTCTAAATCGCTGTGACGCGCAAAATCCCTGTTTTCAGTTACTTGCGAATTGATGTGTCCGCAAAATCCTGAGAACAGGGGAGTTATCTCCGCTAGGGGATGCACTCTTAAATAGGGTCTCGGGTCAGGGTTCGCGGGTGGCGGCACCCAGGGCGGCGAGGATATCGAGGCCGTAGGCGAGGCCGCGGCGGGTGTCCTCGGCGCGGAACTGGCGGAAGAGGCTGAGAAGGCTGGGCGGCTTCTCCTGCACGCGAGGAGGGTTGCGGTCGAGCGCGCGGGAGAGCTTGTAGAGCATCTCCGGGTCGATGGAGGCGATGATTCGGCCGAGGGCGATGAGGTTACGGGCGACGTTGATGCCATCGGGCGAGTTGGCGGCTTCGGCGAGCTTGCCGGCGATGATGTCGCGGCCGCCGATGACGCCTTGCGCGAGGTCGAGGATGCCCTTCTGGTGCGAGGCTTCGAGGAGGTCCCAGGCGGCGAGCAGCGCCTCGGCGTGATCGCGCGGTGCGTTCTCGATGCGGCTCATGAGCTCTTTTTGCGGATCAACCGGTTCGGGCTTGAAGGTGATCTGGTGTGCCATGGGGAAGTCCTTTGGAAGTTAGCGATTGAGGGGTTAGGGGTTAGGGGTGAGCGATAGTGAGGTTCGTGGTGGAAAAGGGTTGAGCGTTCCTGGGAGTACCGGCATACTCGGGGTCCTTCGACTACGCGCTTCGCGCTCCGCTCAGGATGACAGCTGGCTTGAGGAGCGAGGAGAGTAGAGGCCAGCGTTTCGATCCCTCACTCCTCACCCCTAACTCCTCACTCACGTCGGTCTCATCGTTTCAATCTGGACGAGTTTGTCTTTGGGGCGGGTTCCGGGAACGTGATAATCGGCGCGGGAGCGGCGGGCGGCGACGTCGACGCCGTCGGTGGGTGTGCGGGTGCCGAAGCGGAAGTTTTCGCGCGGCAGTGGAGAGTCGCCCTTTTCCGGGAGCACCGTCATCTTGACGGAGAGCTCCTTGTAGGCGGGGGTGTGGGTCGCGCGATCGAGGTGCGAACTGGTCATCTTGTTCACGGGTTCCGAGATCGAGTTCATCGGCATGTACATCTGCTTGCCGGTGACGCGATGCGTGACCAGCACTTTGACGCGGACGAAGCCGTAGGGGCTTTCGAGCTGGACGTACTGCCCTGACTCAAGTCCGCGCTCCTGTGCAAGTTCTGGGGAGACCTCGACAAAGACTTCGGGCGTGATCTCCTTGATGCCTGGAACGCGATAGCTGAGATTGCCTTGCTCGAAGTGCTCGAGGAGGCGGCCGTTGTTGACGTGCAGATCGTATGTCTCGTTTTGTTCCTCGCTGGGAGCGATGTACTCAAGCGGGTGGAAGTTGGCTTTGCCATCGGGGAAGGGGAAGGCCGATTCGCCGGCGTAGAGCAGCGGCTGGTCGGTGCCATCCTTGGCGACGGGCCATTGCAGAGTCTTGTAGTCTTCGAGGCGCTCGTAGGTGACGCCTGCAAATGTTGGGGTGAGGCTCGCAACCTCCTTCATCACGTCTGACGGATGCGTGTAGTCCCATCCACCGGCGCCGCCGAGTTTTTGCGCGATGAGCTGGTAGATTTGCCAGTCGGGCTTGGAGTGGCCGAGCGGCTCGAAGGCTTTGTGGAAGCGCTGAATGCGACGCTCAGTCGAGACGAAGGTGCCGTCTTTTTCGAGCGAGGGTGAGGCGGGAAGGACGAGGTCGGCGAAGCGGCAGGTTTCGGAGAAGAAGATGTCCTGGACGAGGAGGAAGTCGAGCTTGCCGAAGGCCTCGGCGACGTCGTTGGCGTTGGCGTCGGAGGTGATGGTGTCCTCGCCGGTGATATAGAGCGATTTGAGTTTGCCCTGGTGGATGGCCTCGATCATCTCGCGATTGTCGTGGCCTTTGGTGGTGGGCAGGGTGACGCCCCAGGCGGCTTCGAACTTGGCGCGAATCTCTTCGTTGTCGACCTTCTGATAGCCGGAGAAGACGTCGGGCATGGACCCGAAGTCGCTCGTGCCCTGCACGTTGTTGTGGCCGCGCAGAGGATAGGCGCCGGTGCCGGGGCGCTTGAAGTTGCCGGTGGCGAGGAGCAGGTTGCAGATGGCGGTGGAGGTGTCGGAGCCGCCGCAGTGTTGCGTGACGCCCATGGCCCAGAGAATGCAGACGCGCTCGGCAGAGGCGATTTCGTCGGCGATTTGCATCAGGGTGGGAACGGGGATGCCGGTGATCTTCTCGGCGTATTCGAGCGTGTAGGGCTCAAGCGAGGCGCGGTACTCGTCCCACTTGTTGACCCACCTGTCGATGAAGGCCTGGTTGTGGCGGCCGGTGTCGATGAGGTGTTTGGTTACAGCGCCGAGCCAGACTTCGTCGGTGGATGGATTCGGGCGGATGAAGAGGTCGGCGCGCTCGGCCATCTCGTGCTTGCGGAGGTCGCTGACGATGAGGCGCTGGCCGCGATGCTTGTGCGAGCGCTTGATGCGCGTGGCGAGCACAGGATGCGACTCGGAGGTGTTGGAGCCGATGATGATGACGAGGTCGGCGATCTCGATGTCGGAGATGGAGCCGGAGTCGCCGCCGTAGCCGACGGTGCGCGAGAGGCCTTTGCTGGCGGGAGTCTGGCAGTAGCGCGAGCAGTTGTCGACGTTGTTGGTGCCGATGACGGCGCGCGCGAGCTTCTGCATGAGATAGCTCTCTTCGTTGGAGCATTTTGAAGAGGCGACGAAGGCGAGCGCGTCGGGGCCGTGTTCTTTTTTGATCCTGGTGAATTTGTCCGCGATGATGTCGAGTGCTTCGTCCCATTCGATTTCGACGAAAGTGTGTTGGCCGTCGGGGGTCTGGATGCGCTTGAGAGGCTTGCGCAGGCGGTCGGGAGAGTTGACGAAGTCCCAGGCGAACTTGCCCTTGATGCAGGTGGAGATGCCGTTGGCGGGGCCGTGCGCGGGCTCGACCTTGAGGATGTGGCGGTCGCGCGTCCAGATGTCGAAGGAGCAGCCGACGCCGCAGTAGGTGCAGACGGTCTTGGTGCGCTTGACGCGCTGCTTGCGCATCTCGGCTTCGATCTCGGAGAGCGCGAGGATGGGTTCGTAGCCGGTGGAGGGCTCGACGCCTTTCACGGCTTCGATCATGTTGTTGAGAGCTTCGGTCGGGAGCGAGGTGAGATAGCCTGCCTTGCCGAGCATGCCTTTTTCCATGAGCGCGTTGCAGGGGCACACGGTGACGCAGTGGCCGCAGGAGACGCAGGAGGAACCGGCGATCTGCTCGGTGCCGTCCCAGAGGACGCGCGGGATTTCGCGGGACCAGTCGATGGTGAGGGTCTCGTTGACCTGCACGTTCTGGCAGGCTTCGACGCAGCGGCCGCAGAGGATGCACTGGTCGGGGTCGTAGCGGTAGAAGGGGTTGGAGTGGTCCTGCGGATAGGGGCGATGCTCGAACTTGCGGGCCTGGTGTTTTACGGCGAGCTCTTTGGTGGTGTTGTGGACGGTGCAGTTCTGGTTGTTGTTATCGCAGACGGTGCAGTAGAGGTCGTGGTGATGGAGGAGGCGATCGAAGGCGTCGCGCTGGGCGACGTCCGCGCGGTCGGAACGGGTGAAGACGACTTGGCCTGCGGCGACGCGGGCTTCACAGGCGCGGGCAAGCTGGCCGTTGAGCTCGACCATGCAGGTGTCGCAGGAGCCGATGGCGCCCATGGGCTTGAGGTAGCAGACCTGCGGGAAGGTTTGCTGGCGGGCTGCCATGGCGCGATTGACGGCCTCGATGAGAAGTTCGCCGGCCTCGGCAGGGATGGACTTGCCATCTATCTGAATGGTCGTGTCCGGCGTGAGGACGACGGGCGTATTCATCAGCGGCTTGGCGTGGTACTTTGCGTGGTCCATGTTGGCTAGGATGCGCTGGGTTGTTGGGCTGGTTGCGGTATTTGGCGGGGGTTGCGAGTCGATGAAAACGAGTCTGGTGAGGATCGGGATTTCGGGCTGGCGGTATGCGGGATGGCGCGGCGTGTTTTATCCGCCGAAGCTGCCGCAGCGGCGCGAGTTGGAGTTTGCAGCGACGAAGTTTCCAAGTGTGGAGATCAACGGGACGTTTTATTCGCTGCAAAAACCTGGGTATTTTCGCGACTGGAGCGCGGCGACGCCGGATGATTTTGTGTTCGCGGTAAAAGGGTCGCGCTACCTGACCCACATGCTGAAGCTGCGCAATGCCGAGCAGCCGCTGGCGAATTTCTTTGCGAGCGGATTGCTGGAACTGGGGAAGAAGCTGGGGCCGATTTTGTGGCAGTTTCCGCCGCAGTTACGGTTTGAGGCTGGGCGGTTCAGAGATTTTTTTGATTTGCTGCCAAGGACGCATGGAGCGGCGGCCGTGCTGGCGCGCGGACATGACGAGCGGCTGGAGGGTCGGGCGAGCGTGGAGGTGACTGCGGGGGTGAAAAAGGGCACGCCGATTCGTCATGCGATTGAGATTCGGGATGAGAGCTTTGCGTGTGAGGAGTTTGTAAAGCTGCTGCGCGAGCATGATGTGGCGCTGGTGGTCGCGGATACGGTGGAGTGGCCGCTGCTGTTTGATGTGACGGCGGATTTTGTTTATGTACGGCTGCACGGGTCGGAGGAGCTGTACGCCAGCGGGTACGAGGACGCGGCGCTGGATGAGTGGGCGGATCGGGTGGTAGCGTGGGCGACGGTTGGCACGGCGCAGGGACGCAGGGCGTGCGAGACAGAGGCGGAGGCGTGTGCGCGGGATGTTTATGTGTACTTCGACAATGATGCGAAGGTACGGGCGCCGTTTGATGCGATGGGATTGCAGAAGAAGGTGGCGGAGCGACTCAAGTCCCTGGAGGACGGTGGACCCCACCCATGACGACTGCGTCGTCATGAATGGGGCACCCGGCTAAAGCCCCCTATTCCTCTTTATGAGCTAAGAAACCCGAGGCTAAAGCCTCGGGTTACCTAGAAGCGAAGACGATCTAGTCGACGCCCCAGCGTTTGAAGACGAGGGAGCCGTTGGTGCCGCCGAAGCCGAAGCTGTTGGAGAGGGCGTAGTCGATTTTGGCGGGCTGAGCCTTGTTGGGGACGTAGTTGAGCCGGCACTGAGGGTCGACGTTCTCGAGGTTCATAGTCGGCGGGGCGATCTGCTTTTGCATCGCGAGGATGGTGATGACGGCTTCAAGGCCGCCGGCGCCGCCGAGCAGGTGGCCGGTCATGGACTTGGTGGAACTGACGAGGAGCGTGTGGTTCAGGGCGCGCTCGCCGAAGACGTTTTCGAGGGCCTTGGACTCGAGGGCGTCGCCGAGCGGTGTCGAGGTGGCGTGGGCGTTGACGTAGTCGATCTTGTCGGGCGCGATGCCGGCCACCTTGAGGGCGTGCTTCATGGAGCGGAAGCAGCCTTCGCCCTCAGGGGCCATGCCGGTCATGTGGAAGGCGTCGGCGGACATGCCGTAGCCGATGATTTCGGCGAGGATGTTGGCTCCGCGGCGCTGGGCGAACTCGAGCTCTTCAAGGATGAGGATGCCGGCGCCTTCGCCGACGACGAAGCCGTCGCGGTCCTTGTCGAAGGGGCGGGATGCGTGGGTGGGGTCGTCATTGCGGGTGGAGAGCGCCTTCATGGCCGCGAATCCGCCGACGCCCATGGGGGTGATGGCACCTTCGGCACCGCCGGCGATCATGGCGTCGGCGTCGCCGCGCTGGATGATGCGGAAGGCGTCGCCGATGGAGTGCGCGGAGGTGGTGCAGGCGGTTGCGGTGGCCTCGTTGGGTCCGCGGGCGCCGTACCGGATGGAGACGTGGCCGGCCGCGAGGTTGACGATCGAGGCCGGGATGAAGAACGGCGAGATGCGACGCGGGCCGCCGTTCATCAGGTTGGTGTGCTCGCGCTCGATGACATCGAAGCCGCCGATGCCGGAGCCGATGTGCACGCCGACGTTGTCGGCGATCTCCGGCGTGACCTGGAGGCCGGAGTGCTTCATGGCTTCGTCCGAGGCTGCCATCGCAAAGTGGATGAAGCGGCCCATCTTGCGGGCCTCTTTCTTCTCCACGAACTGGTGGGGGTCAAAGTTTTTGACCTCGGCCGCAAACCGGACAGAATGCCCGGTGAGGTCAAAGGCGGTGATCTCGGCCATGCCACTGCGGCCGGCCATCAGGCCTTCCCACACCTCGGCGGCGGTGTTCCCGACCCCGCACAAGGCGCCGAGGCCGGTGACGACAACGCGTCGCTGCTCCATCATTACTTTCCTTGGGGGCGTAGCGGTCTTTGCCGGGCCATCTAAAGATGGCCCCTTCCGCTACGTCTTACTTTTCTTTCTGGTGCTTTTCGATGTAGTCCGTGGCGTCCTTGACGGTCTTGATCTTTTCCGCGTCCTCATCCGGAATCTGGATGTCGAAGGCCTCTTCGAACTGCATTACCAGTTCGACCACGTCGAGCGAATCGGCGCCCAGGTCTTCCTGAAAGCTGGCGCCGGGGGTCACTTCAGCCTCGTCCACCTGAAGCTGCTCGACAATAATTTGTTTCACCTTCTCATCAACTGCTGCCATTGTTCCAATCTCCTATGGATTCCTTCTGAGTCACGGGGAACGTGTGTCCTGAAACTAGCGTCCGCTCAAGTTGCCTCAGTGTGCAAGGATACTTAGGCTCCCTCTACGTGTAAAGAACAGCACGGTTTTCGGTCTTCTGGAGCGGACGTCGAGATTGATCGGGGCCCAGAGCTCCCAGCGCCCGTTGCAATCTCTGATGCAGGTTCGTGGCCCTTTCCGTTGCAATGACTGCAACCTTCTGTTCGTGACGCCTGCGACCTCCGGCTATTACACACACCACCCGCGAGTGTTACGCCTACCACCTACTAAGGTCATGTGGCCCGTGCAGGGCACGTGACCTGACACGTTCCGTGGGCGGGCCCGTCTTGTCGTGGGATAGCGGGCGGTTGGGCGCGAAAGCAGAATGCTCTCTATCAGCACGGAGGCAGGGCATCTAACCGGGTTCCCTGCCGCGCAATCTTCTACTTGTTTCGACCGTTCGCGCCTAGCATGGGGGCCACCAAAATTCGGGCCCCCTGCTCGGTCGCCAATCACTGAGGAGGTCAATCCCTTGAGTAATAGAGTCTGCAAGCATTGCGGCTCGGGTCATCTTCGCCGTTTGAACCGCAGGGGCTGGACCCAGATGCGCCTGCTGCCCGCCTTCGGCATGTTTCCGTGGGAGTGCACGATGTGCCGGACCCGGACCTTCTGCCGGGACGACGGCCACGCCCGACGGCTGGAGCACGCGGCGTCGTTCAACCAGCCGTTCTAAGCGCCCCGTTCCCGGGTCGCGGATCGCTTCACAGGGGCGACCGTCAGCCCCTTCATTCCCCAATTTCAGAATCCGGCTGAGATTTATTCATCGTCTTCGGCTGCCAGCAAGGGCAGGACACCGTGCAGTGCTGCGGCGTGGCCAGGAAGCGATCCGTCTGCCTCGGTGCCGACATCGCGCAGCGTGCGGTTGATAGCACGCGTCCGCACGCCCAGCTTCTGGATGGTGTTCTGAACTGTGCCAACCTGTTTTTCCATGGAGTCCATCAGGCCTTCGAAGGTCTTGAACTCCTTCTGCGCGCGTGAGAGGACGTTCCAGACCTCGTTGCCCTTCTTCTGCAGGTTCAGCATGCTGAAGCCGAGCTTGAAGCTGGTGAGCAGCGCGTAGAGGTTCGAGGGGCCGGCGACCATAACACGGCATTGCTGGTGCAGCTCGGCCTGCAAGCCGTCGCGGCGAAGCACCTCGGCGTAGAGGCCTTCGGTGGGAAGGAACATGATGGCGTAGGGCGTCGTGACGGGTTCGTTGATGTACTTCGAGCAGATGCGCTTGCCTTCGGTTCGGATGGCGGAGTCAAACGCGCGGCGTGCCTGCTCGATGGCGGCCTGGTCGCCTAGCTCGTAGGCGCTCTCGAGCCGCTCCCAATCCTCGCGCGGGAACTTCGCGTCGATGGGCAGGAGAACGTCGTCGCCAGCCGGGCCGGGGAACTTGACGGCATACTCGACGACCTCCTGCGTGTTTTCCTTCACTCGCGCGTTCTTGACGTACTGGCCCGAAGCGAGGACCTGCTCGAGCAGATTGCCGAGCTGCACTTCGGCAAAGCCGCCGCGCGATTTTACGTTGGAGAACATGCGGTTCAGGTCGCTAACCCCGGCGGAGAGCGTGTTCATCTCGCCCAGACCAGTGTGGACCTTGGCGAGCTGGTCGGTCACCTGGCCGAAGCTTTCCGTGAGGCGGGAATGCAATGTTTTCTGCAGCTTCTCGTCGACGACATTGCGCATCTCTTCGAGCTTCTTTTCGTTCGAGTCGCGCAGAAGTTCGAGTCGCTGCTGCACGCTCTCGCGCAATTTCTCCTGCTCACTGGCCTGGGTCGCTCTTAGATCTGCCAGGCTTCTGTCGAGGGCATCACGGTTGTCACCGTGCTGCTGCGCCATGTCGGTGGCGAAGCCCATGAAGCGCTGGGTCAGGCCGCCGAGTTGCGCCTCGACGGACTGGCGAAGGGTTTCGGAGGCGCGGGTGTTGTCCTGGCGGAAGCTGTCGAGGCCGCTGCGCAGTGCCTCGCCGAGTGCGTTCACGTTTCCGAGGACTTCGGTGCGGAGCGCGGCGGCGGAGCGTTCGGCGGCTTCGCGGCCTGCCTGTGCCTCGGAGGATGTGTCGGTGCGGACCTGTGCGAGGCTGCTGCGGAGGTGTTCGTCGAGCGTCGCGAGCCGTGTCTCAAGCCGGGCGAAGTGCGTGGGCAGCTCGGAGGCGAGCGCTGCCAGCCGCGGGTCTTCGATTGCCGGCTCGCTGCCTGCCTGCCGGCGGCGCAGCACGACGAAGAGGATGGCGATCAGGAGCAGCAGTTCGACGGCGAGCAATGCGAGCGTCATTTCGATTTTCCTTCGCTTCAGAGCATAGCACCCGGGTTGGCGGGAAAAGGCGGCCGAATTGGCGCGGGGCGAGGCTTGATGATTCAATGGAGAGAGAGCAACACTTTGCTCCAGAAGGTCCTCTAGAGTGCGTTCTTTCGGTCTTCGCCGCCTCCTCGCCATTGCAATGTTTGGCTCGTTCGTCTCGGCTGGTTTCGCCGCGGCGCAGATTTCGATGCCGCCCAACGAGGTGAGCCATTTCATCGACACCTCGATGCTGAAGCCGCCCGCCGGCGTGAAGCTTGCCGTCATCGAGTGGGAAGACCTGGAGTGCCCGGCTTGCGCGCACGCGTTTCCGTTTGTGCACGCCGCGGTGAACCAGTACCACATTCCGCTGGTGGAGTATGACTTCCTGATTCCGGGTCACATCTGGAGCCACCAGGCGGCGCTGTATTCGCGCTACATGAAAGACAAGATTTCGCCGCAATTGGCGGAGGACTATCGCCGGCAGGTGTTCGCGGCGCAGTACCGCATCGCGTCGCAGGACGACCTCCTCAACTTCACGAAGCAGTTCATGAGCCAGCATGGGAAGCAGCTGCCGTTTGTCGTGGATCCGACGGGGCAGTTGGAGCGCGAGGTGGAAACTGAGGTCGATCTCGGCAAAAAGCTGGGGCTGGTGGAGACGCCGACGATCGTGATCGTTACGCCGCATCGCTGGATCCAGGTGAAGGATGTTTCGCAGCTGGATGCGGCGATCGATATGGCGAAGCAGTGGGTGGCAGAGCCGACGGCGGCTTCGGCGCGTCGGCCTTCTGCGACGACGCATCATCAGTAAGCTCCGCAAGGAGACAACAAAGCAAAGGCCGCCAGAGGGCGGCCTTTCTGCTGGTGCCTGGATGGCTATTGAATCTGGACGAGGTCTGAAGCGCCGGCGCCGGGCGTTGTGCTCTCGTGCTGCGGGGCGCGCCAGTGGTCGATGTAGCTGACCTGGTGCACGCAGGAGATGGTGCAGTTGGGAGCGCAGCTTTTTTCGGTGAGGAACTCGCGCTTGACGTCCTCGGTGGTGTAGTCGGCGATGGGGGTCGCGGGATAGCCGCGCTGCTGGCTGCAATAGTGCACCAAGCCGTTTTCGCAAACGTAGAGGTAGCGCGAGCCTGCACGGCAGCGCCAGTCGTTCGGCTGGCCGTTGGCGATGGCTTCCTGAAAGTGGTTGAAGCGCGAGTAGCTGCGGCGGGTGAGCCGGCGGACTTCGTCCCAGACTTTGCGCTCGCGTGCGCCGAGGGGCTTCAGTTGGCCGGTGCCGTCGTGAATGATGCCGATGGTGGAGCTGAAGCCGAGTTCGAGAGCGCGCTTTGAGACGGTGAGTGCGTCCTCGGGGTGCTCGATGCCGCCGCCGACGACGGAGTTGATGTTCACGTGGAAGTCGGCGTGTTCGGCGAGCATGCGCAGCTTCGCGTCGAGCACTTTGAGGGACTTCTTCGAGACCTCGTCGGGCATGACGTTGTCGATGGAGATCTGCATGTGATCGAGGCCGGCTTTGTTGAGCCGATGGATGCGGTCAGGCATCAGCAGATAGCCGTTGGTGATCATGCCGGCGATGGCGCCGGTGTCGCGAATGGCGCGGATGACGTCGTCGAGCTCGGGGTGCAGCAGTGGCTCGCCGCCGGAGATGGTGATGACGGAGGTGCCGAGGCGGCCGAGCTCGCCGATGCGGCGGCGCATCTCGTCGATGTCGACCGGCTTCGAGAAATCGTCGAATTCGTTGCAGTAGGTGCAGGCCAGATTGCAGCGGCGCATGGGCACGATGTGCGCCATGTAGGGATGCGCGGTGTCGGCCAGAGCAGAGCCGATGGACTTGAGCTCGCGCAGGCGGCGCGACGCAGCGATGAGCCGCCGCTGCGCGGTCATACGCCGTCGCGGGGATCTGGTCCCGGAGCTGCTCTTCTGTGAGGTTTGTGCACTCATGCCTGCTTCTATTCTACCGTGGATGGCTGGTCAGGAGGGTCGGCGGAGGCGCTTGCTCGAATAGACTGAAAGCTCACACAAAGGAGCTATACGATGCCGCGTGAGATTGAATGGAGCGACACACTCGAGATTGCGATTCAACTGCAGGAGCGATTCCCCGAAGTGGATCCGTTCACGGTGCGGTTTACGGACATGCACAAATGGATCACGGAGTTGCCTGGCTTTGTAGGAGATCCTCAAAAATCGAATGAAGGCTTGCTGGAAGCCATTCAAATGCGATGGCATGAAGAGTATGAGGACGCGAAAGAGGGATGATTTCGCGCGAATCGATACCACGCCAGTCCTTCGGTCGCCGTCTAAGGCACGAGGAGGAATCCTATGAAGTTCGAACGTGCAGCGATTTTTGCAGTAGCGCTCGCGATTAGCGCGACCCCGGTGTTTGCGCAGGAAGCGACGCAGCAGCAGACGACGACGCAGACAACGACAACCACCAGCGCCACGGCGTCGGGCCCCGTTGTAGACCGACCGATGACGCATCATCAGCTGAAGAAGGATGAGAAGGCTGATAAGGAACAGGCGAAGGCTGACAAGGCCGAGGCGAAGGCGGCGAACAGCAAGAAGGTTCGCAAGGCTAACGACAAGCAGTACGACGCCGACAAGGCAGCTGCAAAGGCCGACAGCCCTTACTAGATTGATGCACTGCTGAACAATTTTTGAAGTCGAACGCCGCGCTCGGAGCCTTGCTCTGGCGCGGCGTTTCAGTTCAAACGGTTTGCGCTTTGCGGCGGAGTATCTGGTCAGGCAGGCGGGAGCCGGTGAGGCGAAGGACGGCGAAGCAGAGCAGCGCCCACACCGCAGTCCCTATCGCAATGATGAGGAGATCGCCAGCGTGCGTGGACACTCGCGGCATGACGCGGACAAGGCCACCGGCGGCGAGAAGAGCAAGGATGGCAGCCGCGAGAGACCGGCCCAACTCGCGAAACTCGAGATGCTGAAAATTCACCAGCCGTTTGTGGTGCAGGAGCCAGGCGAGGGTTGCGGTCTGCACGAGGATGCCAAGATCGGAGGCGAGCGCAAGGCCTTCCAGACCGAGCGCGCGAAAGAGGCTCCAGTACATCGGCACTGAGAGCACGGTAATGACGGTGCCGGTAATTGCAGGCGTGCGCGTGTCGCTGGCGGCGTAAAACGAGCGCGCATAGATTCCCTGCACGGCCCAGATGGCAAGGGTGACGGAGAGGATGATGAACAGCCGTGTCGTCTCCGCAGCGTCGGTGCGATGGAATTTTCCGCCGCGGAAGAGATCGAGCAGCCAGGGCGCCAGCGCGATCATCCATGCCGAAACGAGCATGCCCACCGCGAAGAGTCGCGACACCGAACGGCTGACTGAATGCGAGAAATCGTGAGCGCGTCCCTGCTGATAGAGCGAGGCGAAGAACGGAAGCGATGCTGCGCCGGCCGCGGGGCCGATGACATTGAAGGGCGCGTTGAAGAGGTCCTTCGCGTTGCCGATGAGGGTGATGCCGCCTTCGCGCAGGGAACCGAAGTAGTTGAGGAAGTAGCCGTCAAACATAACCAGCGAGACGCCGATCATGAGAGGAAGTGTCAGCTTGAACCATTCGACAAACGCGGGGTCCCTGAAGCCGATGACGGGGCGATACCGGAAGCCGGTGCGTACGGCGCCAAGGGTGTTCAGCAGGAGAGCGCCAACGATGACACCGGCCAGCACGCCCACCGCAAGCGAGTAGATACCGATCTGCTTGTGAAGGAACAGGGCGCCCAGGATGATGCCGCCGTTGTAGATCAGCGGAACTCCGGCCTGGTAGATGAAGATCTTTCGCACCTGCAGGCGCGCGCTCATACAGCTGCCGATGAAAAAGAACAACTGCGCGGGCAGAATGATGCGGGTCATCGAGGTGCAGAGGGCTGAGCGTAATTCGTCGTGGCGAAAGCCTTTGTTGGCGAACCACACGTAGTAAGGTGCGATCACCTCTCCGAGCAGCACGCCGGCGCAGAGCACGAGAAGCATCGTGGTCATCACGACGGAGAGCGCACGGTCAGCCCCCTCTTCGTCGTCGCTGACGAGATAGCGGTTGAGCACGGTGATGAGTGAAATCGCGACGGCTCCGCCGGTAAGGAAATAGGAGAGCAGGTCCGGCAACTTGAATGCCGCGCGATAGGCATCCTGCGCAGGGCCGGCGCCAAACAGATAGTTGACGTATTTGATTCTGATGAGCGCGAGCACGCCGGATAGGAGCGAGCTCAACATCAGCAGCATGGCTGCTGAACCGACGGTGTGACCGTGCGAGCTGCGAAACAGATTCAGACGCGAGTGGCGACGCGGCGGCGTCTCGGCAGGAAGCGACGCAGAAGATGAGATTTCAGTCGGGGGAGTAGGTGGTTGCAACGGGCTCATTCAATGGGGAACAGGTCACGTTGGCGGCGCTCCACGGGCTCAACGGGCTCAACGATTCTGGGTTCGCGCTTTGGAGCCAGCTTGGATTCGGGCTTCGGCCGGGAGTCTGTCACAAGCCGCGGACGCAAAGGCTTGGGCCGCATCGCGGGAGCTTCGGTGTTTGCCGCGGGCGAGCCCAGCAATGCAAGAAGCTGCTGCATCTCTTTGCGGAGCGCCCGCAGGCGCGCCTCGATGGGGGCCTTTTCAGTGTTTGGGCCGATTGCCGGGGCTTCCACGGGAACCAGCGCGGGAGTTGAGGCAGCGATGGGAACAGGCTCAAACGGCGTCACCGCTTCGCGCGGCTTTATTTCATTCTTGAAGACCTGCCGCGCGCCTGGAATCGTGTAACCCTGGTCGTAGAGGAGGCTCTTGATGCGCAGGGCCATCTCGACGTCGCGCTTGCGATACAGCCGTTGGCCCGTGCCGCCTTTATTGGGCTTGAGCTGCGGGAACTCCGTCTCCCAGAAGCGCAGTACATACGCGGGGACTTCGCACAGCCGCGCGACATCGCCGATCCGGAAGTAGAGCTTGTCGGGGATCTCAGGCGCTACGGTCTTGCGAATTGGCTGATGGGTTCCCATGCAATCGCGGCGACACCACCGGGTAACCACTTTCTGGCGTCCCGGTCTTGACCCAAAGTATAGGTCGCTGGAGGGCCAAGGGCCAGTAGTTTTCGCGGTTCCCCTGCGCGATCTTCTACTTACGGGGGAGGCGACCGGGAACCACAGGAGTAAACACCGGGTTAAAGCTCTCCTTTAGGTTTTTGCCGGTTTCTTGCCGCCTTTCGGCGTCAGGGGTGTCCATGGCTCAGTCCACCCGGCGGAGCCCCGCGCGGCGGAGATAAATTGCCGCAGCCTGAGCGGATCTTTACGGCCCGGTGAAAGTTCGACACCGCTGGCGACATCCACGCCCCAGGGCTTCAGCACCTCAATCGCGGAGGCGACGTTGCGGGAGTGCAAGCCGCCCGCGACGATCAACGGCGGCAGATCCGCACCGGAAGCGGCCGCCGCGGTGTTGCAGGCGAGGCGAATCTCCTGCGCGGCAAGCTCCCAATCGAACGCCATGCCGAGACCACCGGATTGGCCTCGGCGCGCGGCATCGACGAGCACGGCCCGAAGACCCGGCGTCGTGAGCGTGCGCGCGAGCGTCGCAGAGAATCCGGCGTTGTCGCCCGAATAGACGTTGAAGGGAACTGTCTGGATCAACTGCACGTGGCCCTCGAAGGCCTCGTTCAGTTTGGCGATGAGCTCGGGGTTCAGTTCGCTGTGGAGTTGCGCGGCCTGCAGGCCGGCCTCACGGACGGCGCGGATGATCTCGTCGGCGTCCGTTGTCGCGAAGACGCCAACGGTGAGCACGCTGCCAGGAAGATGCGGCGTGATTTCGGCGACCTGAGAGGCAATCATGCGCCGGCGGCTGGGCGCGAAGACGAAGCCGACCGCATCGGCGCCCAACTCGGCGGCGAGTTGAGCGTCCTGCAGGTTCGTGTTGGCGCAGATCTTGATGAACATAAGGGAAGTGAAGAGTGAGTAGTGAATAGTGAAGAAAGCCAAAGCGGTTACAACGACGAAGATGAACGCGGCTATGTTCAGGTCTTATTCACTATTCACTAATTTCTTCAGCGCTTCTCCGGGTCGCGGCTGGCGCATGAGGGATTCGCCGATGAGGAAGGCTTCGTAGCCGGCGGCGCGGAGGCGCTGCATGTCCTCGCGTGTGTGGATGCCGCTCTCCGCCACACGCACTGCGGATTGTGGGAGTCGGGCGGCGAGCTCGCACGCGCGATCGAGTGAGACCTCAAAGGTGCGCAGATCGCGGCTGTTGACGCCGACGCATTCGCAGTCGAGCGCAAGCGCGCGGTCGAGCTCTTCGGCATCGTGAACCTCGCAGAGGACGTCCAGTTCGTAACGGAGGGCTTCATCGCGCAGCGTGCGCAGCTCGGAGTCTGTGAGCGCGGCAACGATCAGGAGAATCGCGTCGGCGTTGTTTGCGCGGGCTTCCACGATCTGGAATGGATCGACCATGAAGTCCTTGCGCAGGCATGGGATCGACGCGGCTGCCGAGGCAAGGCGCAGATTCTCGAGCGATCCCTGGAAGAACTTTTCGTCGGTCAACACCGAGAGGACTGCGGCTCCGGCCTGTTCCATCTCTTTCGCTAGTGCAGCGGGGTCGAACTCGGCACGAATCAGGCCTTTCGACGGTGACGCTTTCTTTAGCTCCGCGATGATGGCAGGACTGGTCTGCGCCTTGGAACGCAGCGCACGTGCGAACCCGCGCGGCTGATGCTCGGCTGCGGCACGCTCCATGGCGCGCATGTCCGTCGCGGCCTTACGCTCGGCGACAACTTCGCGCGTATGCGTCAGGATCTCCGGCAAATACATCGTGCGTGCGGCGGCGAGACTCATCTCTTCCATGCTACGGCAAGCGCGAAAGGGCTACGATGGAAGCAATGGCTGAAGTGAAGACATCGACCGAGCGTCTGCCGATTCCTGATCGTGCGTTTGGCGCTTATTTGTTTGATCTGGATGGAACGATTGCGGACTCGATGCCCGTGCACCTGATCACGTGGCAGCAGGCGGTGCGCGAGCACGGCGGCGAATTTCCGGAAGAACTTTTCTGGGCGTGGGGCGGGATTCCGCTGCCGCGCACGGTGGAGATGCTGAACGAGCGTTTTGGCTATCACATGTCTCCGCCGGAGGTCGTGCACCGCAAGGAGCAGCTGTACCTGGAGATGATCGACAGGGTGCGGCCGATTGCGTCCGTGGCGGCGCACATCACGGAGCAGCACGGGAAGATTCCGATGGCTGTTGTGTCGGGCTCGCCGTGCCTGACGATTACGCGCACGCTGGAGGCGCTGCACCTGGACAAGTGCTTCGACGCCGTGGTGGGCGCGGAGGACTACACGCATGGCAAGCCCGATCCTGAGCCGTTCCTCACGGCGGCGCGCATGCTGAATGTCGCGCCGGCAGATTGCCTTGTCTTCGAGGATGCGGATTTGGGGATCAAGGCGGCGGAGGCCGCGGGAATGACGTGGGTGCGTGTGCCGGTGCATCCGCTCGCGGTGAGTGTGTAGCGCCAGCTATCTCAGAGCGGCTTTTGGTTGCGCGAGCACGAGGCCGCGAGGCGTCGGCAGCAGCAGTACGGAGATCAGGCCTTCGCGCTCGAGCTTCTTCGCTGCGTCGCGAACGGTCTTCAGGTGTGAGCTCGCATCGTGAATCACGATGAGACCGTTGGGATTCATCTGCGGGAGAAAGCGCTTTACTTCCGCCTCGCGCAGATCGGGGTCGGAGTCCGAGAACAGCAGATCGATGGTGCCGTCGACGTGCATCTCAAGCGAGCTCTCGTTGCGGAGGTCGATGTACTTTGCGAGGGGGCTTGTCGCAAAGCGTTCCTTGGCACGCGCAAAGACGACGGGGTCGTACTCGCAACTGATGATCTTGCCTGCGGGTGAACCGCTGCTTGCGTTGCGATCGAGGCCGCGTGCGATCCACTCTGTCGAAACGCCGAGGAAGCTTCCGGTCTCGACGATGAGCTGCGGCTTCAGCGTGGTGACCAGCGTGGCGAGCAGCTCCAGCACTTCGAGCTCGGCGGTCATGGAGTCAAACATCGACCACTGCTCGGGGTGCGGGCACTCCGGCGTGGCGCGGTGATATTCGGGCTGCAGCACGCCGCCTGCGCGGTCGTGCTGCAGCATCACCTTGTGCTCCTGCTTCAGCTTTTTGCGGAACAGGCCCATTGCTACGCCTTGCCCGCAAGCTGCCGCAGCACGTACTGCAGAATGCCGCCGTGCTGGTAGTAGAGGATCTCCTGCGGCGTGTCGATGCGGATGCGCGCCTCGAAGGTCTTCTTCTTACCGTCGGGCGACGTGGCGACGACGGTAACAGTGCGGCCGTTCTCGAATTTCTGGTCGAGCCGCTCCTTGAAGCCCACGATGTCGTAGGTTTCCTCGCCGTTCAGCCCAAGCGAATCGGCATTCTTGCCCGCTTCAAATTCGAGCGGCAGGATACCCATGCCAACAAGATTGCTCCGGTGAATGCGCTCGTAGCTCTCCGCGATGACAAAGCGGATGCCGAGCAGCCGCGGTCCCTTCGCCGCCCAGTCGCGCGACGAGCCTGAACCGTACTCCTTGCCCGCGATGATGCACAGCGGCGTGCCGCGCTCAGCATATTTAACCGAAGCATCGTAGATGCTCATGCCTTCGCCCGCAGGTAGCAGGCGTGTCACGCCGCCCTCAGTTCCCGGCGCCAGTTTGTTACGCAGGCGAACGTTGGCAAAGGTTCCGCGCACCATCACCTCGTGATTGCCGCGGCGCGATCCGTACGAGTTGAACTCGAACGGCTTCACGCCGTGCTCGGTGAGGTACTTGCCTGCAGGGCCGTTCAGCTTGATCGATCCGGCGGGAGAGATGTGGTCGGTTGTGACAGAATCGCCGAGCCACGCCAGCACGCGCGCGCCCTTGATGTTCTCGACAGCAGCTGGCGTGGCCGGCATGCCGTCGAAGTACGGCGCCTTGCGGATGTAGGTCGAGTCCTGCTCCCATCCGTAGGTGTCGCCGCTGGGAAACTTCAGGTTCTGCCAGTTGGCATCGCCGTCGCTCACCGTGCTGTATTGCTGGCGGAACATCTCGGAGTCGATCGATGCCGCGACGGCGTCGGAGACTTCCTTCTGGCTCGGCCAGATGTCGCGCAAAAACACTTCCTTGCCATTCGAGCCCTTGCCCAGCGGCTCTGTGTCGAAGTTGTGCTCGATGTGCCCGGCGAGCGCATACGCGACGACCAGGGGCGGCGACATCAGGTAGTTCGCACGCACCTCCGGCGAGATGCGGCCCTCGAAGTTGCGATTGCCGCTGAGCACGCTGACAGCCACGAGGCCGTGCTCCTCAATCGACTTCGAGACATCCTCAGGCAGCGGGCCGGAGTTGCCGATGCAGGTCGTGCAGCCGTAGCCGACAACCTGGAAGCGCAGCTTGTCGAGGTACGGCAGCAGGCCGGCGCGCGTGTAGTAGTCGGTGACGACACGCGAGCCCGGCGCGAGCGAGGTCTTCACCCATGGCGGCGTGCTCAGCCCTGCCTCAACAGCCTTCTTCGCGAGCAGACCCGCCGCGACCATCACGTACGGATTCGACGTGTTGGTGCAGCTTGTAATGGCCGCAATCACAATCGAGCCGTTGCTCATGTATTTGTCAGGATCCACGCCGAAACGCGCACGCACCGTGTGCTCTTCGGGCGTCGCGGTCTGCTGCTGACCTCCCATCGGCTTCTCGTGCGACGTCGCCGTCACGGTGACGCTCACCGGAACCTCCGGCGTCGGTGAACCGACGGAGCTCGCGAGATTTCCGTCAGCACTGGTGTGGCCGCCTTCGCCCTCCCAGCGCACCATCTGGCGCACCTCGTTCTTGTTCGCGTTCGGTCCGAGCAGGCTCGGCAGCACCTTCGCGAAGCTCTCCGGCGTTTCGCGCAACAGCACGCGATCCTGCGGACGCTTCGGTCCGGCGACGCTCGGCTCTACTGTGCTGAGGTCGAGCGACAGCGTGCCGGAGTACACGGCTTCGGGCGCGTCCGGTGTGTGGAAGAGGCCCTGCGCCTTGTAGTACGCCTCGGTCAGCGCGATGTGCTCTTCAGTGCGCCCCGTGAGGCGCAGATAGTTCAGTGTCTCGGCGTCCACCGGGAAGATGCCGCAGGTCGCGCCATACTCCGGCGCCATGTTCGCGATGGTCGCGCGATCGGCGAGCGGAAGCTGGCTGATGCCAGAGCCGTAGAACTCGACGAACTTGCTCACAACGCCGAACTTGCGCAGCATCTCCGTCACGGTGAGCACGAGATCTGTAGCAGTGGTGCCTTCGCGCAGCTTGCCGGTCAGCTTGAATCCGACGACCTGCGGAACGAGCATGCTCACCGGCTGTCCAAGCATTGCGGCCTCGGCTTCAATGCCGCCCACGCCCCATCCCAGCACGCCCAGTCCGTTGATCATCGTCGTGTGCGAGTCCGTGCCAACGAGAGTGTCCGGGTACGCGATCGTCTGGCCGTTCTCTTCTTTCGTGAAGACCACGCGCGCGAGGTACTCGAGGTTCACCTGGTGGCAGATGCCCATGCCGGGCGGCACGGCGGAGAAGTTGTCGAACGCGGTCTGTCCCCACTTGAGGAAGGCATAGCGCTCGCGGTTGCGCTGAAACTCGAGCGCCGCGTTTAGATCGTAGGCCTTCGCGCTTCCGTACTCGTCCACCTGCACGGAGTGGTCGATGACCAGCTCTGCCGGAACGAGCGGATTGATCTTCTGCGCATCGCCGCCAAGCACCTTCATCGCATCGCGCATCGCCGCGAGGTCAACGATGGCGGGCACGCCGGTGAAGTCCTGCATCAGCACGCGCGCGGGCATAAAGGCGATCTCGCGCGAGGGCTCAGCCTTGGCGTCCCAGTTGGCGAGGAAGCGAATGTCGTCGGCCGTCACGGTCACGCCGTCTTCGCGGCGCAGGAGGTTTTCGAGCAGGATGCGCAGCGAGTACGGTAGCCGCTCCAGCTTCGCGCCGGTGGACGCAAGCGCGGCCAGGCGGAAGTAACGCACAGTCTTGCTGCCGGACTTCAATTCGGCGGCTGCGTGAAAGCTGTCAGGATGAGCGTTTGAGGTAGCCATGTCTGAATCTCCTTGAAGCTCCTTTGAAGGAGCGCCGCCTTGTCTGGCATCGGCCAGCGAGGGCAGTGGATGAGGCCCGCATCGACGCGCGGCTCAAGCGAGCGCGACAGCGAGGATGACAGGCGAACAATTCTGGATGATAGCGAGTCCGGAAGGGAAAGGCGCGCGCGGCGTTTAGCAGGTCGAACGCCCGCGATCGTGACGGCCACGACGGAAGCGCTTGAGAGGGGAGCGCGACATGCCCACAGTGTAGCTCTTTTGCCACATTGGCCGCATCCGCCAAACCCTTTGGCTGGCCGTACATACCAAGATGAGCCGGGCCCGCGGCTGACCCCGGCAGAGAACGCCGCATCTTATACAAAGTTGATGGGTTTGTACCTATCGTAGGGGCGTGCTCCAGGAATTTCAGGAGAGCCGCCAGGAGCCAAGGGATGCAAGTCACAGCCACCACCATTCGTCGTGCCTTAGGCGCGATCGCTTTCTCGGGCACACTGGCGCTAGCCGCCGGATGCCACAGCAGCCAGGCCAACGCCGGGCCGGATCCAGCCGCGGCCAATATGGCGCCGGCCAACGGCCAGACGCAGGTTCTTGGACAAAACGCCGCCTACACGCCGGAGCAGCAGGGTGAGTCTTATCCGCAGCAGCCCGGCTACCCGCAGCAGGCGCCCGCTCCGATCGAGCAGGGCTATCCGCAGCAGGGTTACGCTCCGCAGGCCGGCTACCCCGATCAGGAGCTCGCCGGCGAAGAGGCGCTCGAAGACACCACGCAGCCGCCTCCGCCGCTGCCCGATTACGATCAGCCGCCGGCTCCCGGGCCTGACTACATATGGACGCCGGGTTATTGGTCATGGGGACAAGAGGGCTACTACTGGGTGCCGGGCGCCTGGGTTGAGCCGCCCTATTATGGCGCGCTTTGGACTCCGCCCTACTGGGGCTGGTACGGCGGCCGCTATCGCTTCCACCACGGCTACTGGGGACGTCACGTCGGCTACTACGGCGGCATCGATTATGGCTTCGGCTACATCGGGATCGGCTACTTCGGCGGCTACTGGAACAACGACCACTTCTACTACAACACTGCTGTGACTCGCGTCGGCGGTGGGATTCGAAACGTCTACCAGCGGCCGGTGGTCTATAACAATGTCCGCTACGGCGTTCAGCCGGCGAACCGCGTGAGCTACAACGGCGGCCGCGGCGGTATCAGCGTGCAGCCTCGACCGACCGAGGTCGCGGCGATGCGTGAAGCCCACACCGCGCCATTGGCCGCGCAGAATCAGGTTCGCGTTGAGGCCTCGCAGAACCGCGCGCAGTTCTACAACCAGAACCACGGCCGGCCCGCGATGGCCTCAGCGCAGCATGGCTTTGCGAACACACGCGGCATTGCTCCAGCGCCTCGCGTGGCGGAGCCTGCCGGTCCTGCTCCGGGCGCTCGTCCGGGTCAGCCCAACGGCGCCTACATGAACGACCGTGGTGTGAACGGTGCACGGCCGCAGCCCTACAACGAAGCGCCCCGTGTCGACAACCGCGCGGTGCAACCGCAGCCGAATGGCGCCGCGCCGCGCTACGACAACCGAGCGCAGCCTCAGCCGCAACCGAATGCCGGTAACCCGCGTTTTGACAATCGTGCGCAACCGCAGCCGAATGCGGCAGCGCCACGCTATGACAACCGCGCACAACCTCAGCCGCAACCGCGTGTAGAAAACCGGCCGCAGCCACAACCGCAGCCGAATACGAACCCGCGGTTCGAGCATCAACCCTCGCCGCAGCCGCAGCCGCGGATGGAGAACCGTCCGCAACCGCAGCCGCAGCAACGTCCGCAGCCTCAGCCACAACCGCAACAGCGGATGGAGAACCGTCCACAGCCGCAACCTCAGGCACGCCCGCAGCCGCAACCGCAGGCGCGCATGCAGCCGCAGCCGCGCCCAATGCCTCAGCCGCAGCAGCACGTTGAGAACCGGCCGGCGCCAGCGCCAGCACCGCGTCCGCAGGCACCACCGCCGCAGGCTCATCCTGCGCCGCCACCTCAGCAGCATGGAAATCCCGCCCCCGCAAACCGCGGCGACGAGCACGGCCATCGCTAACCAATAGCCATGAAACCAAAAGTGCCCGGTTCGCTTTCGGCGTGCCGGGCACCTTTTGTTTTAGTAGTTCAGTAGCGTTAATTCGTCCAGGCTTGCAGCTTCAAACAACGTCTGGCCCATCCAGTGCACGCGAATATCTCGCGAGGTTACGCGGCCGATCGCTTCCGCTGTAAACCTTCCGCCACGCTCCACGAAGTTGGCCAACGGAAGATGGGCTTTGGGTCGCGCGCTCACCAGAACACGCGAGGGTCCTTCGCCCAACAGCGCCTCGCGAGCCGTTGCTCCCTCGCTCTCACTCAGCTCGGCGTGGAATCCGTAGCCGTACCCAGCGCATCCGCACAGCAACGCCGCCCACACGCCGCCCTCGCCAACGGATTGCGTTGCTGTCAGAAAGTTCTTCTCTGCAAGCCGCTGCAATGTGGATAGCAGCGCGTCCTGAGCGTCTTCTGCAGCGATCCGCAACGGCTGCAGCAGCACGATCACATCGTCGATGTGCTGAAATCCCGCGGGCAGGCTCTCGAGCGCAGCATTCGGTCTGTTCTCACACCGACTCGCCACTTCGCGCAGCTGCCGCACCAAATCACCGTCGACAGCCACAACTATGCTCCGGTAGACCCGAAGCCGCCTTGTCCACGCGGCGTCTCCGCAAGCATGTCCGTCTCTTCAAAGCTCGCCTGGATGCGTTCCACCACGCGCAGCTGCGCAATTCTGTGCCCGGGCGCAATCATCTGCTCCTCCGGCGACAGGTTCGTGATGATGACCTTCAGCTCGCCGCGATAGCCCGGATCGATCACGCCGGCAAGCGTCGTGACACCGCGCAGCGCCAACCCGGAGCGGTCTTCCACCAGCGCGCCGTGTGACGATGGCAGCTCCAGCGCGAGTCCGGTGCGCACGGCAACCGTGCTGCCTGGCTCGCCGATCGGGGCTAGCGTGGCGGCCTCTGCCGCGAATAAATCTGCGGCCAGATCCCCGTAGGGTCCGGTGTGCGCATATCGAGGCAGTTGCGCTGCCGGCAGCAGACGCTGCACAAGAATCCTGGGCGATGCCTTCGAATCGTTCATCCCTGCCAGTCTCTCATCTACGAGATTCGCTTTCGCGGCTCAGTCGAGCGGAAGAGGTACACGGCAAGCACCGTAATCAGTGGCTCCAGCGGATGCCGGAAGCGCGCCTGCACCGTGACGAAGTAGTACGGCAGCGGAAGCAACACAAACATCCATCCCATCAGCGCCGCGCCGGGCACGCGCCGCCGCAGTGCGAGCGCCAGACCCATCAATCCCGCCAGGCTCAGGAAGCTGTAGTTCACGCGCCGCCCGATCTCCTGCATCATTTTGTTCTCGGGCGGGTGCGGAATGTTCGACCAGAAGAAGATGAAACGGTCGTCAGCATACTTCCAGAACTGCTTCGGATTTTCACGGATGAGCTCTACGGCCTGCTGCTTTCGCATCGCCGAGTAGCGCAGTTCGCCCATCTGCACGTACTGCCTGAACTTCGGCGCGCCCGGCCACATCGGCAGCGTCGGTCCCCACGGGAACCCGTCGTGCGAGGGAAGCACGGATTCATACAGCTCCGCGCCGAAGTTCGAGCGTGTCGCAACGAACCTGCCGAAGACTCGCTCATTGCGGATCCACCACGGGCTCATCACCGCAGCGAACACGATGCCCGCGAGCACCGGCCCAGCGATGACCTGCCGGATATGCAGAGACTTCAACTTCGGCCAGATGATCCACAGTCCGGCAGCAGGCAATCCGATTAGGATCGACGCGTTCGAGAGCGCCACCAGCGCCCACAGCGCACCGAACGCAGCCCACCTGCCGAGCTGCCCCGCGCCATCGCGCTCCGCGTCTTCGCTGGTCAGGCCAGTTCCGCGCAGCCGCAGCGCGAGCACGATCGTCCAGGCAAAAATCCCTGTCGAGAGCGACGTCTCCCAAAACCAGTGCACGGCATACTGCAGTGCCGCTGGGTACACTGCCCACAACCACCCTGCCCACAGCGCAACCGGAGCCGCCTTCGTCGACGCTCTGCGCGCGATTCCATACGCATCGAAGCACCGCGCCGCAATCTCATACACCGCGGGAGCGATCAGCGCTGAGAACACGCTGTCAACGGTCAGAACGAAGAATGCCGCCGCATTCGTGTACACGCCGAACAGCTTGAACGCGAGCGCCAGCAGCAGCGGATAGATGGGCGGCAGCCACGCCGTCGGCCCACTGACGCCGTTGAACGGATTCGCGTAACCATGCCCTTCGACCAGCGATTTCGCGATGCGTCCGGCCTCGAATCCAAAGTCGAAGTGGTCGTTGATGAGGCGGACGCGATAGGTATGCCCGATCGCGATGCACGCGACGCGCAGCGCAAATGCTAACCAGAAAAGGCTGCGAGGCGCACGAAACAAGCTTGGTTTAGTGGACGTTGTCGACACGAGAAAGGATCAGAACGCTTTCTCAGTCTATCCTTGCGACCCGCTGCGCCTCAGGCGGCGGCCGGCTGGCCGCGCAGCCGCGCCACGACTCTGCGCGCACCGCGGAGAAGGAATCGCATCAGGATGATGGCCGCCAGGAGTGCCGCCACGACAATCGCTGCGCCGGCGTACGGATGCACGGTTGCGATCCACGTGATTCCTCCCGCGGCAACATCTTCTGACGCGCTCAGCACGGCGTTTGAAAGCGGCTCGGGCGTCGCCGAGACCGCTACCCGCGCCGAAGTCTTCGCCGTGTGAGCCACACCCGCAATCGCCGCCGCAGCCACGGTTACCAGAGCGTGCTCCGCCGGCGACAGTTGATTTGCCGCCTGGTAGGCAAGAATCGCCGCCGCCGGCACGCGAATGAAGGTGTGAACAGCGTTCCAGACCAGGTCGAAATAGGGAATCTTGTCGGCGACCGCCTCGATCGCGCTGAGGCCGATCGCGAGCGCAATCACCCAGGTGTGATCCAGCATCGACAGACCTGCGGGCAGTTGCAGCGCGTGGAAGCGAGCCAGCAGGCCGAGAACCGCGATCGTTACGTACAGGTTCAACCCAGCCGCGAAGCTGACAGCCACAAGCAACGCGGTAAGTCTGCCCGGATCGAACATCGCGTTCTCCCGCGTGAGGATTGTAGCTGCACGATCGGGTCTTCTGCCGTACTGCTGGTGTTATTCCGCAGGTCGCGGCCGCTCCGCTAACCTCGAAACACGCTCCGTTTCTCCTCTCGCTGACCGTCCGCGGCTCAACGGGTTTGTTCCTTTCGCGCTTCAGCAGCTCCGGCGTCTTCCGGAGCAGGGTCCGTTTGCCGCTGGTCCGTTTCACCCTCGCACTCGCTTTCTTCACGGGCTCTCCGTTGTTCGCTCAGAGTCCCATCGATGGCGCATTGCGTGGACGCATCCTCACGCCACCCGGGACACCCGACGTAGCCGTCAGCATGCTGATCCAGCGCGACGACAGCTCGTGGCGGCAGAGGATCTCTTCCGCGCGCGACGGTTCCTTCACTTTCCTGGACCTGCCGCCCGGCGACTACACACTCGCTGCGGGTCAGTGCGCTGCGCAGCCCGTCTCCATCTCGCCCGGCGCGATCACGGAAGCGACCATCGACCTCGCCTCGTGCGCTCCTCCGCAACCGCAAGTCCCACCAACTGCCGCGCTCCTCACATTGGACGCGCTCGAGCTCTCCGAACTTGATTCCGCCGCGCATGACGCGACTCTCGCCGGCGCCCCGGCAGACGAGACCACTGGCGACGAACCCGCCACGCCCGCAGCCGCGCGTGAGACAGCGGAGCTCGGTTCCGCCGGCCCAAGCGTCAGCGGCCTGTCGCCGACTGCAAATTCCACGCTGCTCGACGGCCTCTCCACCATGCAGAACTTCCGCTCCGGTCCGCGTGGCTCAGCCGCCGGAGGCCCCCGCACCTCGGCCACCTTCAACGAGTCCGCCACACGTTCGTTCCAGCTCCAGCCGCACTCCTTTTCCGCGCAGTATGGCGGCGCCGGCGGCGTCATCGCCGTCACGTCGCGCGGTCAGGCCGAGCGTTTCCACGGCACGGCATTCGCTCTCACGCGCCAGAGCGTCTTCGCCGCAACCAATCCCTTCTCGATCGTCACGCACTATAACGACGGCGCGGTCACATCGGAGCTGCTCAAACCCGCAGACAGCCTCGCGCAGTTTGGCGCGGCCGTCGGACTTCCACTCTCTCGCGTTCCTTCGCCATGGTTGCGTCACGCCTCGCTGTACACCTCGCTGGAGATCCAACTTCGCTCCGGCCAAATCGTCTCTACTCCCGCGACGGCAAACTTCTATGCGCTCACGCCGGAACAGCTCGCGCTTCTCGCGAACCGCGGCGTCTCTCCCGCTGCTGCGAACACCGCGCTCAATTTCCTCGATAGCCTCAGCGGCGCGCAGCAGCGCAACGCCAGCCGCTTCCTGAGCTTCGCGCGCCTCGACATTGTGCTCACGCCGAGGCAGCAGCTCACGTTCGGCTACATCGGCAACCGCTTCGACTCGCCGACCGGCTCCGGCACCGGCGCCTCCGAAGGTGTGGTTCCGCGCGGCCGCGCCAGCCTCGCCACCAGCACGCTGCACGTCGATGCCGTTACGAGCCGCTGGCTCTATCGCGTGTCGCCGCTCTCGACGAACGAACTCCGCGGCCAGTTCGCGCGCGACCTCGAATATGAAACCCCGCACGCGCCGCTCCCGCAGGAGCCCGCCATCAGCGCCGGCGGTTTCGCTCCGCAGGTTTCCATCGCGCCCAACGGATTCAGCTACGGTACGCCATCCAGCGTCGGCCGCACCGCGTATCCAGACGAACGCCGCCTGCAACTCGCCGACACGTTCTCACTTGCTCACGGCCGCCACCTGCTTGTCGCTGGCGCCGACTGGAGCCGCATCACCGACATCATCGCCGGATCGACGAATGCCGCCGGCACCTTCCTCTACGACAGCGGTACCACCAACGGCCGCGATGGCGGCCTCGCCGACTGGATCACCGACTACACCTTCAACGTCCACGCGTATCCCAACGGCGCCTGCCCGAGCATCACCGCCGCAGTCCACTACTTCTGCTTCCGCAGCTTCACGCAGAACTTCAGCGCCGCATCCTCGCAATTCGTTACGCACGAATTTGCCCTCTTCGGCGAAGACGCTCTTCGTCTCCCGCACTCACTTTCCCTCACCGTCGGCGCGCGCTACGACTACACTCTCCTTCCTCCACCGCAAAATCCAAACCCCCAACTGGACCAGATCATAAGCACCTTTGGCTCGGCCATCGGCGGTGCCACTTCTGTCATTCCCGAAGACCGCAACAACCTCGGTCCGAGATTTTCGCTCGCCTGGGCACCACGGCGCGGCCGCATCCTCGTCGCACGTCTTGGCTACGGCGTGTTCTACGGCCGCATCGCCGGAGCCACCGTCAACGCCGCACTCACCGATACCGCACTCACCAACACGACCCGCCGCATCCGCATCACGCCGTCCACCATCACCGAATGCCCGCAAGTTGCCAACCAGGGCTTCGGCTATCCCTGCGCCTACACCGCGGAGCCTCCGTCTGCCGTTGCGCAGACGACCTCCGCGCTCATCTTCTCCAACCGCTTCCGTCTCCCGGCCGTGCAGCGCGCGACGCTCTCGCTTGAACACGGCACCCGCCACATCCAATTCCGCGCCGGTTACGCCATGGCCATTGCCACGCAGCTTCCGCAGACCATCGACCTCAACATCACGCCCTCGCCAACAATCAAGCAGTTCATTCTCCAGGGAGGCGATACCTACCCCGGCCTCTTCTCCGGCCAGACCTTCACCGTTCCGCTTTACACCACTCGGCGCACAACCGCCTTCGGTCCCGTCACCGCACTTGTCTCCAACGCGAACGCCACCTATCACTCCTTCAACGCCGAAGGCCGCCTGCACCTGCGCTCTGCACAATTCCGCGGCAGCTACACCTTCGCCCGCGCCATCGACTACGGCCCTCAGCTCTCCGCAACGCCCCGCGAAAACGGCCAGTTCGACCCCTTCACCGATGCCTACGATAAAGGCCTCTCCAGCCTCGACATCCGCCATCGCTTTGCCGGCGATCTTCTCCTCCGCTCTTCGCTGCACCACGGACCGGAGTCCTTCCGCCGCACGCTTTCCGGCTGGCAGCTCGCGACCATTGCTGCCGTCGGCAGCGGCGCTCCGTACAGCTATGGCATCTTCGGCGGCACGGCGCTCTCCGGTGGCCGCGACTCCATCAACGGCTCCGGCGGAGCCACGTATCTCCCCACCCTCGGCCGCAACACTCTGCGCCTGCCCATGCGCAGTCACCTCGATCTCCGCGCCGGCCGCGGGTTCACGTTCCACGAGCACATCCGGCTCAACGCCTTTGCCCAAGCGTTCAACCTCCTGAACACCCAAAGCCTCTCGCGCGTCGAAACCCGTGCCTTTCTCGTCGGCACGCCTGCAACCACCGGCGCCCCCACGCCGCTGATCTTTCAGAACGCCCCAACCGTCGCGGCCGAGGGCATCACGACTCCGCCATTCGGCAGTCCAACCTCTTCAACCGCTGGAGTTAGCCGCGAGCGCCAGCTCGAAATAGGACTACGACTTGAGTTCTAACCTCATTACGCGACGAACCGGCATCTTTCCGCATCCAACCCGTAGTATTCGTACGTTTCGGGAGTCTAAAGGGCTATGAGCCTGCTTGCCGCAGTGCAGAATCACGGGTATGCGGCGACGGCGCTCATTCTGCTGCTGTCGTCATGCGGCCTTCCGCTGCCCCTTTCCATCGTGCTCCTCACCGCCGGAGCCGCCGCCAGCGCCGGTTCGCTGAACCTCGGTCTGGTCATCCTGTGCGCCGCCTCCGCCGCGCTCCTCGGCGACACCATCATGTATTTCGGCGGCCGATTTACAGGTTGGTGGCTCCTCGCCGGCCTCTGCCGTGTCAGCCTCAATCCGGAGACCTGCATCTTCGGCTCCGCGCGCTCGTTTTATCGCCGCGGGCCGCGCACCCTGCTGTTCGCCAAGTTTGTCCCGGGTCTCGGCACGGTTGCCGCTCCGCTGGCCGGCAGCCTCAACATGCGCCTCACCCGCTTCCTCAAGCTCGACGCCTGTGGCGTGCTCTTCTACACCACCGCATGGAGCACCGTCGGCTTCCTCTGCGCGCCATTTCTCCGCGACATCGTCCGCTGGGTTGTTCGGGTCGGGCATCTCACCGCAGCCACTCTCAGCGGCGTGGTCGTGCTGTATATCCTCTGGCTGCTCGGCAGCTCTTTGCGCGACAACCGCTTCAGCAACATCGAGCGCGTCGCCGCCGACCAGCTCTACGACCGCCTGAAAGCGGCGACGCACGATAAGCTCCTCGTGATTGCCGATGTTCGTTCGCACGGCTATTACGATCCCTCCGCGCAACGCATCAAGAACTCCATCCGCGTCGAGCCCAACCGCCTCCGCGAAGAGCTCGAGGCCCTGCGCGAGTTCATGGCGCCGGAGTGCGAGATCTATCTCTACTGCTCCTGCGCCCGCGACGCCACCAGCGTTCGCGTCGCGCGCGAGCTCGAAAAAGAGAACTGCTCCACCAAAGTGATCGCCGGCGGACTGAAGGCATGGATCAAAGCTGGTGGTCCGCTGGAACCAGTACCGCCCACCGACGTCGAGCATCTACCGAAATTCAACTAAGTCTCGGCCCACGCTCGATGCTAGGCTCACGCCTCATGCCCGCAGGACCCTCATGCTCCACTGAAATCCCACATGAGCGAAAGCGCTTCGTTAAGGGCGCGGCTTCAGCGCACATGAAGCGGGTGCAGCAGCCCACATGAACCGAGTGCGTTTAGTGAAGGGGCACGGCTTCAGCCGTGCCATAGTCAGCACCCAGCAAGAGGGCTTTAGCCCCTGAGGGAACGCCAGGGAATGCAATACATTGACGTCAATGCAATTCGTCACGATACCGATTTCGCCATCGCGCGTATTCCTGCCAGCAGCTTCGCATAGGGCAATCCATCCGCATACGTCTTCAGCATCAACTGCTGCAGCAGCCTCTTGCGCACCACGCGAAACCCCCGCCCCGGCTCCCGATAAAAGCTCTTCGCCGCATCGCTTGAGAACGCCAGCATCGCCTGCAGCTCCTTCAGCCGCTCTGCATACTCCGCGCTCAGTGAAGCACCGTCTGCATCTTCACACTTCATCACAGCGGCTGCCGCTGCCTGCCCGCTCACAATCGCCGAATGAATCCCCTCGCCGGTCAACGGGTCCACCAATCCCGCCGCATCTCCTGCCAGCAACACCCGCCCGCGCGGCACATACGTGTGTCCGCCCAGCCCCAGATGCTGCCCCGACACATGTGCCTGCACCTCGCTCAGTTCCACGCCGAGCTTCTGCCGTGTATAGTTCTCCAGCAATCCCCGCGTCACATTCTCATAGTTCATTGCATCGGCATTTTCAGCTCGATCCTTGGGCACAAACCCGCCGACACCCACATTGATGTGATCGCCTTTCGGAAACAGCCAACCATAGCCGCCCGCAATCGGAGCAAAATCAAACACGAGGTCATGCGGTGCATCTCCGGCGGGCAACTCGCGCGGCAGCACCTCAAAAGGCACCGTCGCCTCCATCGCAAATCCTCGCGCGTACCAGGCAGGTTCGTTCGGCAACTCCGTAGTCCTGCTCTCAATCCAGGCCCCATTGCGCAACTCATAGCCCAACTCATCCCGCTGCGCATCCAGCCCCGCCGCCAGCCTCCGCATCTGCCCGTTCGATCCATCCGCACCAATCAGCACCGGAGCGCGCAGTGTCGCTGTGGTTCCGTCGCCCGTCGCAACTTCAATCTCAACCCGCTCCCGCGATTCGCGCACCGCAACAATCGCATCGATCTTTCTCATCTCGGCGCCGGCAGCCAGCGTCTGCTGCAGGCAGAACGCGTCAAACTTCTCGCGCACCGCCATCGCGCAGATCGCGTTGCGCGTGCGCAGCCGCACCTCGCAGCTCTTGTCCGCAACACGAACGCCCTCATGAAACTGCGGCCCTGCCTCCTGCAGCACCACCTCGCGGCACACCCGCTCCACCACTGGATCTACGGAATACCGCAGCGCCCGCAGCGTCTTCCGCGTCAGCCCGCACGCGCACGCCTTGTGCCTCGGAAACGTCCGGCGGTCGAGCATCAGCACACGCTTGCCCGCGCGCGCCAGGTCATATGCCGCGGCACATCCAGCCGGCCCCGCACCGGCAATCAAAACGTCATAGTCGAAGGACATCACAGGAATTTTACGTGGAACAGAGCCCGGCGATTCGTCTGTTACGCAACGGACGGCTCACCATCCCAGCTTTGCGGCGGCTGCGGTTCGTCTGAGGCGATCGTTCTCCGCGAACCCCTTTTGAAGCTCCTGCCGAGCCTCGGGCGTGTCCTCGAAGACACCGCACCACGGCGTGATGAAGTGAAAACGGTCTTCGGCCTCTTCGGCGATCATGATGTATCGCTTGCCCGGTTGAAAGTGTTCTCCCGCTTCGGAAGGTTCGTTCTCGTCGTAAACCTTCGGCTCGGCTTTGACGATGGCTCCATCCGGCCAGATTGCCTTGCCTTTCAAGGTCGAGCGGATCTGCACGGTCGCGGTCTCGTGCTCATCGGTCCGGTCGCCTGCGGGGTAAACGTAAACGTCTTTCTTCGTTCCTCTCGAAAGCACATCCACAACCGCGACCTTGTCGGCATCGCGGCCGACGGCATACAGCGGAACATCGCACGCTTTAACCGAGGCCGGCTTTTCAGGAGTTTTCACTCCGCCCTCGGTCCACGGATAGAAATGCCACTCTCGCGCGATTGGCAGAACATCGGGCAGATTAACGCAGGGATGCACAAGACGCGTCAGGCACGAGAGGTTGTACGCCGTTAGTTCACGAAGCGTAGAAGGAGCAAGATATGGCGTAAACGTCACCTCAGCTAACACGCATCCCTCGCACGCTCCCGGCCGACCGGCCTTGTAGTCGGGATGGCGCGCCAGTTGCTCTTCGTCTCCCATCACCGGCCTTGGTCCGTTCTCCTGGTCCAGGTTGGATCCCAGAGAATCATTTGCCCGGGCGACTAGGAACATCACATAGCCCGGATCATCTTCCCCCTTACGCGGGGCGACATCGACAACCAGTTCAATGCTGTTTCGCCAGATAGCTCCGTCCTGCACAAGAAACGAGACCACCATCGCATCGTATGGGCGGGCAAGCCGCTCATACCCGCGTTCCGCCGAAATGGGCAGTCTCTTCATCCACCGCAAACCATCGTTCTCCAGCGTGATCCTGTACGCGCACTCCATCGCGGTACACGTGCCGTCGTAATGTCCCCACGCACCCCAGCGCCGCATCAGCACCTGTGCGTCCGCCCACTTGCTCCGGTGCAGCCGGATCGACTGAAAATCCGCAAGCAATCGCTCCGAGCGATGCCGAAACACATACTCCTGTGCCCGTATCAACCCGAACGCGAGCACAACCAATACGGCAACCGAAGCCAGCGAGATCCACAAAATCCGCAACACAATCCGGCCCGCACGGCGCATGCGGAACGTTATACACGCTGAACGACAGCCTCAGAAGCATTCGCGACCAATCCCATCGCCTCGGCCAGCAGCGCATAGCTCCGCTTCCTTGCCTCATGCGAGTGCGTAATCGTGTTCACGATCAGCTCCCCGATCTCCAACTCCCGCGCAATGCCTGTGAGCTCCTCCGCCACGCGCTCCGGTGTCCCGACCACATATCTTGGAAACTCCGATTCCGGCTGATCCAGCGACCCAATGCTGAACGACAGCAGCGGATTCGGCACCGCCGGTCCAGCCTCGAGCTCCCGCAGCGCATCTTCCGGTGCCGCCACCGGCCTGCGGTCATCCTGCCTGATTCGTCGCTGCAGCAGCCGCACCGACGCATGCAAATGCTCTGCCTCTTCCTGCGTGGGGGCGCAAATCGCCCCAATCGCAATCGTCGCCTCGGGCTCGCTCCGGTCTGGCCCAGGCACAAAGTTCCGCTGGTAATAGTCGATCGCCTGCCGCGTTCCCTGCGCCGAAAAGAAGTGTGCAAACGCATACGGCAGACCCTCCTGCGCCGCCGCCACCGCCGACCACATGCTCGACCCCAGCAGCCACACGTCCGGCGCTCCCTCGCTCGCCGGAGCCACCCGCAGCCGCGCAAACGCGTGCCCTGCCGGAAACCGCTCCGGATGCAGAAACGCCCGCAGCTCCGCCAGCTGTTGCGGAAAGTCATCCACCATCGGCCCCTGCCGCGTCCGTCGCAGCGCATGCATCTCCAACTGACCGCCACCCGGCGCCCGCCCGATCCCCAGATCGATCCTGCCCGGAAACATCGCCTCCAGCGTGCGAAACACCTCCGCCACCTTATACGGCGAATAGTGCGGCAGCATCACGCCGCCCGACCCCACACGGATCCTCTCCGTCGCCCCCGCCGCGCGCGCCACCAGGATCTCCGGCGCCGTACACGCCAGCAGATCCATCGCATGGTGTTCCGAGTACCACAGCCGCGTGTATCCCAGCGCATCCACATGCCGCGCCAAATCCAGCGAATTCTCCAGCGCCTGCCCCGGCGTCGCTCCCGCCGGCACCGGCGACTGGTCCAGCACCGACAGCCGTATCCCTGCGCTCATGCCGATTGGATGTCGCCACCCCACCCCACGCTCCACGCCCGGACCCCACATCCGATATCCTCGCCTCAGTGACTTCTGCACCCTCCCCGGCCCCGCTGCTCGCCGCGCGCGATCTCCGCATCGCCTTCTCCGGCCGCGAAGCCGTCCACGGCATCTCCTTCGACATCGCGCCAGGCGAAACCCTCGGCCTCGTCGGCGAATCCGGCTCCGGCAAATCCGCGACCTCGCTCGCGCTGCTTCGCCTCCTCCCGCCCACCGCCACCATCACCGGCAACCTCCAACTCACCGCAGCAGACAACAACCCAGAAGACCTCCTCACCCTCAGCGAAGGTCACATGCGCGCACACCGCGGCCGCTCCATCGCGATGATCTTTCAGGAGCCCATGACCGCGCTTAATCCGGTCATGCGCGTCGGCCGCCAGATCGCCGAAGCCGTCCTCGCGCACCACCCACGCATCCCTCGCGCCGAACTCAACCAACGCGTCCTCGCCGCGCTCCACGAGGTCGCGCTCCCCGACCCAGAGCGCCGCCTCCGCGACTACCCGCATCAGTTCTCCGGCGGCCAGCGCCAGCGCATCATGATCGCCATGGCGCTCATCAATCGCCCGCGCCTCCTCATCGCCGACGAGCCCACCACCGCACTCGACGTCACCGTGCAGGCGCAGATCATCGCACTCCTCAAGCGCCTCCGCGCCGAGCACGGCCTCTCCATGCTCTTCATCTCGCACGACCTCGCCGTCGTCGGCCAGATCGCCGACCGCATCCTCGTCATGCGCCACGGCCGCATCGTCGAGCACGGTCCCACCCAACAGGTCCTCACCGCACCCCAGCACGACTACACACGCCAGCTCCTCGCCTCCGTCCCCTCCATGCGCACACCACGAGACGAGCCTTTAGCTACACTCTCAAGAGCCTGACAAGCCGCCCTTCTTAACTCCTCACCCCTAACCCCTAACTCCTTATGCGCGCTCTCGTCGTCTCCGACATCCACGGCAACCTCCAGGCTCTCCAGGCCGTGCTCGCCGCGGCCGGTTCATTCGACGAGCTCTGGAATCTCGGCGACACCGTTGGCTACGGCGCCAATCCCAACGAGGTCATCGACACCATCCGCCCGCTCGCGCGCATCAACGTGCGCGGCAATCACGATCGCGTCTGCTGCGGCCTCACCAGCTCGCAAGGCTTCAACCCCATCGCCGCCGAAGCCGCCGCCTGGACCCACCGTAATCTCACGCCCGCAAATCTCGCGTGGCTGCGCGCCATGCCGCAGGGCCCCGTCCTCGCCTCGGAGCGCGCGCTCTGCGCCCACGGATCTCCGCTCAACGAAGACCACTACATCATCTCCATGCGCGACGCCTGGTCGCCTCTGCAGCGAATGTCTACCGAGATCACCTTCTTCGGCCACACCCACGTGCAGGGAGCCTTCTCGCAACACGCTCCCGAGTGGCAGGAGATTCGCCCCATCTACAACACGCAGAGCGAACCGGAGCAGTTCTCGATCGACGTT
Organism: Acidobacteriaceae bacterium; assembly: GCA_035944135.1. Taxonomy (NCBI): domain Bacteria; kingdom Pseudomonadati; phylum Acidobacteriota; class Terriglobia; order Terriglobales; family Acidobacteriaceae; species Acidobacteriaceae bacterium. The sequence continues at coordinate 187,666 of DASZBM010000010.1, forward strand.
CCCGTGGGCTCACGTCACCTCATCAACCCAGGCTCCGTCGGCCAGCCTCGCGACGCCGACTGGCGCGCCGGCTTCGCCATCTACGACACCGCCGCCGATCGCGTCACCTTCTTCCGCATCCCCTACGACGTCGCCGGCGCGCAACAAGCCATCCGCAACGCGCACCTGCCGGAACGCCTCGCCTCCCGTCTCAGGGCGGGCAGGTAGTGAATAGTGAGTAGCGAATAAAAGAAGCACTACATCGCCGCTGTTGCTTTTGCCGTTGCCTTTCTTTCTGTCATCCCCGAAGGGGATCTGCTGTTGCCGTTGCCTTTGCTGTTGCCTTAACTCGCAACTCGAAACTCGCATCTCGAAACTGATCGCAAACGCGCTTTTGTTTTATTCACTATTCACTATTCACTATTCACCCCCTTGGAACCCCACCCGGCCGTACCTTTCCCTCATGCGCCCCCTTCGCTATTCCATCAACGTCACCCTGGACGGCTGCTGCGATCATCGTGCAGCGTCCCCGGACGAAGACTTATTTCGCAACGCGATCGCGAACATCGAGCAGGCCGATGCTCTCCTCTTTGGCCGGGTAACCTACAAAATGATGGAGACAGCTTGGCGGCCGCCGGCGGAGACCGGAGTGAAGCCTGACTGGCTGAAACTCGCGCTCGGCCTCGACTTCGCCCGGACAATCCACGCGAAAAAGAAATACGTTGTCTCGAGCACCCTGGACCGCGTCGATTGGAACGCGGAGTTCCTGCGCGGCAATCTGGAGCAGGCCGTTCAGCAGCTCAAGCAGCAGCCGGGCAAGACGATCTTCACAGGAGGCGTCAAACTCCCGTTTGCGTTGGCGGAGCTCGGGCTGATCGATGAGTACGAGTTCGTGGTGCACCCCAGGGTAGTGGGCCACGGACCAACGTTGTTCGCGGGCCTGTCGAAGCCTCTCGACCTGACGCTCGTCAGCCGGCTGGAGTTCGGCTCGGGAGCAGTGGCGATGCGCTATGTGCCGAGAGAAGTGAATAATGAATAGCGAATAAAGCAAAAGCGTGCGCCAACTGCCTTTGCCTTTCTTCACTATTCACTATTCACTACTCACTATTCACTGCCTCGGAAATAGCGAATAAAGCAAAAGCGTGCGCCAACTGCCTCTTGCCTTTCTTCACTATTCACTACTCACTATTCACTACTCACTATTCACTACTCAGCATTCACTGCCTCAAAAATATCTCCCAATCGTGAACATAAACTTCCTGTCTCCGTTGAAGCCGATTGCAGGCCCGATCGTCACCACGCCCAGCGGAGTCTCCGCAACAATCCCGAAGTAGACATCCTCGCGTGTCACCGTCGCCTGGTCCGGTGCACGCATCTGTCCCAATTCAAACGTTCCGCCTATGTAGATGTTCCCGCTGATCGGCGGTTTTGCCGCGTAAATCCGGTGCATATATCCGGGTGTGGCCAGCCAGTAATCCGTTCCGCGCAATTGGTCAATCGACTGCGCCGCCAGCCGCAATGGTCCGCCCAGCGTATACCGGAACGGCTCCGCGACGTTGCGATTGAACATTGACGCGCCTTCAACCTTTCCCAGAAAAACATTCTTCCCGGCAAACGTGTGTGCGCCTTCAACCTGTGTGTAGAACTGCGGTGCAGAAGGACTTCCGGGCGTGTCGTAGAGATATCCGAAGCTGCTCGTGACCCTCAGGCCATAACGCGGCACCAGCGCGCGATCCTGCGAGTCATACACGTATCGAATTCGTGCTGTCTGCGATTTCCCCGAGTAGTCCGGCAGATTGTCGGCACCGGTTGTTACGTGCCACTGCACATTGCTGATCGTCCATCCGGCGCGCAACTCCTGTGTCCTCGTGTCGGTCCATCCAATGTCGCCCCCGATCCCGCCAATCTGCGACTGCCTCTCCGAGATTCGAGTACTCGAATCCGGCGCGGCATAGATGTAGTACGGCTGGCGAGTGAGATTCGCACGCGGTGCCACGAACAATCCTGTGGGTCCGAACAGATGGAAGTATTCGCCCTCGACCTGTGTCAGAAATCCGAGATCCACCTTCCCCCGCAACTCCGAGCCATATCCGCCCAGATCCTGGTAGATAAAAATGCTGTCCACTGTAGCGCGGGTCACACCGGCAGTCTGCGCCTCCACATTGAAACCCACGCCAAGGAAAGGAGGTCCGTTCTTCTTGTCCTCCACATCCACCAGCAGAATCGGCCGGGTGGAGTCCTTCGTGTCATAGCCCACCGTGTAGTCTGCGTTGTATCGCCCGTCAGCCCGCACGTCCGCCAGCAACGCACGCATCTTGGCGTCATCCACCGGCTGATTTACCAGCGGATCGAATTTGAGATGCACCGCCTCGGCTACCTCCGGAGTCGGCGCCTTCACCTTCACTGTCAGCACAGTGCCCGCGGGCGGCCGCTCCTTCGCGTGCCGCTTCGCCATGTACGCCTCCCACTGGTCATCGGGCAGGGCGTACTTCATCAGCTCAGCCTTGTGTGCCTCCGTGGCTGCGTATCCGCGTGCCGCCAGCTCCGCCGTCTTCGAGTAGTCGGTTGCCGTGAACCCGCTGATGTCCGGCATGATCACCACATTCGCCAGCTTGCGATCGCGCGCCTCGTTCACCTCAATGCCCACCGCAAACGCGCGCTGCAGCACACCGACGATCGAATCCAGATCGCCCTTGCCAACCGCGCCCAGCGGCAGGCTGAACGCGATAATCACATCGGCCTTCATATCCTTCACATCCGACGTCGGCAAATTGTCCAGAATTGCCCCATCCACATACTCATGCCCATTCATCTCGAACGGCTGAAAGGCTCCCGGCAAAGAGGCAGAAGCGCGGACGGCGTCCTGCAGGGACCCGCGCGAGAACACCACGCTCTTGGGATCTGTCAGGTCCGTCGCCCGGCACCGGAAGGGGATGGGCAAACTGTTGAACTCGATCTGGTCGTTGTAGCGCATGAACTCTCTGTCCAGCAGTTCGTTCAGCCCCGAATCCGTCAGCAGCGCGTTCCGCAGAGACACCCCATGCTTCAGCCCAATCGAGATCCCGTTTGGAATGTCGCGCGCGTCCTCACGCCGGCGGAAGCTCTTCGCGGAGTACGACGTTCCTATGCGAAAGATCCGGTTCACCTCCGCCGGGTCCAGCACGTCTTTCATCTGCTCCGGCGTCACACCGGTCGAGTACAGCGCGCCCAGGATCGAGCCCATGCTCGTCCCCGCAATCACATCGACGGGAATATGGTGCTCATCCAGCCACTGCAGCGCACCGACCTCCGTAATCGCCAGCGCTGCGCCTCCGCCCAGGGCCAGGCCAATTACAGGCCGGTTCGTGGGCAGCCCCGTCGGCGGTGGCGCCGGATCCAGGGGTCCCAGACGCAGGACCTTCCCGCTCGCCGACTCTTCCGCGGAGCTCGCGGGCTTCGACTGCGAGGTCGTATCCTGTCCGCTCTTCTGGGCCTCGCCCTGTTTTGCGGGCTGGTTCTTCTGACCCATTCCCGTCGCCGCGTCAGACGGCTTCTGTGTCGGCGGCATCTGTCCCGACGAAGATTGTGTCTGCTGGGCGACACAAAATGGCCCTCCAGCCGTAAAAATCAGTGCGCAAAAACCGCACAAAAACGCTCCAAAACGCGTAAAAAACAGCCTTTTTTGCAACATGATTTTTGGGCCTCGCTCCAGAATCGCACACAGATCACGCCCCAAAAAACCGCCAATTCTGTTTGTGATTCACCGCGATTAGACGCAAAACCACGCGCGCCCGGATGGTTCAGTCGCTCATCTAACTCATGCGGAATGTGTAATTTCGCTGACGAGCTCAGCGACTGTATTCGTGAAACAGCGCCGGAAACTGCCGTTCCAACTCCGCAATCTTAGGGATATCGCACACCTGAATGTACGGATTCTGCGGATTTTTGATCGCATAATCCTGGTGATATTCCTCGCCGACGTAGAAATGTTCGAGAGGAACGATCTCGGTAACTATAGGCTTTTGAAAGACATGCGCGGCATCCAGTTGCTTCACATAGGCTTGGGCGACCTCGCGCTGCTCCTCGTTCGTATAGAAGATCGCGGAGCGGTACTGCGTGCCGACATCGTTTCCCTGGCGATTTAGCTGCGTGGGATCGTGAACCACTGAAAAGAAGACTCTTAGCAGCGTTCCGTAGCTGACCTTTTCGGGGTCATAGATGATCTCGAGCGCCTCGGCATGGCCCGTGCGGCCAGAGCAAACTGCCCTGTAATCAGCAGTTTCCTTTGCGCCACCCGTGTAGCCGACGGTCGTCTTCTCCACGCCCTTCACCCGCTGGAAGACCGACTGCACGCCCCAGAAGCAGCCGCCGGCAAAGACCGCGGTTTCGCGCTGACCAGCTTCCCATCCGCTCTCCGGCGCGACTATGTCATTGATTGGAGCGGGGATAGGCTCCTTATGAGTTCCAGCGATTGCCATGTGTGCCTCCTGAATGCTGTCGATGATTCGATGGCGGACAGCTCAGCCACGATGCGCCGACGGGATGAACCACGGTAGTTAACACCCGCCTCAACTGCTACTTGAGCTGTTACTGAACTATCAACATTCGGGTGAACCAAGGGAGTTAACAGCTGCCTCAAGCTGTACTTTAGCTGTTACTCGCCGGCTAATAGCGCGCCTGAAACTCGGGGTTATCCGGGGGGCCAGTGCATGGCGCGGCCGCCCAGCAGATGCAGGTGCATGTGATCGACAGTCTGGCCGCCGTCCGGTCCGGTGTTGATGACGAGTCGATAGCCGCGATCGAGTTTTTTGGCGCGGGCGACTTCGCCGACAGCCCACAGCAGGTGGCCGAGCAGGTCGGTGTCGGCGGCGACTGCTTCGGCATGCGAACTGATGTGCTGCTTCGGGATCACAAGCACATGGGTAGGGGCCTGCGGATTGATGTCGGGGAAGGCGAGGACGCGGTCGTCCTCGTACAACTGCTCGACGGGAATGGCGCCGGAGGCGATTTTGCAGAAGAGGCAGTCCATAGGTAGTGAATAGTGAAAAGTGAATAGTGAAGAAATGCAAATTCACTGTTTTTTGACGTACTTCGGCTGCATGCCTTCGGCCCAGGGGTCGTAGGCTTTGGCGAAGGCTGCGCGGCGGCCGATGGCGGGGTGGTCGTAGGTCCAGAACTCGATGAAGCGGCTGGGATTCGGGTCGGAGAGGCCGGTTTCGCCGAGCACGTCGAAGGCGCCTTTGGCGGCGGATTGCGGGTCTGCGACGATGCCGTGAATTGCCTCCTGCCCGTAGACGTCGGCGGCGTGCTCCGTGGAGCGGCTGATCGTGCTGGTGATGGGCTCGAGGAAGATGCTGAACAGGCTGAAGGCGAGGAGGAGCACTGCCAGCGCGGCCCAATCCTGCTGCGAGGGAATCCGCCAGTTCGGACCGAACCGTGCAATCGCCCACTGAATGAAATGGAAGCCGAGGAAGAGCAGGATGAAGCTGCCGATGAAGCTCATGATCAGGCCGCGCACGATGTGCTTCAGAACATAGTGGCCGCTCTCGTGGCCGAAGATGAAGAGAATTTCGTCGGGTGTGGCTTTCGCGATGGACGTGTCCCACACAACGACGCGCTTGGAGTGGCCGAAGCCTTCGACGTCAGCGTTCAGGGTTGTGGTCTTCTCGGAGGCTTTCATCAGGAACATTCGCTCGGGCGGAATGTTCATGTGGCCCTTCTGCACGACTTGCTCGAGTTTGGCGACGAGCGCGGGATTTGTTTTCGCCAGAGGCTCGTAGTGGTTGAAGATCGGCTCGATGTACGGCATGGCGAAGATGCCGAGGATCGTGATGGGAATGGTGAATGCCCAGAAGAGCAGCCACCAGCGGCGGGGCAGCCTGCGGATCACCCAGAACAGCAGCATCAGCAGCAGGCCGCCGATGATCCAGCTCAGCAGAAATGACTTGCCCTGATCGCCGAACCAACTCGCCCAACTCTGTACGGAGAGGCCATATTTAAGCGAGAGGTGGTGCGAGTACATGTCGAGTGGAAGTTCGAGGAGCGTTGACACGAGGAGGAAGAGCAGCAGGAATAGATAGCCTTGGGCCCAGCGGTTGCGTCCGATGGCAACGGCGCGATCGCGCATCCACGCGATTACGCCAAGCCATAGCAGCAGCACGATCTGGACAATGCCCCAGATCTCGTCGGCGAAGTGCATGGTGATGTGCACGGTGGCGAGGTGCTGTGCCTTGGTGAGTTTGTCCGGTGGAAGCGAGTAGTCGGGAAGGTTGCCGTGCACGGGCGCGGCGGCGATCTCCTGTGCGGCGTATAGGTTCGCTGCGTGTTCCGCGGGTGTCTCACGCGAGCATCCCGCAAACATGAAGCAGAAGATTGCACACAGTATGGCTAAACAGCGCTTCGGCATTTGATTCCTTGTGAGCGAGATGATTCGTGCGGTCCAACGTGGCTCAGATAAATGATGCCCAAGCTTACCTCAGGGGCTGAAGCCCCTTTCTTTGTGAGCGCTTACGGCATGGCTGAAGCCATGCCCCGAAGAAACAAGCTTCTTCAGGGAGGCGGGATGAATGGGTGCGTTCGGTATCTATGGGACGGGCCTTCAGCCCTTTCAGGTCAGGCGCGGCGGACCTGGGGCTGCGGGCACGGAAACGCGTGCCCTGCGCCCCAGGCTGGTATATTGCGCGCCGTTGGCGCATGGTGATCGGGATTGCTGCGCGTTATGTGCTCGGGAGAGGCTATTGCCACGTCGAGTACACTTGAAGACACCTTTGCTTCAGATTGGTTTCCGTTGAACTCTGTTGCGCTGCACGTGCCCGTCTTTCCTAACGCAGTCCGCCCTGTTAAGAAACTCCGCGGCTCCTCGGCAATTCTCGTGCTTCTGCTCGCCGCTTCTTCGGCGTTTGGTGCCTCCTCGAGCGACGCGAAGCTGCCTGTGCGTGACCCCTCCGCGCCGGCGGCCGACACGGTTTTGCTGGACTCAATGCAAGCGGAGCTTTCTCGCGCGATGTCTGCGCTGGGGACTGGCGCATCCGCGAACGCCTCGGCGCCGGCGATCAAGCCATACTTTCTCAGCTACTCGGTTTCAGACAACGAGAACGTCACGATCACGGCGCAGTTCGGCGCGCTGATGAACTCTGCTGCGAGTCACAATCGGATTGCGGATGTGCAGGTTCGCCTGGGAACGCCGTCGCTCGACAACACGCACGGCGACCAGCGCACGAGTGCGCTGACGACGATGCCGCTGCCGCTGACGGACAATCGTGCGGCGATCGAGCGCTCGCTGTGGTTTGCGACGAACCGCGGGTACGCGAAGGCGCTGGACGCGCTGGAGAAGGTGAAGACCGAGCAGCAGGTGCGCGCGAAGGAGGAGGACACCTCCGCGGATTTTTCGTCGCAGAAGCCGATCGATGATGTGCTGGCCTCCGCGCCGCCGCTGGACGTGGATCGCGCCGCGTGGGGCGACCGGCTGCGCGCGATCAGCGCGGTGTTCCGCAATCACGAAAACATTCTGTACGACATGGTGATCCTGCAGGTGGCGCACGAGACGGATTACTTTGTCTCGAGCGAAGGATCGCGGATCGCAGCACCTGCACAGGTCGCGCGGCTGATTGTGCTGGCTCGCACGCGCGCGGCGGATGGAATGGATCTGTTCCGCGCGGAGACGTTTGAGTCTGATGCAGACGGCAAGCTGCCGGACCAGGCGGCGCTGCTGGCAAAGACGGAGGCGATGGCGAAGAACCTCGACGACCTGCGTACAGCGCCGATCACGGAGCCTTACAACGGACCGGCGATTCTCTCCGGCCGCGCGGCGGCGGTGTTCTTCCATGAAGTGCTTGGACATCGGCTGGAAGGGCAGCGGCAGCGCGGGGATGAAGAGGGTCAGACGTTTACGAAGATGCTGGGCAAGCCGATTTTGCCGAGCTTTTTGTCGGTTGCAGACGATCCGACGATGGCATCACTGAATGGAAATGCGCTGAGCGGACACTATCTCTTCGACGATGAAGGCCAGCCAGCGGAGCGTGTCGATCTTGTCGACAATGGCGTGTTGAAGGACTTCCTGATGTCACGCGAGCCGATTGCGAGCTTTGCGGAATCGAACGGTCATGGCCGCGCGCAGACGGGCAGAATGCCCACGGGGCGGCAGGGCAATCTGATTGTTACGTCGACGAAGACTGTGCCTGAGCAAGAGCTGCGCGACATGCTGAAGGCCGAAGCGAAGAAGCAGGGCAAGGCGTACGGCTTGTTGTTCGAGGACATCAGCTCGGGCTTCGCCGTGACGAATCGGCGTTCGCCGCAGGCGTTCCAGGTGATTCCGCTGGTGGTGTATCGCGTGTATGTGGACGGGCGGCCGGATGAGTTGGTGCGCGGTGTGTCGATAGTGGGAACGCCGCTGGCTGCGCTGAGCAGGATCATCGCGACGGGCGACAAGCAGGATATTTTCAACGGCGAGTGCGGCGCGGAGTCGGGAACGATTCCGGTGAGCGCGGTGGCGCCCGCGATGCTGGTGAGTGAGATTGAGACGCAACGGCAGGCGCAGGGGACGGCAAGGCCGCCGATTCTGCCGCCTCCGCCGATTGACGAGAAGACGCCGGCGGCTGCCGCACAGAAAGGCGGCAACTGATGCGTTGCACTTCACTAATGATGGCCGCTGTTCTCGTTGTATCGCCGATGTTTGCGCAGCATCATGCCGCCACGCCGGCGAAAGTGGGTGCAGATTCCGATCCGCTGCTGAATGCGATGAAGGAGGAGCTCACGCGCGAGCAGCAGTCGCTTGTGCTGCCCGGCATGCAGCGGCCGTACTTCATCCAGTACCGGCTGGAGGATGTTCACACGTACGAGGCGATTGCCAACTATGGCGCGCTGACTCGTGAGACCGAGAGTCATCAGCGTGCAGTGCGCGTGGAGGTTCGGGTCGGCGACTACACGACGGATTCGAGCTCTGCGCGCGGCGATGGGGCTGTTGAGCTGGCGCCGACGGACAACGATCCGAACGCGCTGCGGTTTGCGTTGTGGACCGCGACAGATGATGCGTACAAGAATGCGCTGCGTTTGTATGCGGCCAAGCAGGCAGCGCTGAAGCAGTATCAGACGCCGCCGACAGCGAATGATTTTTCGCCGGAGAAGCCGGTTACGCGCATCGAGCCGCTGCTCACGATGGATCTGGATAAGGCGGAGTGGAAGAAGCGCATCGTCGAGGCGAGCGGACTGTACGCGACCGATCCGGCGGTGAAATCGTTTGCGCCGGATGTGCAGATGTCGAGCGTCAATGTGTCGGCGATGGTGGTGAACCGGTACGTGGTGAACACGGATGGCACGATGCTGCGGCATGGCTATGCGGGCTACCAGGACATGGTGAGCGTGGGCGGGCAGGCGGCTGACGGGATGCAGCTTGGCCGCGACAACGGATCGACGTCAACGACAGCGGCGGGGCTTGAGAGCTGGGCGTCGATGCGTCAGCGCGTGATTGATAATCTGCAGACGTTTAATGCGCTGCGGCACGCGCCGGTGGTGGAAGCTGAGGATTATCACGGGCCTGTGCTGTTCGCAGGTGATGCGGCGGCGGATGTGTTCAATCGGCTGTTCGTGCCGAACATTGAGGCGGATCGCCCGGAGATGGGAACGACGGCGCGCACGCAGGGAGCGTATCAGTCGAGCCTGCACAGCCTGGTGCTGCCGACGTACATCAACGTTGTTGACGACCCGACGGAGCGCACGTTTGAAGGGCAGTCGCTGCTTGGAGCGTACAACGTGGACGATGAGGGAGCGACCGCGACCCCGGTGACGCTGGTGAAGGATGGCGAGCTGGTGAACTATGACGTTGGGCGCGAACCGGTGAAGGACTTTCCGACGTCGAACGGTCACGGGCGGGCGATTCTGGCGCAGGCGGCACACTCGCGCGCGGCGGTGGTGATTGTGAAGTCGACGCAGAACCTCACGGCCGAGCAGATGCGCGCGAAGCTGCTTGCACTGGCGAAGGAGAAGGGCAAGCCAGTGTATGAGGTGGAGACGCTGGGCGGTGGCGAGTTGATGCCGCGGTTGCTGTATCGGATTTCGCCGGACGGAAAGCGCACCCTTGTGCGCGGTGCGGCGTTCGATGATCTCGATCAGCGGGCGCTGCGCGCGGATATCATTGCGGCCGGCGGCAAGCCGTACGTGGCACAGGCGATCGCACCGGTGCCGGAGACGACGATTGTTCCGTCGATTTTGTTCGACGACATCACGGTGAAGCGGGCAAGCCAGGAGCAGCAGAAACTTCCGTATTACGCGCCTCCGTCACTTAACTAATCAAGCTCCTGAGCCCGTCCATGTAGGATGACGAGCACAGGAGATTTGCATGCTGATGAAGTGTGTTGCCGCGCTTGCGGCCGCTGTTCTTTCTGTCGCTCCCGTCGCTTTCGCGCAGCAGGGTGTGCCCGCGCCGTCGGTGCAACCGCTTCAGCAGATGCCGTACTCTCCGTCGCTCGATTTGACGAGCATGGACCGCAGCGCTGACCCGTGCGTGGATTTTTATAAGTTCTCCTGCGGCGGATGGATGAAGAACAATCCCATTCCCGCCGACCAGGCGTCGTGGAGCGTCTACGCGAAGCTGGCGAATGAGAACCAGCAGTTTCTGTGGGGCATTCTCGAGGAGGATGCGAAGGCGACGAACCGCACAGCCGTGCAGCAGAAGGTCGGCGACTACTTCGAGGCGTGCATGAATACGGCTGCAATCGATGCAGCAGGCATCAAGCCTGTCGAGCCAGGCTTCGCGCATATTGACTCGTTGAACACGCGCGAGGAGCTGGTGGCTGCGATCACGCCGCTGCATCATCTTGAGCCTGGAAGCTACTTCTTCAACTCCGGCACCTCACAGGACGCCGTTGATTCGTCGTTGATGATTGCGGAGCTTGGCGCTGGTGGCCTGGGCCTTCCTGATCGCGATTACTACCTGAAGACGGATCCCCGCAGCGTGAAGCTTCGCGAGCAGTACCTCGCGTACGTGCAGCAGATGCTTGTGCTCTCCGGCGAATCGGCCGACAAGGCGAAGACGGATGCTGATGCGATCATGCGCATCGAGACTGCGCTCGCAAAGGCATCGCTCACGCGCGTCGAGCGTCGCGATCCGCACAAGACCTACCATCCAATGACTCTCGCGGAACTTTCGCAGATCGCGCCGGCCATCGATTGGCAGAATTACTTCCGCGTTCAGGGGGCGGCAAACATTCCGAAGCTGAATGTGTCGCAGCCGGAGTTTATGAAGGCGGTGCAGGCAGAGCTGACGAACGAACCGCTCGACGCGCTGAAGGCTTATCTGCGCTTTCACCTTATCTCGGCGACTGCGCCCATGCTGGCGCACAACATCGAGCAGGTGAACTTCGATTTCTATTCGAAGACACTGCGTGGCGTGGCGGTGGAACCGCCGCGCTGGAAGACCTGCGTGCGCGCGGTGGATCGCAACCTCGGCGAGGCGCTTGGACAGGAGTTCGTGGCACGCACCTTCTCGCCGCAAATGAAGCAGCAGACGCAACTGATGACCGAGCAGATCGAGACGGCAATGGGCGAGGAGATCAAGGGGCTGGACTGGATGAGTCCCGAGACGAAGGCCGAGGCGCTGCGCAAGCTTCACGCGATCCGCAACAAGATCGGCTATCCCGCGACGTGGCGCGACTACACGGCGCTTGAGGTGAAGCGCGACGACTACTTCGGCGATGCCGTGCGAGCCTCGCGCTTCGAAGATGTGCGCGAGTGGAACAAGCTGGGCAAGCCGGTGGATCTGAACGAGTGGGGCATGACGCCGCCGACGGTGAACGCGTACTTCAATCCGCAGATGAACGACATCAATTTCCCGGCGGGTGTTCTGCAGCCGCCGCTCTATGACCCGAAGCTGGACGACGCGCCGAACTATGGCAATACCGGCTCGACGATTGGGCATGAGCTCACGCATGCGTTCGACGATGAGGGCCGCCAGTTCGACGCCAAGGGGAACCTGCGCGACTGGTGGACACCCGCGGACGCTGCCGGATTTGAAACGCGCATCAACTGCATTCGCGATCAGTATGCGGGCTATGTTGTGGTCGACGACCAGCACATCAACTCGAAGCTGACGAGCGGAGAGGATGTTGCGGACCTCGGCGGCACGCTGCTCGCTTATATCGCATGGAAGAAGCAGACGGAAGGCAAGCCGCTGCATAACTTGGACGGCTTCACGCCAGACCAGCGGTACTTCATCGGCATGGCGCAGTGGGCTTGCGAAAACACGCGGCCCGAGGACCTGCGCCTGCGCACAGCAACGGACCCGCACTCGCCTGGGTTCGCGCGCGTGAATGGTGTTGTGGCGAACATGCCGGAGTTCCAGAAGGCTTTCAGCTGCAAGGTGGGCCAGCCCATGGTGCATACGCCTACCTGCAAAGTCTGGTAGCGCGCACTGCTCGGAAATCCGATCTGTTGAGGCGCCGCAAGACAAAAGAAAGCCCGGACAGGGGATTGTCTGTCCGGGCTCGGTGCATCTCAACGGAGGCATTTTGCCCCACGTGGGTAGAGAGGGCTACGCCTTCTTCATCCGGCGGCGAAGTACGCCAGCGGCACCGAGGAGGCCAGATCCCAGCAGCATGAAGCTGCTCGGCTCAGGAGTTGCGGTGGCTGGGGTGAAAGGAAGATTGCCCTGCAACACTGCCGGTGCACCGGCAACCTCGGCATAATCAAGCACGAAGCTGTAGGTACCTGCGGTAGCGTTGAATGAGGTGGGTGTCGCTCCGGTCGGCCCCGGAGTGTTGATCACCGCCACACCGTTCAGGTACAGGACCATGCCGTCATCATGTTCGTAAGTGTAAGTTTGGGTTGCCAGGGTTACCGTTCCCGTGATCTGGAACAGGTCGTTGTTAATGGCGCTGCCGTCCGTGCTGTGCTGATTGCCGCCGGTGAGATAGGTGACAGTGTCACCGTTGCCGGGATGCGCCCCCAACGCCGACGTGGTCAGGAAGCTGGTAAGGTCGTTGTCGTCGGCGCTGTAGAAGTTCAGGATCGCGGTCGGGTCGGAGTTGGTTACGGTGGCTGTGATGGTAGGAGTGGTACCGTAGATTCCCATGTTGCCGGCCGCGTTGTTGGCTGGAACGTTGCTGGTTGTTCCGCCGGCCCAGATGCTGATGTTGAGAGTGTCAGCCTTTGCCGAACTGGCGACGAAGAGCCCGATTGCTGCGAAGGCAACCGGAAGTAGACGCAGATTGAATTTCATCGAAATATGCCTCGAGGTGGGATTCAGTTAAGTTGTGGTGCAAGCCTGCCTTCATTCAGGCACTTCGTGGGCCATTTGCAGATATGTGGTCGACAGGGGTTTTTCGAGTTTTTGGCCTATTTTCCTCACTCTTGGCGAGAATGCGTCCTCAACAAGGGGATGCGTGTGCAACCTTTTGCACGGCAAATGAGGACGAAGCCGCCACTGGCATATGTCATGTATTGCAGCGGCGCATTCCACGAGTTGCGTCTGCGGATTGTGTCGCAATGAGTATGAAAACATTGGGCAAATAACCGCAGATTCCCGTTTACCTCGCAAAGCTTTGCGCAGGAATGCGTGAGCCGCCGGTGTGGTTGCTGTGGTCATTGGACTTAGCCAATGAGCACTATGGAATGCGAATTGCACTAGATGCTGCAGTTCTTCTCTTATGTTGACGACAGTTAGGCCCCGAGGTGTCCCTGTGACACTGACCGGGACAGGTATGCCTGAAAAGGCTGACGTCTGTTCTCAGTGGCCAGCGGTAATGGGGACGACTTAAGGGCTTCGCTCCGCCTTCTAACGAAGTTCCGCGACTGAGGAGGACAAAATCCTCCCCGTACCTGACGTGTGACTGTTCCGTTTCACGGGTCACCGGGCCCCCCTGCGGCAACCATTTTGCGGTGAACGAGGAGAAATTATGAAATTGATTAAAGCTTCAGTCTGTGCACTTGCGTTGTGCCTGACCGCCGGACCGATCTGGGCTGCAACCCAGACCTACTATGGCGGCTTCGAAGATACGACGCCCGGCGGGGATCACGATTACAACGACCTGGTCTTTTCGATCAGCGGAAACGGCCTCACGATCAATGCGGCGGGCGGCGAATGGTTCACCGAGCCCACGCTGGGTACCAGCGGTAGCCCGTTTTGGAACAACGCGTCCAGTGATGGGCCGAACTACAACGTCGGCTATTGCATCTACGGCGGCGGAACCTGCAACGGGGGCGTTGGGTTGGACACGAATGCCGAGTATCTGGCGACACCTACCGGCGGCAACCTAAGTGACGTTTATTTCACCCCCGGCGCAGCAGTCGGCAGCGATGCTGCGATGGTCTATCTGGACATCACCGCCGATACCGACATTCTTGGTTGGGAATTGACCAGCGGTGTGGGAGGGGTGCATCTTTTCGGCGGCCCAGGCAGTTATAGCTTCGCTCCGGGCGGGAACTTCGAATTAATTGGACAAGTCAACGGATCGACAGACTACGCCTCGAATAGCAGCGCGCAGTTTGCGTTCTTTGCTCCGGCACCAGAGCCGAGCTCCCTGGCACTGCTGGGGACTGGCCTTCTGGGAGTTGCAGGGACGTTTCGGCGGCGGATATTCAAGAAGTAAAGCTGCTTGTCCGCATGCAGAGGACCCCGCCCCGGCGGGGTCCTTTTGTTGTGCCGGGCGGAGGCAGGAGCAGCGCCACAGCTTGCTTAGGGTAAAGCTTTTCATCTGACTCCTAGGCTGATTCACGTTGGGGCTCCCCCAAGACATTTTTATTGCCTTTTATTCGCCTTCAACGGGCGCCTGCGGAGGTACTTTCGGGCCTGCCATTTCAGCGCCTGGCATGGTATACTTTCAGTACGGGAGAGAATGCGAAAATCCCTGTATTTATAGGGGTTTGCGAGTACTCGAAGAGCATCAGCTCCCGGCCTGACTGGAGCCCTACTGCGTGCCTGAAAACGTTGCCCCCGCGACCTCCCCGACGACTCCTCCGCCTCCCACCGGAAACTACACGGGCGAAAACATAACGGTGCTGGAAGGGCTGACGGCTGTCCGCCTTCGGCCGGCCATGTACATCGGTTCGACGGGCGATATGGGTCTGCATCACCTGGTGTATGAGGTGGTCGATAACTCGGTGGACGAGGCGCTGGCCGGCTATGCCACGCGCATCGACTGCACGATCCACGCTGACAACTCCATCACGGTTGTGGACGACGGTCGCGGCATCCCGGTGGACAACAAGACGCTGCCCACCGGCGAGACGATGCCCGCGGTGCAGGTGGTGCTCACCAAGCTGCATGCGGGCGGCAAGTTCGACGCGAGCAACTACAAGGTATCGGGCGGTCTGCACGGCGTCGGTGTGTCGTGCGTGAACGCGCTAAGCGAAGAGTTCGACGTGGAGATCTGGCGCGACGGGCACGCGTGGGAGCAGGACTACTCCAAGGGCGAGCCCGTCAGCGAGCTGCGCAAGATGGGTACGTCGAAGCGCCGCGGCACGAAGGTTCACTTTTTGCCTGATCGCTCGATCTTCACCGTCACCGAGTACAACTACGACACACTTGCCGGGCGTCTGCGGCAGCTCGCCTTCCTGAACAAGGGCATCGAGATTACTCTCACCGACGAGCGCGCCACTGACCCCAAGACCGGCGAGTTCAAGGCGCAGAGCTTCAAGTACAACGACGGCATCGCGGGCTTTATCAAGCACCTCAATAAGGGCAAGCAGGTGCTGCACGACAAGCCTATCTACATGGAAGCCGAAGTTGGCACGCTGGTCATGGAGATCGCGCTGCAGTACAACGACTCCTACTCGGAGACGGTTTTCTCGTTCGCCAACAACATCAACACCGTTGACGGCGGAACGCATCTCTCGGGTTTCCGCACCTCACTCACGCGCACCATCAACGCGATTGGCCAGTCCATGGGCCTCTTCAAGGACGTGAAGGAGAACCTTTCCGGCGACGACGTTCGCGAAGGCCTCGTCGCGGTTGTCAGCGTGAAGCTTCCGCAGCCGCAGTTCGAAGGGCAGACCAAGGGCAAGCTCAACTCCGATGTCGCCGGCCAGGTGCAGGCGTTCGTCAACGAGCGCCTCGGCGCGTTCCTCGAGCAGAACCCTCCAGTCGCGCGCAAGATCATCTCGAAGGCGATCGACGCTGCGCGCGCCCGCGAGGCTGCACGCAAGGCCCGGGATCTCACTCGCCGCAAGGGAGCACTCGATGGCGGCGGTCTTCCGGGCAAGCTCGCCGACTGCTCCGAGCGCCGTCCCGAGATGTGCGAGCTCTACCTCGTCGAGGGTGAGTCGGCCGGTGGCACCGCAAAGCAGGGACGCGATCGCAAGTTCCAGGCGATCCTTCCGCTCAAGGGCAAGATCCTCAACGTAGAGAAAGCGCGCTACGACAAGATGCTCGGGCACGAGGAAATTCGTGCGATGATCACGGCGCTTGGCACCGGCATCGGCAAGGACGACTTCGACATCGCGAAGCTGCGCTACGGCAAGACGATCCTGATGACAGATGCCGACGTCGACGGATCGCACATCCGCACGCTTCTGCTTACCTTCTTCTTCCGTCACATGGGTGAGCTCATCAAGCGGGGGAATGTGTACATCGCGCAGCCGCCGCTATATCGCATCAAGAAGGGCAAGTTCGAGCAGTACATCAAGGACGACCGCGAGTACGTGACCGTGATGATCAAGCGCGCGGCGGATGGAATGATGATCCGCTACGGCGACAACGGCGCGAAGCTCGAAGGAAAAGAGCTGACGAAGTACATGTCGCAACTCAATGACTATCTCGGCCACTTCGAGAAGGTTTCGAAGAAGCTGCGCAACGAAGAGGTGGTGCAGGCCTTCGCCGAGATCTTCGCCAACGAGGGCAAGGACGCCGCGCGGCGCGCCGACTTTGAATCGCCTGACAAGCTGAAGAAGATGCGCGCGAAGCTGCAGGAGCTCGCGAAGCCTTACCAGTTCAAGGCTGTGTCCGACGTCGAGAAGGACCCCGAGCACAATCTCTATGTCGTTTCCTTCACGGACGCGCAGGGAGCGACGCGCGCCATCGACTGGACGCTTGCGTCAGCACCCGAGTCCCGCCAGCTTCTGGCCAAGCAGGCGCAGCTCGGCGATGCGCTGCACGGTCCGTTCCTCATCGAGTACGCGGGTAAGGAAGCCGTCGCGGCCTCGAAGACCGCTGAAGAACAGGCCGAGCAGGATCTCGAGAACACTGAAGAGGTGGAGCTCGAAGGCGCAGTCGACGTCGGCGCAGCTCCGGCCGCCGCCAAGCCTGCAAAGCGCAATTCAAAAGTCGCGCAGGATCCAGTCGAGAAGAAGTCGCCGCGCGAAGTCTTCGAGTACGTCATCGAGCAGGGCCGCAAGGAATATCAAGTGCAGCGATACAAGGGCCTCGGCGAGATGACCGCGCCGCAGCTATGGGAAACCACGATGGACCCCGCGCGCCGCACCTTGCTTCAGGTGAAGCTTGAGGACATCGCCGCCACCGAAGAGATATTCACCACGCTGATGGGTGAAGACGTTGAGGCTCGCCGCAAGTTCATTGAAGAGAACGCGCTGGACGTGAAGAACCTCGACATCTAGCCAGGCCGCGATCTTTCAGACGCCCGGCGTCCTCGTGAGAGGTGCCGGGCTTTCATTTTTCCTGCCGGCAACACGCACCTGCGCGATATAGCCTTCCGCACTCAATCTCCGAGCGTCTAAACACTTGATGAATCTTCGTAACAAGCCATCCTTCGCGGTGAACTCTCTGCTCGTCGCTGCAATAACTGCTTTGCTGCTATCGCCGGTTCTGTGTGCCCAAACAGGCGCAAACGCAAGCGCTCCGCAGCACTCCGCTTCGTCTGCATCCACGACACCCGCCACTAACGCGACAGCCCCCGCTGCGAGCGCACCGCAGCCTGCGCAGGACGCCACCGGCAGCGAGAGGACGCGCCCGTCGCATGCCGCCCCCGCGCTCACGCTCGAACAGCAGATTGAGAAGCTGCCGCCGCTGACCGCCACGAAGATCGATGCGAAGGGACAAGGAGAAAACATTCTCCAGCACCTCAACGAGATTCTGCGCTTCTACCGCGCCGCCACCACCAAGATTCAGAAGGCCGGCGAGCCGAGCGACATTCTGTACGCCGAACAGTCAAAGGCGCAGGCCACGCAGATCGCGCAGCTTGCGTTTCAGTCCGCGCGCAATGAGGCTGCGCTGCTCACGCGGGTGAACGCGTCGCCGAACGGAACACCGGCGCAGGGCAACACCGCATCCGAGCCCCAGGCACAGCGGCTCGCGGCGGCGCGCGCTCGCATCGAAAACCAGATTACGGCGCTGCAGGCGACCGACGCCGCGAACGATGCAGCGATCGCACACTCCAATGCGAAGACGCGGCCTGCGTTGCTGGAAAGGCAGGAGCAGATCGACGGAGAGTTCAAGTTCCTGCAGGCGACGCTGGACGCGCTGACCCGCGTCGCGAACCTGAGTGAGGCGCAAGGCCGCGCGGGTCTGCTCGGCGAGATTGATCGCCTCGCCAGTTCGGCACCGGAGCTCGCCTCCGGAACCGGCAAATCGATCACTGCTCCGCCGCTCGAAACAGTCGCGGACGCGCAGCATGCCGGCCTGGTCACGCAGGGATCGGTGCTGTTTGATCTGCTCTCCGCGCGCCGCTCCATCGACCAGCAGATCAGCGAAACCGATCGGCTGCGCGACCAGGCGGATGATTTGCGCAAGCCGTTTCTCAACGTGCTGCGCACCCTCATCGCTCAGGGCGAGACTCTGACTCAGCAAACCGTAACTGTTCCGGCCGCGCCGGCGACGAGCACCCAGGACATCCTCGCCACACGCAAGCAGTTCGACGAGCTCACGTCGACATTCCGTGTGCTCTCCGACGCGATGCTTCCGCTGACCCAGGAGGTCACGCTGCTCGAACAAGAGCGCGGCACGCTGACGAGCTGGAGCATCGCAACGGACGCGGAGTACAAGTCGATTCTGCGATCGTTGCTTATCCGTGCGGCGTTCATCGCAGGTGCTCTGCTGCTGCTCTTCGTTGCCAGCCAGGTCTGGGGTCGCGCCACGGTTCGCTACGTCTCCGATCTCCGGCGGCGCCGTCAGCTCCTGCTCGTCCGTCGCATTGTGATCGGTTTCGTCGGCGGCCTGATCGTGATCTTCGGCTTCGTCACTCAGTTCAGCTCGCTGGCCACGTTCGCCGGATTTATTTCCGCAGGTATCGCGGTCGGTCTGCAAACGATCCTTCTCTCCGTAGCGGCATATTTCTTCATCGTCGGCCGCTATGGTGTGCGCGTCGGCGACCGCATCACCGTGTCGGGCGTCACCGGCACGGTCATCGAGGTCGGCATCGCGCGCTTCTACATGATGGAGCTCGTGGGCTCCGGCACCGAACTACATTCCACCGGCCGCGTCGCCGTCTTCGCCAACTCCGTGCTCTTCCAGACCGGCACGCCGCTTTACAAGCAGCTTCCCGGCACCGAATACGCGTGGCACGAGCTCACCGCCAAGCTGAAGCCTGAGGCCGACACCGAAGCCGTCAGCCATGCACTTTGCGGCATCATCGAAGGCGTGTATCAGACATACAAGGGCGAGATCGAGTCGCAGCAACACCAGATCGAAAACTGGATGGGTGCGCCGGTGGATAGGCCCAGCGTCGACTCGCACCTGCGGCTGGCCGACGACGGACTTCAGGTCGCGATTCTGTTTCCGGTGCAGATCGGCGGTGCAGCAAAGGCAGATGCCGCGATTGCTTCGGCAATTCTCAAAGCCATGCAGACTGAAGGCCCTCTGAAGCAAGGCCTCGCGGCTGTGCCGACGATCAAAGCCGCGATCAAGACATAGCAGACACAAGCGCGCGTTGCTGTATGCTCAGTGGCAAGTTTTCCAAGCCAACTGAAGCATCAGGAGATCGCCGTGCCGCGCTCTGTGACCGCTGTTCTGTCTCTACTCACGCTTTGTTTTGCCTCTGCTTTCGGCCAGGCTCCGGCGCACTCGCCGGCGCCGGCTAAGGTCATCGTGGTCCATGCAGCGCACATGCTGGACGGCAACTCCAGTACGTTGAGCGGTCCCGTCACCGTCACGATTACCAATGGCCGCATCAGCTCCGTCGCGCCGGGCACTACCGGCTCGCCCGATGCTGAGGTGATCGAACTGGGTGATCAGACGCTGATGCCCGGCCTCATCGATGCGCACAAGCACATGGGCGGCCCTCCTTCGCTCGGCATGAATCCTTTCCAGTCGCGCCTCACCATCTCGGACTTCGAGGTGGCGATTGGCGCATCGGCGATGGCGCGCAAGCTGCTGCTCGAGGGCTTCACGACTGTGCGCAACGTCGGCTCATCGGGTGGCGTCGATCTCGCTCTCAAGCGCGACATCGATCGTGGCTGGGTGCCGGGCCCGCGCATCATCGTATCGCTCGAACCCATCTCCGTCAGCGGCGGACACAGCGATCCTCGCAACGGCATCGACCCGGAATGGACCAACCGCAACTGGGGCGGCTCCATTGCGGACGGCCCCGAGGAGTTCGCCAAGCAGGTGCGCGAGCATCGCCGCCGCGGCGCGGAGGTGATCAAGATCATGCCGTCCGGCGGCGTGCTCTCCATCGGCGACGATCCGAAGGTGCAGACCATGACCGATGCCGAGATCAAGTCGGCGATCGATACCGCGCACAACCTTGGACTCAAGGTCGCGGCGCACGCGCACGGCAAAGCTGCGATCGATTCCGCCGTGCGCAATGGTGTTGACTCCATCGAGCATGGCACCTACGCGGACGCCGAGAGCTTCCGCCTGATGAAAGAGCACGGCACGTATCTCGTACCCACGCTGCTAGTCGCCGACCAGGTGCATGAGATGGCGCTGCACCATCCGGAGCAGCTCAATCCTTCCGCCGCGCAGAAGGCGCTCGAGGTTACGCCGTTGATGAAAGGCATGCTGGGCGCGGCGTACAAGGCTGGCGTGAAGATAGCGTTTGGCACCGACACTTCGCGCGGCAACAACGCACACGAGTTCGCTCTGATGGTGGATGCCGGCCTCACGCCGGCCGACGCGCTCTTTGCCGCCACTCGTAATGCAGCCGACCTGGTCGGTGTCACCGGCTCTGCCGGCTGCATTCGCGTAGGCTGCTTCGCCGACATGATCGCCGTCAACGGCGACCCTCTGCATGACATCACCACGATGGAGCACGTCCAGTGGGTCATGAAGGGAGGCATCGTGTATAAGCGCGATGGCCAGCCGGTAGCGCAGCCGGTGCCGGCAGGCGCATATATTGAGTCGGCCGACATGGACGACGAGTAGTAAGCGTTTGCCGGTTCGCAGTTGACGCCGAGTTAGGAGTGTGTCTACATTGTAGGCATGGCGGAGCTTCTCGGCACTTTCGAGCAGATCGTTCTCCTCGCCGTGCTCCGGCAGGGCGAAGACGCTTACGGCCGCGCGATCCTGCGGGAGATTGAAGAGGCGGTCTCCGGTTCGCGGACGATCGCTGCCGGTGCGGTTTACGCCACGCTCGATCGTCTCGAAGCCAAAGGCCTCGTTGCTTCGAAACTGCGCGCCGGAACCCCGGAGCGAGGTGGCCGCAAGCGGCGCTTTTATCGCGTCACAGCCGGCGGCTCGCGCGCTCTGCAAGAGGCGCGCTCCACTCTTGAATCTTTCTGGAACTCAATCCGCTGGCCCATCGAGGTTCGTTCATGAAACGTCCTGTGCCACCCGCGTCGCTTCAGCACGTTCTTCTCGCTCTGCTTCCTCCTCGCGATCACGAGTCCGTCACTGGTGATCTGCTCGAGGCGTATGTCGAACGCCGCAGCCGCGATGGCGCATTGCGTGCGAACGCCTGGTTCGCGCTGCAGACAGCGAGCTTCGCTCCGCGCGCAGCGATGAGGGCCTACGGCAAAACGCCCGGCCTGGTTGGATTGTGTTGCTTTACGGCAGCATGCGGTTGCTGGCTTGGAACCATGAGCATCCTCCTGCGCCACGGCAACTTGCTTCAGCAGGAAGCGATTGCGGGACTCATCGTTGGGCAGGCGCTACTGACGCTTGTCATGCTCCCGCTCAGGCGAATCGCGTGGTTGCGCTGGGCCGCAGCCCTCGGCGCAGTTGCCATCATGTGGCGCGGCGGAAGCGCCCTTATATCGATGTTGCGCGGGGATCACTCCTGGGAAGGCTACATCCTCATCATCGCCTCGCTGCTCATGATCCAGGCCGCGCTGACATGGCGCGCGTTGCTCCGGAGCCAGCCAGCGAGCGCCTGAAGCATCTGGCCGCAGACGCATCCAATACCATCAACGCATGGCTGCTCATCAGAAGCGCGCCCTCGTCACCGGAGGCGCCGGCCTCATCGGTTCGCACATCACCGACCTGCTCATCCGCGAGGGCTGGCGCGTTCGCATCCTCGACAATCTGGAGCCGAACACGCACAAGTTCGGCAAGCCTGCCTGGATCAACCCCGGCGCCGAATTCGTGCAGGCCAATGTGCAGGATCCCGCTGCAATGCTTGCCGCACTGCAGGACATCGACGTTGTCTTCCACGAGGCTGCCTACGGCGGCTATATGCCGGAGATGGCGAAGTACGTCCTCGTGAATAGCTTCGGCACGGCGCAGATGCTCGAGCTCATCCGCGATCACAGGCTGCCGATCAGGAAGGTTGTGGTTGCCAGCTCGCAAGCCGTCTACTCCGAAGGCGCCGCGCTCTGTCCCATCCACGGCCACGTAAATCCGGCGATCAGAGATGTAGACCAACTCCGGCGCGGCGATTTCGCCGTCCATTGTCCGATCTGCAACGAGCCCACGACATCCATCCCCACACCGGAGTCCACGCCCGGCGGTGGCGAGACGGTTTACGCGCTCACGAAGGTTGATCAGGAGCGCCTCGTGCTTCTGTGGGGCAAGCAGACCGGCATTCCGACCGTCGCGCTGCGCTACTCCTGCACGTACGGCCCGCGGCAATCGCTGTTCAACCCGTATACGGGCGTCATTGCCATCTTCTGCACGCGCCTGCTCAACAACCAGCCACCGATCCTTTATGAAGACGGCAACCAGACGCGCGACCTCTGCTTCGTCGAGGACATTGCGCGAGCCAACCTCCTCGCTGCCGAGTCCGATGCGCTCGACGGACTTCCGGTGAACGTCGGCAGTGGCCGCGCAACGTCCGTGCGCGAACTCGCGCACATCATCGCCGACCAGCTCAACATCAACATCGAGCCGCTCGCTCGTGGCGAGTTCCGTCCCGGCGAAATTCGCTCGCTCATCTCTGACATCACGCGCGCCCGCGCGATCGGTTACGAACCGTCCGTCACGATCGAGCAGGGAATCGCGCGCTACATCGACTGGATCCGCACACAAGGTGAGATCAAGGACTACTTCGCCGAGATCGAAGCCGGCCTTCGCGCCAAAGGGATTGTGCAGAGCGTTGCCACAACCTGAGGCGGCCGCCGATTTTATTTGTGCAGGAAAACATGCATCGGCATTACGTCGAAGTGGTTCAGACCGGCCTTCACCGTTGGGTCGCCGTCCGCCATCGCGTGCGCCTCGGCCTCCGTGCACTCAACGACCACGATGCCGAATACGCCCTTCGGATCCATCACCGGCCCAAGAATCAGAACCTTGCCCGTCTTGAATTGTTCAGCCCAATAGGCTGCGTGCTGCTGCATCAGGTCCTGCTCGTGCGGCGTCATATCGGTGGCAAACGTCGGCCGCGGGGGCACCAGCTTCAGATAAAACTGCTGAGGCCTCGCCTGCGTCGCAGCCGAAGCCGCAGCGGGCGCCGTCGTGTCTTGAGCCTGCATCATCACGGAGCCCAGCGCCACCACAAACAGCGCTGCGCACCACATCCACGCGCGAAGTCGAGAGCTGATCATGGACAGCACTCTACCAGTGTTTGGGCGCCGCGCAGAAGTTACGAGCTATCATTCCGAAATGGCTGATCACGATATTGCCGCGGACTTCCTCGCCTTCTCCTCAACGAAGATACAGTCGCTTCACAGCGACATCGCCAGCTGTCTCGGCAAGCTGACGGAGGAACAGATCTGGCAGCGTGGCGGCGCGCATGAGAACTCCATCGGCAACCTGCTGCTGCATCTCGAAGGCAACATCCGGCAGTGGATTCTGCACGGCATCGGGGGCCAGCAAGACGTTCGCCGCCGCGACGATGAGTTCACCCTCACGCCGTCCATTGACTCGAAGACAGCCTTCGCAAACTTCACCACAATCCTCGATGAGGCGCGCCAGATTGTCGCTACGTTGCCGCATGAACGCCTCGCCGAAATTATCGATCCTCAGCCCAACGGTACCTGGCGCCACACGCCGATTCTCGACGCCATTTACAAGGTCGTCAGCCACCTCGATTACCACACCGGCCAGATCGTCCTCCTCACCAAGCAGATGTACGGTGCGGATCTTGACCTGTCCATGCCGCGCAAACGCTGATGCCGCCCAACCACGCTGAACTGCGGTAAAATCAAGCATGGGCGCGCGTTCCCCCACGCGCGAACCCATCCTTCTGAGAGCTAATCCCTCGTGAATAAAAAGCAGTCCGCCGTGATTCTCGGCGCCCAGTGGGGCGACGAAGGCAAAGGCAAGATCGTCGACGTCCTCAGCGAAAAGTTCGACATCGTGGCCCGTTACGCCGGCGGTCATAACGCCGGCCACACCGTCATCATTGGCGGCCAGAAGTTTGTGCTGCAGCTCATTCCGTGCGGCGTTCTGCGCCCCGGCTGCAAGGGCGTCATCGGCAACGGAGTCGTGCTGGATCCCGCGGCCTTCCTCGCCGAGGTCAAGAAGCTCAAGGACGCCGGCCTTCCCGCGTATCGTCCCGAGGAGAAGCAGCTCTTTGTCTCCAACCGCGCGCAGGTCATCCTCCCCTATCACCGCATGATCGAGCTCGCCGCAGAGACCGCGCCCGGCCGCCAGACCATCGGCACTACGCGCCGCGGTATTGGGCCGGCGTACGAAGACAAGATCCACCGCAACGGTCTGCGTGTCGCCGACCTCCTGAACTCCTCGCTGCTGCGCACGCACATCAACAACGCCTGTCACGAGAAGAACACCATCGCGCACGCATTGTTTGGCACCGAGCCCCTCGATCCCAAGCAGATGTACGAGGACTACGTTCGCTACGCGGAGCAGATCGCGCCCTTCGTCACCGACACCGCCGTGCTGCTCAACAAGGCCATCGACGAAGGCCAGAACGTCATGTTCGAAGGCGCGCAGGGCGCGCTGCTAGACATCGATCACGGGACGTATCCGTTCGTGACGAGCTCGAACTGCACCGCCGGCGGCGCGGTCACGGGCACCGGCGTTGGCCCCACGCGCATCGGCACCGTCATCGGAGTCACGAAGGCCTACGTCACCCGCGTCGGTGAAGGCCCATTCCCGACAGAAATTTCCGACTCGCAGGGCGAGCTGCTCCGCGCTCGCGGGCAGGAGTACGGCGCCGTCACCGGCCGCCCGCGCCGCACCGGTTGGCTCGACCTCCCGCTGCTTCGCTACTCCAACATGATCAACTCCACCGAGTGGCTCGTCGTCACCAAGATGGACGTCATGGACGAGTGCGCGGAGATCCCCGTCTGCACGCACTACAAGATCGACGGCAAGATCACCGACGTCATCCCGGCCGACATCCGCGGCTTCAAGTCCATCCAGCCCATCTACACGACACTGCCCGGCTGGAAGTCCTCGACCGCCGGCATCACGCAGTACGACAAGCTACCCAAGGCCGCGCAGGATTACCTGACCTTCATCGCGAAGGAGACCAACGCCCGCATCGGCATGATCTCCACCGGTCCAGACCGCGCGGAGACCATGATGGTCAACGGTTTTGATCAGGCGCTGGGGTAGCTGCCAGAGATCAGAGAACAGAAATCAGAGATTGTCCGTCGTCAGCGCGCTGCGAACTCGGCGTACACTTCTGTTCTCTGATTTCTGATCCCTGGTCTCTCCGGACTCTCATGGTCTCCTTCACCGTCCGCATGACCTTCCGCCCTGAAGATCGCGAAGAGATCGCCACGATCCTTCGCGAGCTCGCCGCCGCCTCGCGGCAGGAGCCCGGCTGCGTCACCTACGTTCCCCACCACATCCAGTCGGATCCCGACACCATCGTCATCTACGAGCAGTATCGCGATCAGGCGGCGCTCGACGCCCATCGCAACTCGCCGCACTTTGCCATGTATGCCATCGGCGGCCTGTTCCAGCGCATGCTGGTTCGCTCGCTCGAGATGCTCGACGCCCTCGCCTGAACCGTAGTCGCGCGGCGGATGTCACACGCCATCGTTCGCTGTCATCTCTTTGTCATTAGATAGATACGGCCGAACGGGCGTGCAGCCAATCACCTGCAAGCCACGTCCAACCCGTGTACCTCTAGCGAGGCGTCGAATCCCACGAAAGGCTCTTTGACTCGCCGCGCTGGGCGTTCTACTATCCGGTACGCAAATGCGCCTCGTAACTCGACCAATGCGCGCTCTGTTGCTCGGCTTGACCTTGTCGCTCGTCTCGCTGCCGCTCTATGCCGGCCCTCACCGGGTCTCGCATACCATGCGTGACCAGATTGAGGCGCTAGAGACGCAGTGGAAGAACGCCATTCTCTCCAATGACATCGAGGCGATGGACCGCCTGCTCTCGGACGATTACCTGGGCATCACTGCAAGCGGACAGGTCGTCACCAAGCCGCAGCAGCTCGATCGCATGCGCAGCCACAATCTCGCGCTCAGCTCGCTCAATGTCTCCGACGTCAAAATCAAGCTGATCAGCCAGCATGCTGCCATCGTGACCTCGCTGGTGCAGGTAGACGGCACCAACGACGGACGCCCGATCCACGGAAGCTTCCGGTACACACGTGTCTATCAGCGCCTCAGCGGCACCACTACCTGGAAGATCACCAGTTTTGAGGCGACGCGTGTGCCCAGCCGGCTCGCGCAGGCAGACTCCCACACACCGCAGGAGCACTAAGCGCACACGCACGCCTCATGTCCATTCATTCCTGTTAGAACTCTTACTTAGAAAAGTGCTGTCTCAGGCAACTTGCGCCTGAGACTTGGCCGCCAGAGATCGCGGCAGTGCCTTGCGTAATCCGGCTGACGTCACGTTCAATCCCATCACTCGCCGCATCAGGGAGCGTGTTCCGCCGGTCAGTTGTGCGTCTTCAGGTTCGCGAAGCGCCATACGCGTGCTCGCGGTATACAGTGTCCCGGTTTCCTGCGCGCCATCTTGAGGTTGATGAAGACTATCGGCCTTTGCGGAGGCGGTCCACGCCACCCCGCCATGTACAACCCGCTTCCAGCCAATTGCTTCGCGCGGAACCTCGCGCACAGGGACTTCGTTAGGCGTAGATCCAACGAGCGACTTCTCAACTCTCATTGGCTCTCCTTCGGGGACTTGGACATGCCCCTCCACATCAGATGAGAGTTAGTTACTTAAGGGTTGTTCCTTTTTTTGAGTTCGGTTCCTGAATTGCCTACCGGTATTCCACACTTCCCCCAAAGTATCTGCACAAGCAATGCACAGTTCAGCGTTCCGGCGGTTATGCGATCTTGCCCCCCTCGCCGGTCCGCTCCTTCGCATCCGCCGCGAGCGCCTGTCGAAGCCGGCGCCAGCTCTCCGCTAGCATCTCCGGTAACACACGCGTTTCTCCGACTACGGTCATGAAGTTCGTGTCGCCCACCCACCGCGGAACTGCATGGAGATGCAGGTGATCGGCGATTCCGGCCCCCGCCGCCGCGCCCATGTTCAGCCCCATGTTCAGCCCATCCGGCCCATACACGGCGCGCAGTGCCCGCTCGGCTCGCCTGGCTTCCACCATCAGCTCCAGCGCGTCCTGCTCCGGCACTTCGCTCAGGCTGGACTCATGCCTGTACGGAACCACCATCAGATGCCCGTTGTTGTAGGGGAAAGCGTTCAGCATCATGAAAACCAGTTCTCCGCGCTCCAGGATTCCGCTCGCCTTCTCCGCGTCATCTCGCGCCATCCCTTGTTCGATCGCATAATCTGTCGCGGCCAGCAGGTTACAAAAGACACACCCGTGATCTCCCGGCCACGCCGCCAGCGCCTCGGGCACACCGCGGCGCGCGCCCGCAGGCTTCTCTGTCACATAAGCGTAACGCCACGGCGTCCATAGCTGATCCATTGCCAGAGTATAGGTGGACGAGTAAGGAGACGCGGCCTATGTCAGATGTCTGACCGATCGCTTTCCTCAACATTCCCAAGCACAATCCACCGCTTCTTTCGTCTCACGATATTTGACCCGACGGGTTTGCGCTGCTACACTTGATATTGCGCCGCTGCGTGCGGGATCCAGTCGCAGACGGTCGTTTGATCACACTCCCGCCGAAATCCTCGAGCAGTGTCTTTCTCAGGCCGCAACGCCGGCGATGCCTCGTTGCCCCGCAAAAAGATGCAACTTGAAGCGGACCCGAGTCGTATCGAACGGTATTCCATCTACTGGATCCGGAGCAGTTTGAATGGCCGACCACGACCAGAATCCAGTCAAAACCGAGAGCACAGCCCTGAACACCACACTTGAACCCACCACGCCCGAAGAAGTGACGACCACCGAGACAACGCCGACCGAAGTCTCCAACACCCAGACCGTTGAGGACACATCTCAGGCGACAAACCATGCCGCCGAGGCAGTTTCGCCGCAGCCGCCTGCTGCCGCCCCAGTGCGCGACGAACCCGAGTACAGCGATGAAGACTTCGCCAAGGCACTCGAGAGCTTCGACCGCGAGCAGGCTGCAGAGAAGGACGCCGCCCAGTCCCTGACCGCCGAAGAGGCGATCGTGACCGGAACCGTCGTCAAGATCACCGACAAGCACGTTGTCGTTGACATCGGTCTGAAGTCCGAAGGTCTCATTCCTCTCGAGCAGGTCACCGACCACACCGGCGCGCCCAAGTTCAATGTGGGTGACACGGTCGAAGTCGTCGTTGAGCGTGAGGAGCAGGAAGGTGGCTACCTCGTCAGCTACGAGAAGGCGCTGCGCCACAAGGTGTGGGACAAGCTCGAAGAGGCGGCCAACACGAAGACTCCGGTGAAGGGCATGGTGGTCTCGCGCGTCAAGGGCGGCCTCACCGTCGACATCGGCATCAAGGCGTTCCTACCTGGCTCGCAGGTTGAGGTTCGCCCGGTTCGCAATCTCGACGGCTACATCGGCACCGAGATTGAAGTCCGTGTCATCAAGCTCAACAAAAAGCGCGGCAACGTTGTTGTCTCCCGCAAGGAGATCCTCGAGGAAGAGCAGAACGCCCGCAAGTCGGTCACGCTCGAGCATCTCGAAGAGGGCGCCGTCTTCACCGGCACCGTCAAGAACCTCACCGATTACGGTGCGTTCGTTGACATGGGCGGTCTCGACGGCCTGTTGCACATCACTGACATGAGCTGGGGACGCCTCACGCATCCGCGCGACCTCGTCAACGTTGGCGATGAGATTCAGGTCAAGGTCCTCAAGTTTGACAAAGAGAAGCAGCGCGTCTCACTCGGCTTCAAGCAGCTCACGCCTGATCCGTGGCTCGACGCCACCGAGCGTTACCCCATCGGTGCGCAGGTTCGCGGCCGCGTTCTCTCGGTCACCGACTACGGCGCGTTCGTCGAGCTCGAGCAGGGCATCGAGGGTCTGGTCCACGTCAGCGAAATGACCTGGTCCAAGCGCATGAAGCACCCCTCGAAGATGGTTCACCCCGGCGATGAGGTCGACACCATCATCCTCTCGGTCAACCCGAACGACCGTCGCATCTCGCTCGGCATGAAGCAGCTCCAGGAGAACCCCTGGGAGCATCTGGAAGACAAGTACCCCACCGGTGCTGTCGTCGAGGGCCGCGTCCGCAACCTTACGGACTTCGGCGCCTTCATCGAGATCGAAGACGGCATCGATGGCCTCGTGCACGTCAGCAATCTCTCGTGGACCAAGCGCATCAAGCACCCCAGCGAAGTGCTCAAGAAGGGTGAGAAGGTCAAGGCTGTCGTGCTCGGTGTCGAGCCCGAGAACCGCCGCCTCTCGCTCGGCGTCAAGCAGCTTCAGCCGGATGTGTGGGACACCTTCTTCGAGCAGCATCGCGTCGGCGACATCGTCCACGGCAAGGTTCTGCGCACCGCGCAGTTCGGCGCCTTCGTCGAGATTGCCGAGGGCATCGAAGGCCTCTGCCACGTCTCCGAGGCAGTCGATGAGCACGGCCATCAGGCGACGCTCAACGTTGGCGACGAGCACGACTTCAAGATCGTCAAGATGAGCCATGACGAGAAGAAGGTCGGCCTCAGCCTCAAGGCGATCGGCGAGGAAGCCTCACGCGCCGAAGTCGAGACCTACAAGGAGACCAAGTCGAAGAACCAATCCAGTTCCTCGTCCTCCTCATCCACCACGCTCGGCGACCTCATCAACTGGAAGCGCGAGAACCAGTAAAGAAAGACCACATAAGAGTCTTACCCGATCACAGAAGGCCGCCCACCCGGGCGGCCTTCGTCATTGCACCTTCGTCATTGCTTTGTCTTTGCTTTTCTGTCATTCCCGAAGGGAATCTGCTTTTGCTTTTGCCTTTCTTTCTGTCATGGCGAGGTCACACCATCACCGCTTTCGGCCGGCTCCGCGCCAGCCACAGCAGCATGCAGCCAAGCAGAACACTCGCGAGGATCCCTGTTGTCGCGTCCGCCGCCAGGCTGCCGCTAATGCCTCCGCGCGCAAATCCGAACGCGTCCACATACAGCATGTATGAGATTGGCAGACTGAACGCCGAAGAAACGAAACAGAAGGTCGTGGAGGCCAGCGGATTGTTGCGGCCGATCGTCTCAAACGTGATCGCGATGCTGATCGTAATCGCCAGCGATTGGAAGAGGTTCTCCGCAATCAAAGTGATCGCGAAAGATGCCGGACCACGTGGCAGCAAAATCAGTCCCAGTGTGCACAACGCACCTGCGATCCCCACCGCAAGATAAAGCAATCTCAGCGGCATAAAGCGGCTGATCGCCGGAAACACCAAGCAGCCCACGACTCCGCCCGCAGCCACTCCCACGCCTCCCACCACGCCCACAAATCCCGGCGAAGCATGAAAGTCATTGCCGCGGCTGCCGAGGAAGTTCGTCAGCGAGAACGTCGCCGCTGGAGCCATGAACATCACGATGGAAATGATCACCTCGCGCCGCTTGACCAGCGACACAAGATCGCCGAAGAACTTCGAGAACGATTCGCTGGCTAGCCTTCGGTCCGGCCCCGGCGCCTGCATCAAGGGAAAAGGGATCGTCGGAATCAGCACCGAGATCGCGAGCACCACTGCGACCGCAATCGGCGAGAGATGACGCACAAGTTGGTTGCAGCCGATCGCCATCACACCAAACCCACCCACATTGCCGATCGTCATCCACACGCTGATGGACTTCTCCTCCTCGCCTGAAGTGATTGACGACAGCCACCCGCCCACCGCGCTTTGATACAAATACGCCGCGAAGAAGCCCACCGTCAGCACGCTCTCCAGCAATACGAGATGATCGAGATTGATAAACGCCACCACCAGCGTGAGTGACGCCATGATCGCGAGCATCACCGCGTACCATCGCCGGCTGAATCGGACATCAAGAATCGGGCTGAAGAGAAACGACCAGAAGCCCGGTGAAAACGCGACCGCCGTCAGCCCCGCAATCGCCGTCTCAGGCACGTGTCGTTCGCCGAGCAGCTGCGGCACCGCGAACGCAACCACTCCGCCATACAGACCGTACGACAGATTCGTGAGACCCATGAGCCAGACAGGAACCCGATGACGGCTTCGCATGCTTGCAGGACTCCGGCGAATAAGTCCCAACAGCCTACCATCGGTTAGCGTGGCTGCAATTCCGTACGAGGTCCTCTCGCGCTAGCGCCGGCGTTCTATCCCGCATTTAACTGCCGAATCTTTAGGCCGATCAGACCTCACCCGGAACAAGCGCAACGTGTTCCGGTGGCACCTCCGGTTCTTCATCCTTGGCAAGCAGACTCAACGCAACATACAGTGGCGCATACGGCAACGCGGCAATCAGTGACGCTATCGCCCGGATCGCCAGAACCTCCGAATGAGTCCCATACGAGATCCCAAGGACGATGTGCTCAAGGATGATCAGGCTCGTGGAAGCAGTAACACCTGCAAACGCCCAAGTTCTTCCTGTTTGAACCAAATGACCGCCGGCTTGGCCGCTGCGGACCTCTGCGACGGCGTGAAGGGCCACCGGAACCATCAAGTATGCAAGTCCGCACATTATGAGCAGGCCAAGCAGATCAGAAAAAAGCCAGTGAGCCACGATAGGGTGCCATCTCGGATAAGTAACAGCAAGAGTGATAGGCAGAAAGCTCGCAAGGATGAGAGGTATCGCGAACAGGAACGCGCGCAGGCCAAGAAGCAGGGAGGCGCCGATCAAGTTGCGCCCATCGCTCCGCGGTCGACCCATTTGTTGCATCACCATCCGCGAGGTAACCAGAAACGCGGCGGCATACAGCGCGATGCAAGCAAACCGAGTCACCTGCGCCCACCCTCCTGTTAAGGCATACGCCAAGCCGTTGGCGGTAGGGTCGACGGTAGCAAAGCCGAGAACTGAATGGCCGCGAAACGCAAAACGCAAAAGGTAGAACATGACGAAGGATTTGCTCGCCTTTAAAGCGGACGATCCTAAGTCAGCGACGATGACCGGAAGCCACAACAACGGATACTCACGGACCAGTGTTACCGTGCGCCGCCACAACTGTTCCCACATAGGCCAACAGCATATCTGCTCATTGATTCAGGCGTGAGACAAACTGCGCTACTTGAACCACTCCAGCGGAATCGCATCGCCCATCGCCTTGTATCCCACCGGCCCTGGATGCAGCCCATCCCCTGAATCAAACGCCGGATTCAGCTGCATTGGATTCGCTGGATCGCGCGTCAGTTTATCCAGATCCACCACGCCATCAAAGTGCCCCGGCGCTAGAATCCATGCATTCACCGCCTCTCGCGCTGCATCATCCATTGCATTCGGATGGTAATAGCCGGATTTCCCATCCGGCATAATCGTCGCGCCGTAAGCCAGAATCCCGTGTGCATGCGCCCGCGCCACAATCTGCGCGAACGCGCCCTCCATGCGCTTCACCAGCTCATCGTGATCTCCCTGCGTCGCAGCTGGCCTGCGCGCCACCGCACCGAGATCATTGATCCCTTCCAGCACAATCACGTACTTGACTCCGCTCACCGCCAGCACGTCGCGATCAAACCGCTCGAGCACCGGCTCGCCCAGCGCGTGCGTCAGCAGCGCATTCCCTCCAATCCCCTCATTCACTACCGCAACATCGCGCAGCTTCTTATCTGCCTGCAGCCGTTTCGCGAGCTCGTCCGTCCAGCGATCGTTCCCATCCGTTGTCGCTCCGTGTCCATCCGTAATCGAATCCCCCAGCGCTATCACCGTGCGCGCCGCTTCATCGGCGATCACATCCACCTCAGCCAGCCCCAGCCATCGCACCGTCTTTTCTGCGTCCACCAACTCCGGATCGCCCGAGTGCACCCCATGCAGCAGGTATGAAGTCGCTCGTGACCCTGGATGACTCGTCTGCACGCTCGGCGGCTCCGCGTAGTGGAAGCTGATCGAGAGATCGCTCAGCGGATCCACCTGCATCTGCACCGGGTCCGACACCCACACCGACCCTGTCGGAATCACCACGCTGTCACGTCCATCAAACGTCACCGGATGATCCGTTGTCGCATCAATCGCACTCGACGCCGGCGACTTCGCCTGCGCGACATGCACTGCATCCACGCGCAGCGGCCGCGTTCCAAACGCATTCGACAGCTGCACCCGCACAGTCGTCCCACCCACCGACACGCGCACAATCTGCCGCACTGTAGTGTCCGTCAACTGCGCATCCGTCAACTGCGCCTGACTCGGCTCCGGTCCCACCTGCGACGTCCCCCACGTTGCAATCCAGTGTGGCTCGATCTTCTTCGCCGCTTTGTCTGACGCCTGCGCAGACATCGCGCACAACGCGAAACCTATCGTCAACGCTGCTGAAAAACGCAATCCCATGCGTGAATGCTATCCTCCGGCATGCGCATTTTTCCTGCGTTCGCTTTATTTCTTTCTGCATCTCTAACGTGCTCCGCGCAGCTCTCGCCGCAGACACAGCAGCAAATCGCTGACATCGCCAACAAGGCGCTGCACGACACCGGCGTCCCTTCCGCATCCATCGCCATCGTTGAAAATGATCGCGTCGTTTACGCTCAAGCCTTCGGTCTCGCCAATGTCTCGCCCGCCAAACCCGCGACGCCGGACATGGCCTACGCCATCGGCAGCATTTCCAAGCAGTTCACCGCGAATGCGATCCTTCTTCTGCAACAACGCGGCAAGCTCTCCATCGACGATCCTGTCGCCAAATACTTCCCCAACTTCACGCGCGCCAACGAAGTCACCCTCCGCAACCTCATGACCATGACCTCCGGCTACGAGGACTTCGCGCCGCAGGACTACATCATCCCCGCGTGGCGCCAGAACACCGACCCGGTGGAGAACGCCACGCGCTGGGCCACCAAGCCGCTCGACTTCACACCTGGCACCGACTGGCAGTACTCCAACACCAACTACGTCATCCTCGGCCTCATCGTGCAGAAGGTTACCGGCGAACCGCTCATGCAGTTCATCCGCGAAAACGTCCTCGACCCGCTGCATCTTCAAGGCGTCTTCAACACTTACACCGACCGCGCAAAACTCGAGGTCACCGGCTACGTCTCGTATGCGCTCGCGCCTGTTCGCGTGCAGCCGCTCGAAGGCAACGGCTGGTACTTCGGCGACGGCGACCTTGCCATGCCCGCGTCCACGCTCGCCGCCTGGGACATCGGCATCATGGAACAGAAGCTCCTCTCGCCCGCCAGCTACAAGCAATTCGAAACACCCTTCATCCTCGCCAACGGCGACAACACCCACTACGGCCTCGGCACTTACATCAACTACCTCAACGGTCACCGCGAACTGGAGCACTCCGGTGAGGTCGGCGGTTACGTCTCCGAGAACATGGTCTTCCCGGAAGACGGTGTCGCTGTGGTTGTCCTCACCAATGAGGTCGCTTCCTCTGCCGCTCGTCGCATCGCCGTCGGCATCGCGCGTCAGATTCTTCCCGGCATCACGCCTGCACCGCCGTCGCCTGACACTCTCGAGCCCACGCTCAAAACTATCCTCGCCGGCCTTCAGCAGGGCAATATCGATCGCTCCCTCTTCACCTCTGACGCCAATGATTACTTCAACGCGACCGCGCTCGCCGACTTCAAGTCCACTCTCGCCCCGCTCGGCACCATCACCGACGTCACGCGCACCTACACGCACCAGCGCGGCGGCATGACCGGCAGCGTCTACCACGTCACCTACTCCAGCGGCACCACCATCTCGGTCAGCACCTACGTGCAGCCCGACGGCAAGATCGAACAGTTCCTCATCACTGCCAAATCGTGACATAGAGATAGCGGTAACGACTCGCGGCCAACAAACTTCCTCTCCTAAATTTTTAGTTGACACATCCTCCTTCTGCGCCTAATCTCCTAATCCATTAGGAGACTGCACGGATGCCTGCCGCCAAACACCTTCCCCTCACCAAGCTCGAGCTCCAGCTCATGCAGGTCATCTGGCGGCGCGGTGCCAGCACTGTGAGCGAAGTTCAGGAGTGCCTTGACCAGCAGCTCGCCTACACCACCGTCCAGACGATGCTGAACATCCTGCTCCGCAAGGGCAAGGTGAAGCGCCAGCTTCGCGGCCGCGCCTTCGTCTACAGCGCCGCCGTCACCGAAGAGAAGGCCTCGACCAACGCGCTGAAAGATCTCATCGACCGCATGTTCGGCGGCTCCAGTGAAGAACTGGTGATGAGCCTCATCAAGAGCCGCCAGCTTGATCCCGAAAAGATCGCCGAGCTCACGCGTCGTCTCGAAGAAGAGGAGGGCAGCCGATGACGCACCTCGAACTCACCCTCCTCAATTACCTCCTGAACTCGCTCTGGCAGACCCCCGTCATCTTCCTGTTCGCCGTACTCGCCGCGCGGATCACAGCATCTGCCGGGCCGCGGACACAACATCGCATCTGGGTGACAGCGCTCATCCTCGAAGCCCTCCTGCCCGCGTGCGCCTTTGGTCCCAGCCTGCGCGGCATGCTGCTCTCATTCATGCACAGCGCCCATAGCCGTGTCACAACGCAAACGACGCTCCTCGGCGTGACCGCGCCCGCCCCTGGCAGCCCGCATCTCGTTGCGCTCGCCGAATCTGTCGCACTCGTTGCGTACATTGCTGCGTCTTTGTACTTCGCCGTGCGCCTCGCTGTTCGTCTTCACCGCACGCGCGCGCTTCGCCACACAGCGCAGCCCATCGTCCTCACCGGCGAACCGCTCGCCCTATGGAATCGCTGCGCTCGCATCTTCGGGATCGACGACGCGCACCTTGCAGCATCGGCTCACGTCGTCGGCCCTTCCACCATCGGAATCCGTCGCCGCACCATCCTTGTTCCACCCACGCTGCTCACGTCGATCTCCTGCGAAGACCTCGCAGCGGCTCTCGCGCACGAGTTCGCACACATGCGCCGCCGCGACTTCGCAAGAAATCTCCTCTACGAATTCATTGCACTGCCCATTGCCTGGCATCCGCTGCTCTGGCTCACGCGGCTTCGCATCGCTGAATCACGAGAGATGGTGTGCGACGAGATCGCCGCGCGCGCCACGCACGGCGCCACCCGCTACGCGCATTCACTTCTCCGGCTCGCCGAATCTTTCTCGCGCCCAACGCCGGCCGCTACCCTTCACGCCATCGGAATCCTTGACGCCAACGTCCTTGAGAGGAGAGTCATGAAACTCACGCGCATCCATTCCATCACCGCAGTCTCTCGCCGCGCCGCCATCATTGCCGCTGTCGCTCTCGGCATCGCAACCTGTGCCTCTGCCATGTCGCTGCGCCTCGAGGTCCCCACCAGCGCCATACTCTCTGCTCACACAGTTTCCCCAGCACCCGCCTTCATCGCGTCCGGCTCGCAGCAGCCAGATGGCCCCATTAGAGTTGCCGGTGGCATCGCCGCCGGCCAGATCATCTCCAAGGTCGATCCCATCTATCCGCCCATAGCCAGAGCCGCGGGCATCGCGGGCGCAGTCGTTCTCCACGCAATCATTGGGGCAGATGGAACCATTCAACAGTTGGCCGTCATCTCCGGCCCACCAATGCTCGTGGGGTCCGCCATGGATGCAGTAAGGCAGTGGGTCTACAAGCCCTACCTGCTCAATGGCGAGCCCGTCAAAGTCGATACGACGATCACCGTCAACTACTCTCTCGACCCACAGAAGACTCCGCCGCCACCGCCGCCACCATCCGCAAACAATGCCAGGGAAGACACCTACCAGATAACAGGGACCGACGGCGAGGTATACAACGTCGGCGGATCGGTTCGCCCGCCGGTCGCCATCTACGCGCCCGACCCCGAGTACACGG
The DNA here is from genome assembly GCA_035944135.1 of Acidobacteriaceae bacterium. NCBI lineage: Bacteria > Pseudomonadati > Acidobacteriota > Terriglobia > Terriglobales > Acidobacteriaceae > Acidobacteriaceae bacterium. Next base: position 224,984 of record DASZBM010000010.1, read on the forward strand.
AAGCCGCACGTAAGGCCAAGCTCTCCGGCAACGTCATCGTTTCGCTGGTCGTCGACAGCGACGGCGAGCCGCAGAATGTCCGCGTCGCGCGAGGCCTGGGCAATGAGCTCGACGAGAAGGCCGTCGGAGCCGTGCAGCAGTACAAATTCAAACCCGCAACACGAAACGGCGAGCCCGTCTCCACCTACCTCAACATCGCCGTCAACTTCCAAATCTTCTGAGCAGAAGAATCCACTAACTAAGAACTACTACTCGCCTCACCGCATCTCCGCGGTCCACGCCCCACCCGGCTTGCACTCCCCGCCGGACGTCCCATTCGTTACGTGCCCGTCCACCAGTTTTCCCGTGCGATAGCATCCACCCTCACTCGGCACGATCAACACCGTGGCGTCTTCCGCCACCAGGATTTTCACCTCGTGCCCTGATCGATCCTCGAAGACCGCAACGCCCGGCTCGCCGATGCCCGGCACCAGCTTGTACTTTGCCTTTCCGCCGTCGGCATAGTGCACTGTCCATTCGCTGCCCGCGCGCGACGTCTGCGTTGCACTTGTATTCAACTCGGGCGTCTGTCCCAACGCCACGCCGCACATCGCCAGCGCAGCCCATGCACATCTGCCGGCCCATCTCCCGGTACTGCGCATCACGTTCGGCACTCGCAGCCCTCCGGCCAAACCCTCTGCACTCTTAGACTCCCAATTGCTCTTCTTTGTACCACTCCCGGCGGCCCTCCGCGCGCCAGAAAACCTGTCGTGACAAGCTGCGTCGTACTCCGTTACATCTGCCGGAAATACTTGCCACACCGTGACAATCGTATGACACCCTCGCGCACCCGCCTCACTACGCTCACATTCAGCCGGATCGTATCCGCGCTGCGCCTCTGCCCGACCAGAGCGCCCCAGTGAGGCACCATGAGCCGCATCACTATCTTTCTGCTCGCCGCCCTCTGCGTCCTGCTCGGCCCGCTGCCCTCCGCGCACGCACAGGCTTATGTCGTCACCAATCTCGTCTCTGACGGCTCCGTCACCGCCACCACCATGGATCCGGGCTTCCTCAATCCGTGGGGGATCTCCGTCAGCGGCACCTGGTGGATCAGCACTGCCAACACCGGCTACAGCTATGTCGTCCCCGCTACTACAGATGCCATCGCCTTTAAGGTCGTCATCCCGGCTGCTTCAGGAACCGGCACAGGTGCGCCCGCCGGCTCCGCCACCACCGCCGGAGCGACCGGCATGGTTCTCTCCAACGGCACCAAAGCGTCCTTCCTCTTCTCCACGCTCGACGGCGCCGTCTACGGCTGGAACTCCAAGCTCGGCACCAGCGGCGCCGTCACTCTCTCAGCCATCAACAGCTCTTCCGCCGCCGCCTCCTATCCCGGCCTCGCCATCCTCAATCCCAACGCCACCAGCAGCTACATCCTCCTTCCCAACTTCGGCGCCGGCAACAAAGTCGAGGTCTACGACAGCACCTTCAAACCCACCACTCTCTCCGGCTCCTTCACCGATCCCAACCTTCCCTCCGGCTACTCTCCATGGTCGATTCAAATCCTCAATAACCAGGTCTGGGTCGCGTACGCACTCCGCGGCTCCTCCGCGCCCTACGCGCCCACCCTCGGCGCCGGCAACGGGATCGTCGACGTCTTCGACACCAGCGGCAACTTCGTCGCCCGCGCCGTCACCGGAGGCAATCTCAACGCGCCCTGGGGCATCGCCTTCGCGCCCGCCACAGGCTTCGGCATCTTCTCCGGCGACCTTCTCATCGGCAACTTCGGCGACGGTCACATCAACGTCTACGACCCCAAAAACAGCTACGCGTACCTCGGCCAGCTCGTCGACTCCACCGGCAAGCCACTCGTCTACGCCTCACTCTGGAGCCTCCTCACCGGCGGCACGCCCATCCTCAACAGCACTTCCGTCAGCGGAGGCAGCCTCACCTCGGTCTACCTCACCGCCGGCCTCGCCAACCAGCAGCACGGCCTCCTCGCCGCCATCAACAGCTCCACCGTCTCCGGAGCCTCACCAACCTTCGCCTTCAGCTCCTCCGCCTCCTCCGCCACCGTCACCGACGGCAACACCGCCACCTTCACGCTCGCCGCTGTCCCGGTTAACGGCTATAGCGGCACCATGACCTTCACCTGCAGCGGCCTTCCGGTGAACAGCGTCTGCATCTTCTCGCCCTACACCCTGAGCGTCGCGTCAAATGCCCCCGCAAGCACCACGCTTAGCATCACCACCATGGGCTCCAAGGCCAGCATGGGATTTATCCACTATCACCATGGCATGCCTCCCTTCGCCTTAGCCTCGATCGTTCCGTTGTCGCTGCTTCCGCTGGCAATGTTCGTTCGCCGCCGTCGCAGCTCCTCGCGAGCTCTGCGGCTCTTCGGCCCACTCGCCATTCTGGTCCTCGGTTATGCTGCGACCGTTCTCGTCCTCGGCTGCGGCAACAGCGCATCGCCAGCCACAACACCGCCCTCCACGCCCACCGGCAACTCAATCGTCACTGTCACCGCGACACCCTCGGGCGGCGCACCCCAGCAAACCTCCATCGCCTTGACCGTTCAGTAGATCGCACGAACTCTCCATTACGGGTGCCGGTGAAGGGTGCCCACAAAACTCGAGCACAACTCCTGTTCGGCCTCTGACCCAATAGAATCAAGATTTTGCGCATTGAGGTCCAAGGCTAAGTGCAATCGTTTGAAGATTTTGCACAAAAATGACGGGGAGGGGGCCTACCGCCGCCTCTTCTTCGAAGTGGACTTCTCGCGCGTCGGCTTCCGCGGCCCGCTCCCCGCCACCGGCTCCGTCCCCGGAAGCAGCGCAAACTGCAGCCGCATCTGCTGACGATCGACCCGGTCCAGGATCACCTCGACCCGCTCGCCCACCCTGAAGCAGTGCCCCGTCCGCGCCCCGCAGATCGTCCTGTCCGTTTCCCGAAACGTATAGTAGTCCCCCGCCAGCGACGCGATCGGCACCAGCCCCTCGATGAACAGCTCATCGAGCTCCACAAAAAATCCATACTTTGTAACCGAGAGGATGATGGCCTTGAAGTCATCGCCGACCTTGTCAGCCATGAACCGCATCTTCTTCCACTCCATCAGCTCCCGCTCCGCGTCCGCCGCCCTGCGCTCCGCCTGCGAGCTCTCCACCGCAATATCACTTAATTCCTGTGCCCCAATCGGCCCATCACTTTCGCTTGCCTTGCCCGATCTCTGATCTCTGTTCTCTGATCTCTCCAACTTCCATGGCTGGGGATCATCACTCCTGATCGCTCCTCCGCGCGGATCGGCGCCGTTGCGCAGCATTGCACGCAGCAGCCGATGCACGATCAGATCCGGATAGCGCCGAATCGGCGAGGTGAAGTGCGTGTAGCAGGGACTCGCCAGCGCGAAGTGCCCCTCGTTCTGCTCCGCGTATCTCGCCTGCTTCAGCGATCGCAGCATCAGGTACGCGAGGATCCGCTCCTCAGGATGCCCACTGATCCGCCGCACCAGCCGCTGATACATCTGCGGAGTCACCGGAATGCTCTCGGGAATCTCATGTTTCTGCACATCGCGCGCGCCTCGCCCGCGCGCCGAAGACCGTAGAGACGCCCTGCGGTCCGCCTTCATCGTCATGCGTTTCACCGGCAGTGAGCCTATGCCCAGCGTCTGCCCGAAGCTCGCCGCGGTCTCTTCGAACTCGACGATCCGTTTCGGGTCTGGCATCTCGTGGATGCGATAGATGGAGGCAATGCCCTGATCGCGCAGCCACGTCGCCACACACTCGTTCGCGCTAAGCATGAACTCTTCTATGAGTCTGTGCGCCCAGCCGCGCTCCGAACGCACAATCGCCTTCATGTTTCCGTCGGGATCGAACTCCACGACTGGCTCGGGAAGGTCGAAGTCGATGGAGCCACGCCGCTGCCGCTTCGCATTCAGGCGCAGCGCGAGTTCCAGCATCGCGTCGAACGCGTCAGGCATCTCCGGTTGCCCGGCTGCAACGCGCTCGCGCTCGGCGAAGTCCTCCGCGCTCGGTTCGGGCGTGACATTCGATCTCTGATCTCTGTTCTCTGATCTCCGCGGAGAGGCATTCAGGCAGTGCTGCACGCTTGTATAGGTGCAACGGCGAGCGCTGCGGATGATGCCTTCACACACGCGATACGCGACGATTTCGCCGCGCGGATCAATCTCCATCACGCAGCTCTGCACCAGCCGATCTTCGTTGGGCAGCAGCGAGCACATGCCGCTCGAGAGCGCATGCGGAAGCATCGGAACCGCTCGATCAGGAAAGTAGACGCTCGTTCCGCGCACGCGTGCCTCTGTATCAATCGCCGTCGCGGGCTGGACGTACCAGCTCACATCGGCGATATGTACCTGCAGCTCGGTGTTGCCGTTCGCCAGCGGCCGCACCAGCACAGCGTCGTCGAAGTCGCGCGCCGTCTCGCCGTCGATGGTGACGACCGGCAATCCACGGAAGTCCTCGCGACGAGCAAGCTCATCCTCCTCGAGGCTCGCGACCGTCTCCTTCGAGCGCTCGTGCGCCTCCGCGATCACCTTTGTGGGAAAGGTGTGAGGCAGATGGTGCTTGCGGATGACAATCTCCACGTCGACCCCGAACGCGTCCGGTGGACCGAGCACCTCGATGATGCGTCCCCGCGCCGGACGTCCTTGCGCAGGGAACTGCGTCAGCTCGACATCGACGGCGAGACCTTCGAGCGGCCAGCGAGGATCTTTAGGTTCCCACTGCGCGCGCTGGGCCCGAGCCTCTTCGCCGAGCATGCGGTGTTCGGAGTTGATAGCGGCGGCGACTTCCTCGGCCCCTTCCGGAATCTCGATCCAGCCGGCGACACGCTCGTCGAACGGCCGCACGAAGTTGCCGCGCGGTTCATTCAGCCCGAAGTCGCGTGTATCGCGCGTGCTGCGTCTTCGCACCTGATTGCGGGCGTAGTGGAAGATTCCGACGACCGTCGGATTGCGGCGCGTCAGCACGCGCATGATGCGGCCGGAGCGTCGTCCGTCGCGCCCCGGCGGTGCCTCATCCACCAGGACCAGGTCACCCTGCATGGCCCCGCTGATCTCGTTGGGCGGGATGAATAGGTCTTCGCCTTGCTCGGGACGGACGAAACCAAACCCGTCCCGATGCAGGTCGAGCCGGCCGCTCACCAGGCGTTCACGGCCGGAACGTGGAGCGGCCCCTTCCGCGCCTTTATCGGTTGAGGTGGTAGCCCTTGCCGGCCGCACGGCCTCCGGAACGGCCCAGGACTCACCGTCCACCCGCGCGAGGTCCCCGCGGGCCACCAGCCGGGTCAACTGTTCCAAAAGGAGACGCCGTTCGCGGCCTCCGCCTAAGCCAAGCTCCCGAATGAGCTGCTTGTAGCCGGCTCGGCCGTTGGCGGAACGGCGCACACGCGCAATCAGTTCCCGGTCCGTCCGGCTGTAGGGGCCTGCACTCATCTCGTCGAGAATAACCGGCTTTCCGGGTGTGGCGTATGGCTTTGGCGGGACGCTTCCGGAGCACTCAAAAAGCGACTTCGGTGCTAAGTTACCTTAGTAACAATTACTAAGTAATACATGGGTATCAAGCTCAATCCAATGGACTTAGGACAACCATGACGCTAAGGTTGTAGACGTCTGGCCAAGCCAGAAACTTTCTCACCAGATTCGATGCACCCAGGAGACCCCATGAAGACCAATTTCGTTCGCGCCATCGTTATGTCCCTCACTTTCGCCGGCCTCGTGGCTCCCTCGATGACGTCTGCGAAGACCCCTGCTCCGGCCAAGACCGTTGCGAGCAGCTTCACTGGTCAGCCCGTTCCCCTGTGCCTGCCGGGCAGCGGCGATTATTGCGGCATGCAGTAATCACTCTTAAGACGTACACGGAAGTGCTTGTTGGAATCACCCTCGCGGGGTAGCATATCCCTCGCGAGGGAGTTCTGTTCTATGAGCAACGTCCTGTGGCTGCGGGATCTGAATATCGCCGACGGCATCATCTATTTTGGCGTTCTAGGGATCTTGTTGTATGGGCGCCAGTGGCGCAAATTCGCGCCATTAATGGGACTTCTTGCTGTAAGAGCCATCTCGGCATCGATTCTGGTTCCGCTGCTCTTCTTCCGGAAGGCCATCGGGTTAAGCATTCCTACGGCGTACGACATCTACTTCTACACCGCCTGGATCTCCGCGCTGGCCGAAGCGCTGCTCATTATTGGCATCATCTATCACGTCTACAACGAAGCGATGAGACCGATGCAGGGATTGCAGCGCATCGGACGGATCATCTTCCGCTGGGTGGCTGTGGTTTCTATCGCCCTCTCGATTGCCATTGCCGCCGGACCGCATGCCTCCAGTGCTGGCGGTTGGGCCGGAAGCATCGCGGCGGCCGCTGGCCAGATACAGCAGGGCGTTTCGGTCCTCACCCTCTGCCTTCTTTTGTTCGTCTGCCTCGCAATCCGGCCGCTTGGGCTCACGTTCCGCAGCCGGATCTTTGGAACCGCCCTCGGGTTGGGCGTGACGACGACAGCCTTTCTCATTCAGGCCGCCTGGTTCGCTACCGTCGGGGCTCATTCGATGTATTCACCGGTTTACATCGTCGGCACGCTCGGTACATTAATTTCAGGTTGTGTGTGGGGAGCGTACTTCGCAATGCCTGAGCCGGAGCGGAAACTGATTCTGCTGCCGACGACCTCACCGTTCTTCACCTGGAATCGCATCTCAGAGGCGCTGGGCGATGAGCCCGGCTATGTGGCCGTTGCCGGATTCAAGCCGCAGATGCTTGCGGCGGCTGAGCTGAAGGTTCTCAGTTCGGCAAGCCATAAGCAGGAGCGGCTCCCCGCAAGCGCGCATCCAGCAAATGAAGCTCGCCCGGCTGCGGCGCTGCAGCATCCTCTCGCTGTCTCTCAGTAAACTGGGCCGATGGAGCCTGTAACGCACGTCTTGACCGGCGCGTGTCTCGCACGGGCCGGGTTCAACCGGCGTGCGGCTTACGCTACCTTTGCGATGGCCGGTGCCGCCGAGCTTCCGGACATCGACTCGATTTGGGGATTTCGCGGTCCCGTCGAAGCTCTCCAGCATCATCGTGGGATCACACATACATTTCTTGGCGTGCCGTTTGAGGCAGCTTTCGTTGTGCTCGTCTGCTATGGGATTCATCGCTGGCGGGCGGCGCGGTACGCCAAACGCCCGAAGCCCGTGGCGCAGGGCGATCATATTCCGATTGAGCGCCCACTTACGGTGGCGCCGGTGCGATGGGGAGCGCTGTATGGCTTTTCAGTGATTGCGCTGCTGAGCCATCTGCTGCTGGATTACACGAATAACTATGGGCTGAGGCCGTTTTATCCCTTCAATCCGCACTGGTATGCCGCTTCAATTGTGTTCATCTTCGATCCGCTGATCTTTGCGCTGCTGTTGATGGGGCTGGTTGTTCCGCCGATCTTCCGGCTCGTCAGCTCGGAGGTGAGCGCGCGGCGGCAGCCGTTCACGGGAACAGGCTGGCCGATCGCGGCGTTGCTGCTGATCGTGCTGTTGTGGGGAGTGCGGTGGATGCAGCATGACCGGGCGACGCAGCTCGCGATGGCGCAAAGCATGGAAGCGCCGACGCCGCAGAGCGCGGATCAGACGACAGATCAGAGTGGGCCGACGGATGCTGCGAGCCAGCAGAGTGCGCCGAAGATGCCGACGTATCTCGCGGCGCAGCGCGTGCTGGCGAGCCCCGACCCGTTGAGTGTGTTTCGCTGGTATACGGTGACGGACTTCGGGCCGATGTATCAGCTGGAGCGGGCCGACACGCGGGAGCAGGAGATCGCCGCGACGGAGGGAACGTATGACAAGCCCGATCCCACGGCGGCGTTGATTGCAGCGGAGGGAAGTAAGCTCGGGCGCGTGTATCTGGACTGGTCGCCGATGCCGATCGTGTCGATGGAAAGCTCGCGGGCGGCGGTGGAGCAGGCGATGGCAGATGCAGACCAGACTTCGCCGGTGCCCGGGACGGTGGTGACGTTCCGCGATCCTCGGTTCATGGGTGTGTTGCCGTGGCAATCGCGCGGGAGCTCGAGTGCGCTGACGGGCGTTGTGGTGCTGGACCAGCAGAATCGAGTGGTGTTCGAGAGCCTGAGCGGGCATGCGGAGCCGGCCAGGTAGCCGCGCGGCGAAAGCTGAGGCTAGTCGAGGGCGTTGCGGACGAGGCTGCGGACGCGCTCGGCAACAACACCGTAGATGAGATGAGTGACGGCTTCGCTGGATTGTTCGCGCTCGCTCTGCTCCTCGGCGGGCGCGCTGAGGGCCATGGCGGGGAGCACGCCTTCATGCGTGAGAGCCATCAGCGTCAGCCCGAAGTTGGCGCCTTCCTTGTTGGTGACCGCGGGGTAGAACTCGGCGAGCGCGCCGTAGAAAGCGCCGGCGGCCGCGCCGAAGCCCCAGTGGATGCTCTCGCTGGCAACGAGCCTCGATGTGTCGTCGAGCTCATGGCCTGCGATGCGCTCGCTGAGCAGCTCCGGCGGCTCGGGTTCACCATGGATGCGCGGAGGGTAGAACTTTTCCGCGAGTGTCTTTGCTGCAGTGGCTGCGACTCCTGCGATCAGGCCCGCCACAAGACCCTTCCAAAGGGATGGTGCACCATTGCTTGACGTGCTGCTCAACCGAGCCTCCGGATTGCAAGGTTCAATGAAGTAAGGTTTACCGGATTTGCTGCACAAGGGAGAACTATGCAGCGCGTTTGAGGACGAAGGGAGCGGCACTGACTTCGTCCTCATCGTCTTCCTCGTCCTCCTCCTCATCGTCGTCGTCGAACTCGTCTTCGTCTTCCTCGTCGTCTTCGTCTTCGTCTTCGTCTTCGAGGTCTACGTCAACGTCGTCCTCGTCATCATCTTCGTCGTCTTCTTCGAACTCGTCTTCGTCCTCGTCTTCGAGTTCATCGTCGGACTCCTCCTCGTCGTCAGTGTCGCGCATGACGGCGAGGTTTTCGCTAGAGGCGTTCGCGGATGGATTGCTGTCGGCGAACTTCGGATCATCTTCGAAGTCGGCGGTGGCATCATCGTGCACCAGGTTGCGAAGGTCTCGGGCGCTGTCGGTTGCGGGCATAGGATTCTTGTCAGGCATGGGGAAGGGCTCTCCTTGGGCGGCAGCTTGCCTGCCCGTTGGATGCAGGTTGGCCGAAAGAGGAAACGCTCAATTTTTTTGCTCGGTAAACGGCCGGAGCTGTGCTTCGGAAGGAGGCGGGGTCAGCAGGCTGACGAGGCCGAGGCAGATGAGCGAAACAATCAACGCGGGAAGAATCGCGTCACGAGCGGCGAGCCACGCGGGAAGGTGCTGGTTGATGAAGGGCTTGTCCCAGAGGACCGTGACAACGGTGCCGGCAGCGATGCTGGCGACGGCGGCAGAAGCTGTCGCTCTACGCCAAAAGAATGCCGCGAGGATTACCGGAGTCAGCGCGGCGGAGTAGATGGTGTAGGCGTAAAGCGATTGCTTAAGTACCGAGGTTGTGCCGAGCGACTGGTAGAGCGCCCATGCGCCGAGCGCGACCACGATGACGCGGGAGACGATGAGGATCTCGGCATTCGAGGCGGACGGGCGCACGTAGCGGACGTAGACGTCGTTGATGAGATTCGTGGACGGCGAGAAGAGATAGTTGTTCGCGGTGGAGACCACCTTGGCGAAGATGGCGCCGACCAGCAGAGCGCCAAGCAGCATGAGCGGTTTTGATCCCGCGAAGGCGTGTGTCGCGGTGAAGGCGAGGATCTCGCGCGGGCGATGGCTGACCTCGCCGCTGCGGTAGAGTGCGGAGCCCACGACTGCCAGGGCCACGATGACGGACTCCAGAATAACGGTGCCGACGACCCAGCCTAAAGTCGCGCGCGTGGCGTCCTTCTCGGACTTCGCGGAGAAAAACTTCTGGTACATGGCCTGGTTGCCGAGCATGAGAAGGCAGGTGGGGAGGAAGATCTCGAGTGCGGACTGGACCTGTTGCGTCGAGCCGTCAGGGAGCGTCTGGATGTAGCTGTTGAACGGGTGAATGTCGCCGAAGAACTGGAAGTGAGTGCTGGGAAGGATGGAGCGGATGTTGCTCCAGCCGCCGGCGAGGTGCACGAGCACGGGAAGCGCGGCGATCATGGTGAAGGTCGCGAGCAGGCCGATGAAGACGTCCATGTAGGCGACCGAGCCCATGCCGGCGATCATCGTGAAAAGAATAACGAAACCGGCGAGGATGTACTGGCCCTGCACGGCGGAGATGGTCGGGAAGATGAGGTGCAGGATGTCTCCGCCGCCGATGAATTGGTAGCTGGTGATCGCGGTGTAGGCGAAGAGCACAGCGATGACGCCAAGCACGCGCGCGGTCTGGTTGTAGCGCGCTTCGAGGAGGTCCGGGATGGTGAACTGCGCAAATTTGCGGGCGCGCGGGGCGATGAAGTAGATGAGCGCAAGCCCGGCCCACCCGCCGGCCGACTGCCAGAGTGCGGCGAAGCCGTGCTTGTAGGCGTTTTCTGCTCCGCCGAGCAGCGAACCCGAGCCGATCCAACTGGACAGCAGCGTGAAGACGAGGACGAAGGCCGGAAGGGAGCGGCCGGCGACGAGGTAGTCAGCCTTGGTCTTTACCTTGCCGAGCCGAGCGACCGACACGCTGAGCAACGCCAGGACGATCAGGCCAAGAACAATCGCGTAGAGATTCATCGTGTATGGGGCATTCTAGTGGACGCACAGCTCGCGCCGGAGCTGATTCTCAGCACCGGACGCAAACTGGTTCTAGTGCGCGGCCTCGATCTTGACCCACTCGTCGGTCGTTTCCCAGCGGACGTGCAGTTCGGTGGAGTTGTGTGTGGTGTGCTCGAAGCTGATGCTCATGTCCTCCTGCGGCGAGGGCAGCTTACTGGAGTGCATCGGAACGCGGCCTAGGTCCTGGTCTTCGTGGTACTCAGTGCCCCACTGGCCGGTCTGCTTATTGATGATGAGGTGCCAACCGCTCTCAGCCGGAAGCGTGTAGAGCGTGTACTTGCCGGCGGGGACGTTGAGGTCGCCGATCTTGATGTCGCCATCGGTGACGAAGCTGGTGGCGGGGTTCGCGCCGGTGCGCCAGACCTTGCCGTACGGCACGAGCTCGCCCATGATCTTGCGGCCACGCATGCGGGGCGAGTTGTAGTGGATGGAGATGGCCTTGCCATCGAGTGTGACCTCGGCCTGCGCGGCCGGGCTGGGCAGCGGCTTCTCGGCCTGCGCAGATCTCGGGGCGGCATTCGCCTCTGAAATGGAGCCGGGCTCTCCTTGTGCAGAGACGGGCGTGGTGTGGACGAACATGGCGCTGCCCGCGGCCAGCAGTGCCACGAGCGGGATAGCTGCGAGTGCGTAACGAACGGAGGTCTTCATGGCCCACCATGCTACCCTAGATGGGTGGGTTGCGGCTTTCGCCGCGTCATTCTCAAGCGCCCGTAGCTCAGCTGGATAGAGCAACAGCCTCCGAAGCTGTAGGTCAGACGTTCGAATCGTCTCGGGCGCACCATTCCTTTCTTTCCCTGACGATCTACGCTCTTGCAAACGCGCACGTGCCACGGATTCCTGTGGTCGTCATTCTTCCTTTTTCATGGATCACAGTGTTGTGACGTTGATCGCGACGCGTCAGCGTGTTTGATCCCGTGAGGCCTATTGCGTCAACTATTCTGGAAACGCTCTGAAAATTTGGATTGAGAGTTGCAGAAAAACAGATGATCAGATTGTTTGCCTTGATTGCAGTCTTAGGGGTCTTTACGACTGCGGCGAATGCGGCGGATTTCATGCAGCAACGGGAAGCCAAGACTCCGTACTATTCGCTGGCTCTTACGCCTGACGGCTCGACGATTGAATCATTGTCGGTTGATTCACTGGGCAAGGGAGAATTTCGTCCCAACGTGCTATTCCCGCCCGGAACGAGACCTGTGGCAAAGACGTTCCCGCAGGATCCGAGCGCGGGCGCTCCGGATTCAGGCTGGCGATTCAAGTTCTCGCCGCAATCCTTCGAAATGGTGAGCACCTTTCGCCGGGGCATTCCCGGGCAAGGCATTGTCTTGCACTTCAATCCTGAGGTGACGCACGCCACGCTGCTGACGACGGTTGAGGAAGGGCAGGCCCGGTTGCCGGCCGTGCTGCACCTTCCTGAGGAAGGCTCGTTGCGCATCGAAGTGGCCAGCCGCGAGCCGGTGCTGCTCGGCTACGACGGGCACCGCCGCAAGCCAGGCTATGTTGAGGTATTTTTTCCTGGCGCAACCCTGACTAACCCACGGGTCGCTTACAAGTTCACGGTCGTCGCCATCTACCCGCATCTGCGCGGGATCGAGTCCGATGCGCGCTTCGATGGTTTCCGCCGCAACTGGCTCAACATCTTCCAGATGCAGGCGGAAGACGGCATGCTGGCAAATAACACGGCCAGCGATCCGTGCTCCTTTGTGTGGCATATGTACACGGAAGTAGCGAAGTACACTCCACCGCTGGCCAACGGCCTCACCGCCATGGATCTCGTGCGCGTGTCGCTCGACCGTTTGATGCATGGCGCGCTCGCGGCCGGAATGCCTTATTACCGCAGCTTTGACGGCAGCGGATTCGGTGTCAACGACCGGGACACGATCAGCGCCGACACGTACCCCTCACTGCTCATCGCGGCTGGCGAATACGTCTCTGCGACTCATGACACGCAGTGGCTGCGGAAGAACTACCCGGCTATTCGCGGCTGGGCCGATGCCATGCTCGCCACCGACACCAATGGTGACGGCCTGGTGAAGTACAGCGCGTCCGGCAACTCGGGTACCTGGATTCCCCGGGCCGATGGCGGAACGGTCCTTCGCCCGTCGAACTGGTGGGACACAATCGGTTTCGGTTACGAAGATGCCTACTCCAATGCACTCGCCTACCGCGCGCTGCAGGATATGTCCACAATGGCATCCACGATGAAACAGGACGGGGATGCTGCACGATACAGAAGCAGAGCCGCGAAGCTGAAGAGCGCGTATCTGCCCGCGTTCTTCGATCCGAAGACAGGCGTGATTGCGGGATGGCGAAGCCAGGATGGCAAGCTTCACGACTACTACTTCCCATGGGTGAGCGGAGCCGCCGTGGTCTACGGCCTGGTGCCAAAGAAAGAAGGGAATGCGATCTTCGACCACCTTCTGGCCAAGATGCAGGAGGTGGGCTATACAAATTTCGAGCATGGGATACCGGGAAACCTGATTCCGATCAGCAAGGACGATTACGTCGGGCGTCCCACCTTTCAGGTTTACGAGGACGGCAGCGCAACGGCTGCCTTTGCCTACTATTCGATCGCCGCTCTCTACAAGCTGGGACGCATCGAGGATGGCGACCACATCCTGTTCCCGATGCTGAAAACCTATAAGAGCGGCGGGTTTGAAGGCCGTGGCCCGAACGGCAAGACGTACGACTGGCAGGCATGGGATGGCACTCCCAGCGGCTATGAGGGCTTTCTTGCAGATTGCTTTATGACCCTGGCAGCCGTTGTGGAACGGCCCAATGCTGTGCCGTCGTTGACATCGCGTCCTTGAGGGTGGGGTCGCCTTTGGGGGGGCCTGTAACTCAAGTCCAGGCGTCGACCGTGACGAAGCGGCTGCCGCTTGCTGAGCGTTCGGTGATGAGTTGGTCGGTGGCGTGGACGGTCGCGGAGCGGTCGGCGCCCATGCGCTGGTCGTAACCGTCGTGGAGCAGGATGTTCGCTCCGCTGCGGCGTTGCTCAGTTGTTTTGAGGCCGCGTTGCAGCTTGTGCAGGACGCCCTCCGTGCCGATGGGTGCCCAATCGTGGCCCATCACATTCCACTGGACAAGGGTGAGGCCGAGCTCGCGCGCGATGCGCATCACGGCCGGGCGGCGGGCTCCGTGTGGCGGCCGAAGGTAACGGACGGGTGTACCGAGTGCATCTTCGAGCGCCTGGTTGCAGCCGCGCAGCTCTTCACGGATGACGCGCTCCGACTGCCAGGCGAGCCACGGGTGGGTCATGGTGTGGTTGCCGACGAGGTGGCCGGCGGCATGGACGGCGCGGGCGATCTCGGGGCGCTGGTGGACGAAGCGGCCGATCATGAAGAAGGTGGCGCGGACGTGGTGGCGTGCCAGCACGTCAAGGAGCTCGAGCGTGGCGGCATCATTGGGGCCGTCGTCATAGGTGAGGGCGATCTCGGCGGGGTCGCGGCCGGCGATGACAGTGCGGCCGAACAGCTGCGACTGCGGGTGAAGCGCGGCGTACGCGAGCGTTCCGCCGACCGCGATGGCCGAGGCGGTGGCGGCCGTGAGGACGATCCCGGTGGCGTGAGGCATTCCTGTTCAGGATAGGTTTGGCGGCGGAGTGGAGCAACCCGCGATGTGTCGTGTTGGGGTTAAGTCCTGCTATAGATGCAACATGGCTGGCCTGTTGCCCGTCTCAAGACACAGGCGCGGCGCAGTCCATGCCGAGGAGAGCTGTGCGTGATGCGAAAGATGACATTCCGGCTCCCCGTGACGTTTGCCGCTGTGCTGTGTGTGGCCGGGATGGCCGTAGCGCAGAAGACGCAAGAGGAGCCTGCGACGGATTCGGCCGCGCAGGCCAGCCCGCTCAAGCCGCCACCGGCGGCGCCGGTCGTTGATGCGGCGGCGCTGGCGAGTCCGGTTCGCATGGGCAATGGGCATGGTGAGTCGATTCCGCCGCATGCAGCGATTGACGTGAAGCTGTCACGTGCCATCGACTCGGGCAGGCTGAAGAATGGCGAGACAGTGCAGGCGACGCTATCGCAGCCAGTGACGCTGAGCCCGAGAGGGACGCTATCGGCGGGAACGCCGGTCGAGCTCACGGTTGTCGAGACGCTGCCGGCGGGACGGCTGTATGCGGCGGGCGAGTTTTCCCTGCAGGCGGAGCGCGTGGGATCGCTTAGCGTGTACACCGATACGCTGACCTATCGCGGCAAGCCCGGGCATAAGGATCTTCCGGACAGCGCGCCCGCGGTGGGGACGGATGCTGGTCTCGCGGCGGGCGCGGAGCTGACGTTCCATGTGCTGCCGCCGCCGGCGCCAGCGAATGGACCTCCGAACGCAAAGAATGGGGGGCCGGGATCGGTGAATGGGGTTGCCAGTGGAGCGGCGCCGCCGCCGGGGTCGTCCAATCAGCCGAACGCGAACACCGGGAAGACAAAGGGAGCGCGGGCGAAGCAGATCACGCCGGCGGCGAATACGCCGGAACCGGCCCAGAATCAGGGCAAGAGCAGTCCTGCGCCGAACCAGCCTGCAGCGCCGAGTGGGACCAGCTCGACGGAGACGACGCAGCCTCACCCGTAGCAATTTGCCGGGGAGATGGGGATACCCCCTCCCCTCCCCGCTTTTTGCGCAAAATATTCAAGACATTGGACTTAGGGGTGGACCAAAGACTGCAAAGAGTGTGTTTCCGTGCAAAATCCTGGAAACAAAGGGGTAATCCTCACAGGGGGATGCCGGCGCGAATCGTAAGTACTTTTTAGTTCAATTAGATAGAGCGATGGGATTGGCGGAATCCTCTGGATGGGGCCCTGCATTGCGCGAGAGCGGGGTGCGGCCGCCCTCGCCGAGCCAAAGGCATAAGCCAGCGAAGAGCAGAGCGCCGACCGCGAACTTCAATGCGTTGGGTGCGTGCGTGGGCGAGAGGAATGCCTCCAGCGTGCCGGCGATGGTGAGCAGGGGGATCGTGCCGGCGACGAGTTGGACGGCTTCGAGACCGGCGAGCGCGAGGGAGTCCTTGCGGCGCAGCATGCCGGGGAAGAGGATGCCCGCGGCGAGGCGCAGCCCGGCTGCCCCGGCGAGCATGATGCTGGGCAGCTCCAGCGCGCCGTGCGCGGCAATGAAACTCCAGAGGCTGAGCGACAGGTGGTACTGCGCGCAGACGGTCGCAATCGTGCCAAGCATGAGGCCGTTTACGAACAGCGTAATGATGGTGCCGAGTCCTGCTGTGATTCCGGCCGCGAACGCGACGAAGCAGACCGTGATGTTGTTCGTCATGATCTGCGAAGAGGCCTGCGGCTTGATGCTGAGGATCGAGTCCATCCAGAGGTGATGCTGGCGGATGCCTTCCATCTTGTCCGCGCCGAGGAACATCTCGCCGAACTCGGGGCGCACGAGGGTGATAAAGACGCCGAGGGCAGCGGCGGCAATGGTAATGGCGGTCGCGAGCCAGACGTAGCCCGAAAGCCGGCGCAGGAGCCGCGGGTAGCCGTGCGCCATGAACCGCCACAGGCCCGCGAATGAGGTGCGTGAGCCGGAGTACACGAAATTGTGAGCGCGTGCGACGAGCTTGTTGAGGTATTGTTCCAGCGTGCGGGAGGATCGGTCGGCACGGACGGCACTGAGGTCGGCGGCGGCCTGGCGGTAGAGCAGGCCGAGGTCGCGCAGATCGGGTTGCGAAAGGGAGCGCAGCCCGTGGCCCTCGACCTGCCGCAGCAGAGCGTCGAGGCGGTTCCAGTTATCCTTGCGAAGGTCGATCCAGAGGTTTGAGATCATGGCTGCATTTGAGCAACGCGGGTTTGCCGACCAGCTTAACATTGACACGCCCGAGCAGGTGGAGCTCGAGTTCGCCGTCGCAGGCATCGGCAGCCGGTTCGTCGCGGTTTTGCTCGATCACCTGATTATCGGCGTGGGCTTCATTCTGCTGGGGATACTTTCGGCGTTCATCTTCGACTCTCTGCAAAAACACCTTGGCGTGCTCGGGAACTGGACCCTGGCGGTGTTTATCGCTTTGAATTTCCTGTTGTATTGGGGCTATTACACGCTGTTTGAGGC
Organism: Acidobacteriaceae bacterium; assembly: GCA_035944135.1. Lineage (NCBI taxonomy): Bacteria > Pseudomonadati > Acidobacteriota > Terriglobia > Terriglobales > Acidobacteriaceae > Acidobacteriaceae bacterium. Next base: position 241,689 of record DASZBM010000010.1, read on the forward strand.
GTTCTGGCGCGGGCAGACGCCGGGAAAGCACGTGATGAAGCTGCGCGTGATCAAGGACTCGGGCCGGCAGATCACGCTGTTTGAGGCAATGTCGCGCAACCTGCTGCGGATCGTGGATTATCTGCCGGCGCTATATCTCGCGGGCGTCATCACGATGCTGTGCACGAAGCGTAATCAGCGGCTTGGGGATCTGGCGGCGGGGACGCTCGTCGTGCATGAGCGCAGCGATGAGCAGCCGCTGCTGATTGAGCGAGGCACGAGCATCATGCCCGCGCACTCGGCGCCGGCTGCGTTTGATCCGCTCGCCTGGGCGGGCGCGCAGAGTGCCGGGAGCCTGCCAGCGGACGCAATAGCAAAGCTGAAGGGTGATGATCTGTTGCTGATTGAATCGTTCTTCGCGCGGGCGCTGGATTTAAGCCTGGCCACGCGCGCAGAGATTGCCGGACGCATTGCAGCGCAGATGGCGGCAAAGATGAACCTCACGGTCCCGCAGGGAAATCCGGAGCGCTTTCTCGAGGCGATTGCGTACGCGATGCGGTCGAGCGCACGGGCGCGGCGGTGAGCAGTTGGTGTTGCGAGTTGAGGAGTTGAGGCTCGGAAAGACAACAGCATATCCCCTTCGGGGATGACAGAAAGAAAAGCAAAGGCAAGAGCAAAGCAAGCGCAGAAGTGAAAGCAAAGGAAAAGGCGACGGCAGGTCCCTGCTGTTCTTTAGTCGGCTGCGTTGCGGTCCGCAAGTGTAGTTTCGCGGTCGGAGTCGGCGAAGCTTTCCGGGACCAGCCAGCTCTCACCTTCGGCGAGAGGGTGAACGCGGTCTTCAACGTCGGCGGCATCGGCGGCGCGCATCAGGCGTGGAAGCGGCTCGTCCATCGGCTCACGTCCGAGCCGGAAGGTGTTGTAGTGCATCGGCACCATGGCTTCTGCGCCGAGATCGAGGAACGCCTGCAGCGCCTCTTCGGGGCTGGTGTGCACGGCGCGGTAGCTGTCGGGGAAGTAGGCGCCGATGGGGAGCAGCGCGATCTCGGGCTTCAACCTGCTGCCGATCTCTGAGAATCCTGCGAAGTAGGCGGTGTCGCCGGAGTGGTAGATGCGCGGCGAGCCGGGAGAGTCCAGCACGTATCCGCCGAAACCGCGGTGCGTGTCATTGAACATACGCGCGCCCCAGTGTTTCGCAGGCGTCATGGTGACGCGGAGCGGTGTGGTCTCGCCGAGCTCGGTCGACTGCCACCAGCGCAGAGATTGAACCGCGGAGAAGCCGAGATCAGCGACGAGATCCTCTACGTTGTGAGGAACGATGGCGACCGGCGCCGGAATTTTGCGGCGGCGCATCTCGCGCGTCACGGCGCGCAGCGAGGGACGGTTCAGGTGGTCCATGTGCGCGTGCGTCAGCAGGACGGCGTCGATGCGTGGAAGGTCGCTGACGCGCACGCCGGCCACGCGTTTGCGGCGCAGGAGAATCAGCCGCGTGGCGAAGACCGGGTCAATGAGGATGTTGCGGCCGCCGAGTTGCAGAAGGAAGGAGGAGTGACCGATGAACGTGATCGCCGCCTCGTGTTCGGCAACCGACAGAGGCAGGCGCGGTTCGCCTTCCAGCGGATCGGCGTGGCTTTCGCGGACGAGACGCCAGAGCTGCCCCAACTTGCGCATCCAGAAGGGAATTCCTCGTGCGCTACGGGGGGCCTTGGTCTTGCGGCGTTTCATGTTGGTGTGCGGTCTCCTGTGAAATCAGATGCGTGACCGAGACGAACGATGCCTCGACCGGCAGTTCAGCAAGTTACCAGCCCATCGCTGGCTGCATCAGAGAGACAAGCCGGCGCTGTACCGGCTCCAACGGTAATTGCAGAGGATTCGGTTGCGCAATGCTGCAGAGCGTACCATCGACACCGCCGCCTCAGGCCGACGAACGCAAGGACCATCGCCCGAGTGATCCGGTCGCGCGGCGCATCTGGGACTATGTATCACGCTCTGAGTTCGGCAGCCTATGGAACTTTGAAGGCACGCCGGTGGGCGTGGTGCTGAAACGCACGGCGAAGTCCTTTGTGGATGACGATCTGGTTTCGCGCGCAGCGGAGCTGGGCTTCTACTTTCTGTTCTCGCTGTTCCCGATGCTGATCTGCGCGAGTGCGGTGCTCGGGCTCGCTGCTCGCAGCGCGCCAAGCATTTATGACAGGCTTCTTCACTCTCTGGCGATGGTGGTACCACCGTCGGCGTATCAGCTCGTGATTGACACGTTCAACCAGACCGCGCAGGCCTCCACCGGCGGCAAGGCAGCGTTCGGTTTTCTGGTTTCTTTATGGTCGGCATCCATGGGCTTCTCCGCGATTCAGGACACGATCAATCTCGTGTACAAGGTGCGCGAGACGAGGCCGTACTGGAAGGCTCACGGAGCGGCGATTCTGGTGACAATCCTGCTCGCCCTGATAGCGACGGCAAATCTGGCGGTGCTGATGACGGGCGGCTTTCTCGCGCGTAGAGCGCATCACGCTATTTGGCATCGGCCGCTGCGTATCGGAGTCGTCGTTGGGATTCACGTTGTGACGTGGACCATCGCCTGCGGGCTGCTGATGCTGATCTTCAGCACAATCTACTACTACGCTCCATGCCTGAAGACGAAGTGCTGGCGCTGGCTTACGCCCGGTGCTGCGTTCGGAATCATCACGTGGATGCTCGCGTCGCTCGGCTTTCGCGTGTACCTGCACTTCTTCAACAGCTACTCGGTCACATACGGTTCGCTCGGTGCGGTGGTGATTCTGTTGATGTGGTTTTACATCACCGGACTAACGCTGCTCGCGGGCGCCGAACTCAATTCAGAGATACAGGCCTCGGTGATGGAGAAGCGACTCAAGGAGGCAGGCAAGCTGCCACCTGAGGCAAGCGCGGATCCCGAGCATCCAGTCCCAGTGCCCGTAAGCTGACGCGATATATTCCGCGTGCATCTAAAAAAGTAAGGACGCGCCACTTGGACGATGGCGCGTCCCTTTTCTTTTGCGTCTTACTTGACCATCGGCTGCAGGATGTCATCCAGACGTGCGGGCGTGCCTTGAACGCGCTGGAATTGCGGATAGCGCTCGCCTCCGTGGTAGTCCATCCGAATGATCTTGTAGTAGTTCGTGTTCTCTACGATGAACTCGAGTGCGGGGCCGCTCCCCTGAGCTTTCTGGATGGCTGCGCGCAGAAGGAGTGGAGCGAAACCGCGGCCGTTCACTGCGATGATCTGCATGCCGGGGCCGAAGCCCGCTTTATCGGCGAGGCCGCCGATGATCACATCGTTCACCTTGTCATCGGTACCTACGGACATGCCTAACGAGTAGCGCGTGTCGATGTAGTTGCGCTGACTCTCCTCAAGCTGCGACCAGTAGTCAGGCTTGTCGGTGTAGATGAGCTTGTAGCCTGAGAGTGCGTCGATGCCCTCCATCTCCGGCGCGTGGACGTCGTTGGAGTCGAGTCGTGTGCGCAGGAAGGTCGCCCAGTCGTTCGGCACGACCGCGTTTAGTCCGTTGACGATGTCGTCGAACGTGTAGGGGACAACCTTCGGCGCAGTATTGCCGCCGAGGCCTTCAAACGCGGCTGCAAAGTCGTTCAGGCTCTTTTTGCCGTTCGTCTTTGCACGGATGGTGAGATCGACCTCCAGCCAGAGAAGCTCGCCTTCGTCGTAGTAATCGACATTGCGGCGCCAGTTATCGTAGCCACCGCCTGCGTTGTAGAGAAGTTGCGCGGCGGTTGCGGTGTCCTGCAGGTCGCGCCATGTGCGGCCGGGGCGGAGATCGTTGAGATATCCGGCCACAGTGGCGAGACGATCACGATACACGGCGGGAGCCCAGATGCCGCAGCGCGAAGCGAGCACATCGCCGAGATATTCGGTGAGGCCTTCATATACCCACAGCAGATCTCCCTTCATCGGCTCCTGGTAGTTGGGCGTTGCAAGACCCGCGGGGCGGCGGTACTTGCCATTCCAGGAGTGGGTGAACTCGTGCGGAAGCAGGAGACCGTTCTCGATGAATGTGTTGTCGTCGGTGAAGGTCTTTTCGCCGACACGATCGTCCGAGGATTGATGGTGCTCGAGTCCGAAGTGCGCGACCTGATCGCTCAGCGTCACGAGGAAGTGATACGCGCCATAGTGGCGAGATTTGTAGAGCGCTCCTGTCTCGCGCACGAGGCGAGAGAAGTCGTCGATGTGTTCCTGCGAGAGCTCGACGTCCTCGGGACCGTCGCCGGCCATGTCGAGGAAGTGCTTTGGAGTGACGTCGGTTGCGAGCGGAACTTCACGGAAATAGCGGCCGGCGAGCACGGGCGAATCGACGAGCTGCTCGAGCGATACGGTTTTGAAGCTGGTTTGCGTGCCTGGGGCAGAGGTGGGTTCGAGCGCTGTGCCGAACTTCCAGCCTTCGGGGACCTTGAGCGAGGGCGTGATCATGACCTCGGCGGCCTTGGTTCCGGCGGGATAGACGACGAGCTCATTCCAGCTCAACAGCGCAAGATTGGCGCTCGTCGACGCACCGGCGGAAAAGCCTTCAGCACTCGCCGTTGCGAGGAAGTCCATTTTGATGTTGAGCTGCGTTGTGCCGTCGGGAACCGTGATGTGGTACGCGTACATGTCCACCGGATCGCGCTCCCACTTCACGCGCCGGCCCGTCTGCGTCGTGATGATGAAGCCGGCCTGGTCGACGACGGGTCCGGTGGGACCGTGCTCACCGGGAATCCACTCCGGGTACACGAGCGTCATGGGGCCGGGCTGCACGGGCATCGTCTCCTGCGAGTGCAGGATCTTGCGCGGAGCATCGGTGAGGTCGACGGCGAGGGTGATGGGGGTTTGCGCGCTCGCGAGACACGGCGAGAGAAGTGCGGCGCTCGTGAGCGCTGCGCAGAAGAGGCGCGAGAGATGCATTTCTGGGAGAGCTCCTGGACGGAAAATCAAGTGCGTCCAGTGTACGCGCGCGGAACCTGAGCTAGTGGGCTTCCTTCTGTTTGCGCAAATGGTCCATCGCGCCGGCGATGAGCTCCTTCGCTCCGCCTATGCCGGCGAGCACGGCCTGCAGATCAAGCTTCGGCACCGCGGGATTCCGGTTGCTCGTGCAATACACGCCGTGTTGCCCCACGAGCACGAGGGCGTCCGTCAGCGTGTCGAGTGCAACCGCGAGCCGGCCGGCGGTCTCGCCGCGCATGAAGATCTCGCGTTCGAGTTCTTCGCCGCGCGAGTGGAGGATGTCGCCGTGCCGGTAGAACGGTGTGCCGGTCGCCTTCAGCTCATCGGCCACGGCTACCACTCCTTCGCGGCGCTGTCGGGCGTTAAGGAAGTGGAGGCTATGGGTGCCCTCCAGCGCAAGACCGGCTTACGCGCGGCGGTCGTCTCGTCCAGACGGCGCATGCGCGTGGTGTGCGGCGCGGTCTGCACGAGCTCCGGGTTCTCCTCTGCTTCACGCGCGATCTGCTGCAGCGCGTCGACGAGCAGGTCGAGCTCTTCCTTGGATTCAGACTCCGTCGGCTCGATCATCATCGCGCCCTGCACGACGAGCGGGAAGCTGACCGTGTAGGCATGGAAGCCGTAGTCGATGAGCCGCTTGCCCATGTCGCCGGTCTTGACGCCGTTGCGCGCCTGAAGTTTGTCGGAGAAGACGACCTCATGCAGCGACGGCGATTTGTAGGGCAGATCGAAGGTGCCCTCGAGCCTGGCGCGCAGGTAGTTTGCGTTGAGCACGGCGTCTTCGGTGGTCTGGCGCAGGCCGTCGGGGCCGTTCGCGAGAATGTATGCAAGCGCGCGGATGAACATCCCGAAGTTGCCGTACCAGGCGCGCACGCGACCAACACTCTGCGGGCGGTTGTAGTCGAGCCCGAGCGTGCCGTCCGGTTTCGTGATGACGACCGGTGTGGGAAGGAACGGTTCGAGAATCTTCTTGCACGCCACGGGACCCGAGCCCGGGCCACCTCCCCCATGGGGTGTGGAGAAGGTCTTGTGCAGATTCAGGTGCATGACGTCCGCACCGAAGTCGCCGGGCCGCGTCTTGCCGCAGAGCGCATTCATGTTCGCGCCGTCCATGTAGAGCAGCGCGCCTTTCGCGTGCAGGATGTCGGCGATCTTGTGAATCTCGCTCTCGAAGACGCCGATGGTTGACGGGTTCGTCAGCATCAGCGCAGCGATGTCATCGTTGACCAGCTTTTCGAGTTCGGCGAGATCGACCATGCCCTTCGCGTTCGATTTCAGGTTCGCGACCTGGTAGCCGCAGACGGCTGCCGTCGCGGGATTCGTGCCGTGCGCAGAGTCGGGGATGAGGATCTTCTTGCGCGGATTGCCCTGCGCCGTGTGATAGGCCTTCGCCAAAAGGATGCCGGTGAACTCACCATGCGCGCCCGCCGCAGGCTGCAGCGTGATGGCGTCCATCCCGGTGATTTCGATGAGGCATTCGCTCAGGATCTTCATGACGCCGAGCGCGCCCTGCGACAACGACTCAGGCTGGTACGGGTGTGCTTCCGCGAGACCCTCGAGGCGTGCGACCGCCTCGTTGATGCGGGCGTTGTACTTCATCGTGCAGGAACCGAGCGGGTACATGCCGAGATCGATCGCATAGTTCCACGTGGAAAGGCGAGTGAAGTGGCGGATGATCTCGATCTCGCTGAGCTCCGGCATCACGCCGAGGTCTTCACGCGCGGCGTCACCAAGCAGCGCCGCGGCATCGACGGCGGGCACATCGAGCTCGGCAAGGCGGTAGCCCTTCTTGCCGGGCGAGCTCTTCTCGAAGATGAGGTTTTCGTCCTGGTTGACGTGCGTGGTCGCCTTGCGCGGCGTTCCAATGAACTTTTCGTCTGGCATGGTTTTCCCGTAGCGAAAGCCCGAGCTGCACGCATGAAGGCAGCCTGCAGGGGGAGCCGCTCCTCTCAGGTTCTCATATTCACGCCGGCGAAGTCGTGCTCGCCCGTTCGCCTATCGCACCCTCCCGGCGCGGGTTGCCAAAGCGGATGTGCCTGCGGTGGTTCGGCTTTTCCTTGGGCCAGCGGTGCAAAACGTGCCGAAGACGGGTCAGGCACGTCCAAACTTAGATTAGGCAAAACTGCCTCCTCCGCAGAGGAATCCCTCGGGCTGGCAAGCCCGACGCTTCTGCGAACGAACTGTGGAATCTGGAATATGGGGCGTACCGATGCAACTCTGGACGGAATATGAAGGAAGAAAGATTGAGGGCACTTACACGCTCGGCAAGCTGCTGCGTTCGGAGGGACGCAACGGCTTCTTTGCCACCTCGGACACAACGGGAAATGCCGCCGTCATCCGCATCACTGAGGCCCATTTTGACGAAGACGAGCTGCTGAAGCGTTGGCGTCAGGTTGCCGGGATGCACGAGGGCAATCTGATCAATATCGAGCGCTTCGGTCAGACGAACTTCGACGGCGTCGCGATCACGTACGCGTTGATGGAGGCCGATGATGCGAACCTCGACGACGTGCTGCGCGAGCGACCGCTGACGCTCACGGAAGCGACGCAGGTCGCACGGGCTGTTCACGGAGCCTTGACGGCGCTTCATGGCAGCGGCCTCGTGCATGAGCACATCGAACCGGTCAATGTTCTGGCGGTGGGCGAGACTGTGAAACTGCGCAGCGATTGCGTGCGCGAGTGCATCGCTGACACGGAGTTCAACACGCCCGAAGGCTGCGCGGAACTTCGCCGTCGCGACATTCATGACTTCGGCATGCTGCTGCTGCAATGCCTGACGCTGGAGAAGCGCTACAATCCGGGCCTCAACTTGCCGGATGGCTTCCGGCGGTTGATTCCGCACATGCTGGACGGCACATGGAGCCTGGAGCAGATCGGGCAGGTTGTGAACCAGCCGTCCGCTGCGACGACTCCATCGGCATCTCCCGCTCCCTCGACGAATGGAACGGGCGCCAACCGGAAACCGAACTCTGCGAGTGCGTCGAAGGCTTCTAACGTCGTGCAGCCGGAGCAGCAAACGCTTCCACTCGATCAGCCGCGTCCGCCGATCAATGCTGCGGCAGATCCGGCGCTGCGCTCCCGGCGCCTGGTTGCCGAGGAAGTTTCAGGGTTTCCGCTGCGTCCGTGGCTCGTCGGGGGTCTGGCTGTGGCGATCGTTTGCATCATCGTGATCTGGCATTTTGTTGGGGCGAAGTCGACAAGGCCCTCCGAAAACGTCGCCCCCGCGGTTACGAGCTCAGCTCCGCAGGCTTCTGCTGCGCAACCTCGATCTGTTCAGCAGCCAATCGTGCAGCCGGCTCGGGTGGAGGCAAATAGCAGCGTTGCAACGGCGGCACATGGGGCGGGATGGTACGTAATTGCATGGACGTATAACCGCCAGGGACAGGCACAGGCGAAGGCGGAGCAGTTGAACGCGCGGCACCCGGGCTTCCATGCTCAGGTCTTCAGTCCGCGGAGCCGAGCGCCGTTCCTCATCAGCCTGGGAGGACCGATGAGCGAGCCAGAGGCCAAAGCGCTGCAGCAGCGCGCGCGGCGCTCAGGATTCCCGCGCGACACCTTTATCCGCAATTACCGGTAACAGTGCCCGAAAGAAGAGGCCGTCCTCCGGGACGGCCTTTGCGTTTCAGGCGCAAGACCGGTTAGAACTCTTCCTCATCGTCACTGCCGCCGGTTGCGGAATAGCTTCCAGCTTCCGGCCCATCCATATCCTCTTCGCGCAGGCTGAGTGCGATCACCGTGCCTGATTCAAACTCGACCGTCAGCGAATCCAGCTCTTTCAGCTCGGCCTTGGCGACCGTCTCGCCGATCTGCGCGCAGAGAGCATTGCGGTACTCGGGCTGTCCGAAGGCGATCGAGAAGTCTTCCAGCAGAACGTGAGGCCACGCGTACAGTGTCAACGTTGGGCCATCGAAGCGCAGGCGCAGGTAGTCACTCACAAACTCGACTGCAGATAGCTCCTGCCCTTCAACCGCGCTGATGTCCATAACTACTTCGCTCCGAGCGCCTGAGCTGCAGCGTCGATTTGCACCTTCGTCGTCAGCTCCGTCGCGCACCACAGCGCTGCGCTTTCGCCCAGCTCCGGATACCACCTGTTGAGCGCAAGACCGCCGATGATGTCCTTCTGGAGCAGCTTCGCGTTCACACTCTCCGCGCTCGCGGGAAGCGCGACAGCGAATTCGTTGAAGCTCGGAGCGGAGAAGAGCGGTTTTGCACCGGCTTTCGCGAGCGCGTCGCGGAGATAGGCAGCTTTCGCGAGGTTCTGCTGAGCGAGTTCGCGCAGACCCTGTTTGCCGTAGACCGTCAGGAAGATCGTAACCATCATCGCGACCAGCGCCTGGTTGGTGCAGATGTTGCTCGTCGCCTTCTCGCGGCGGATGTGCTGCTCACGTGTCGAGAGCGTCAGCACAAAGCCGCGCTTGCCGTTCATGTCCTTCGTCTCGCCGACGAGCCGGCCCGGCATCTGCCGGAGGAACCGCTCCTTGCAGGCGATCACGCCGCAGTACGGCCCGCCAAAGCCGACCGCTACGCCGAAGCTCTGCGCCTCCATGGCGACGATGTCGGCCTCCTGCGGCGGCTTTACAATGCCCAGTGAGACGGCTTCAGCGATCGCGACGATGAGCAGTGCACCCTTGGAATGCACCAGTTCGGCAATGGCGGCGACGTCTTCGATTGTGCCGAAGAAGTTCGGCGACTGAATCATCACACAGGCCGTGTTGTCGGTGATCGCGCGCTCGAGCTCAGCGAGGTCCACGCGGCCGGACTTCGCGTCGTAGCCGCACTCCGCTACGGGAATCTCCTGGTGCTGCACGGTGGTCTTCAGCACCTCGCGATACTCCGGATGCACGGTGCGTGCGACCACGCAGCCATCTCTTCCGGTCACACGAACGGCCATCATCACGGCCTCAGCACATCCCGTGGAGCCGTCGTACATGGATGCGTTGGCAATTTCCATGCCGGTCAGCTCGCAGATCATCGTCTGGAACTCGAACATGGCCTGCAGCGTGCCCTGCGAGATCTCCGGTTGATAGGGCGTGTAGCTGGTCAGGAACTCGCCGCGCTGCACCAGCGAGTCGATGATGACCGGGCGGTAGTGACGGTACGCGCCTGCGCCGAGAAAGCTCGCGGGCAGCTTTGTCGCCGGTTGCGCAGCCAGCCTGGCAGCATCGCCGCTCGCGATATTGCCCGCGAACGCGCGGAAGCGATCGAGGATTTCCGATTCTCCATGCTGGCGCGGGATGTTCAGGTCGTGATCGAACCGGTATTCGCCGGGGATGGTTTCGAAGAGCTGGTCGATCGACGTGACACCAATCGCATCAAGCATCTCTTGGCGGTCGGCGGGGGACTTGGGGAGATAGCGCATTAAGAAACCTATTCAGTGAGAGTTATTAGCGCATGGGGATAACGCCGAAAAGTTGTAGAAATCCGGTGATCATGAATATGCTGCCAACGCCGATGAACATCAAACGGCCAAACCAGAGCGGAGTTTCCTTTCCGGATGAGCCCCCGTACAAACCACGCGCGTAGTAGAACTTCTTCCCAAGGAAGCCGATAACAGCGATCAACAACCCGAGCAGAATAAACACATCGGTCTTGATGACGTTCGACACGACTAATGACCGGTTTCTTCTTTGACGAACTTCTCGTAGTCCGCAGCCGAGAGCAGCGCATTCGCCTCGTCGGGATTGGTGACAGTGATTTTGATGAACCACGTGTCGTTCGCCGCGGCGTTGACCGTCTCGGGCGCCGAGTTCAGGCTCTCATTCACCTCGGTGACGGTGCCGGTCACGGGCGCGTAGAGATCGCTGACCGCTTTCACACTTTCGACGGAACCGAAGGTCGCTCCGGCCTCGATCTGCTGGCCCACCTTGGGCAGCTCCACAAAAACAATGTCGCCCAGCGATTCCTGCGCGTAGTCGGTGATTCCCACCGAGGCAGTCTCGCCGTTCATGGCCAGCCACTCGTGTGACTTGGCGTACCGATAGCTCTCCGGATAGCTCATGTCGTCATTGTAAAGTGATTTCGCCGGAGCCCGTTTTGTGGAATCCAAACGACTTGCGCACGAAATTTACCCCCCAATAAAACCGGCTGAATCTTTTCCTTCGATATCGAATCTTATGGTGTAGAAGTAATTGGCACCGAGGAAAGGAGCCACCATGCCAGAACCCATCACCGGACTTCATCACGTTACCGCCATTGCGTCAGACCCGCAGCGCAACCTCGATTTCTATACCGAGGTGCTTGGATTGCGGTTCGTGAAACGCACCGTCAACTTCGACGACCCCGGCACCTATCATTTCTATTTCGGCGACGACGCCGGCAGTCCGGGTACGATCCTGACCTTCTTCCCCTGGCCGCACGCCCGGCGCGGACACGCCGGCACCGGTGAAGTCACGCAAACCGCGTTCAGCATCCCGCAGGGCTCGATTGCGTACTGGGAGCAGCGATTGCGCGATAAGGGCGTTCTCTTCGAGCGCACCGGGACGCGCTTCAGCGGCGCCGAGGAGGTGCTCACGCTTGCCGACCCCGATGGCATGAAGATCGAGTTGGTCGCGCATGCAGACGTGCCGCAGATCACGCCATCCCGCTACGCCGATGTTCCCGCCGAGCACGCATTACGCGGCTTCTTTGGCGTCACCCTGCTCGAGCGCAGTCTCGACCGGACCGCCGCGACAATGAAGATGCTCGGTTTCCAGCCGACCGCGACGGAGGGCAGCCGCACGCGCTTCGTCTCACCCGCAGGCAGTTCGCTCGGCAACCACATCGATGTTGTGGTCGATCCGAACGCCGGCTACGGCCGACCCGGAGCAGGTTCCGTTCACCACATTGCCTACCGTGCAAAGGATGACGCGGCGCAGCTTGCATGGCTTGAGGAGATCGGCGACCACCTGCAGGTAACTTCGGTGCAGGACCGCACCTACTTCCATTCCATCTACTTCCGCGAACCCGGCGGGGTGCTCTTCGAGCTTGCGACGGATAATCCAGGCTTCGGCATCGATGAGACGCCAGACACGCTCGGCGAGGCGCTGCGGATTCCTGCGTGGTTCGAGCCGCAGCGTGCGGCCATCGAAACACGCCTGCAGCCGATAGAGCTGCATCAGAGCTCGCAGACTATGAAGAAAGAGGTGACCGCATGACCGGCGCCCTCAGCCCTCACGCCAGCCAACCAGAAGTCCGCGCTGGCGCGCCGCTGGCAGAAGCAAAAGGAGCGGTCGTGCTGCTGCACGGCCGCGGCAGCTCGGCCGAGGACATCCTCTCGCTTGCGCAGCCGCTCTACCGGGAAGGCCTCGCCTACCTTGCGCCACAGGCTGCGGGGCGCACGTGGTATCCGAACTCGTTTCTGGCACCGCGCGAGGCGAATGAGCCGTGGCTGGGTTCGGCACTGGCGAAGGTCGGCTCTGTCGTGGCGGAGATCGAGGCTGCCGGCATTCCGCGCGAGCGCATCGTGGTCGCCGGGTTCTCGCAGGGCGCTTGTCTTGCGACCGAGTTCGTGGCCTCGAACCCAGCGCGTTATGCCGGACTGATTGCGTTCACCGGCGGGTTGATCGGCCCTCTGGATGCGGACCTGCATCACGAGGGCTCGCTTGCCGGAACGCCTGCGCTTTTTCTTAGCGGCGATCCTGACCCGCACGTGCCGTGGCAGCGTGTGCAGGCCTCGGCTGCGGAACTGGAGCGCATGGGCGCTGTGGTGACCGCACGCCGCTACCCCGGACGCCCGCACACAATTACTGCGGAGGAGCTGGAGCTCGCGCGAACACTTATCCGCGAAGCCTACACCTCATAGACTGACACGAGCATGCCCCCAGCCGACAAGACGAACGACACCTCCGCAGCCGCGCTGTGGGTTGTGCTCGCACGCGCCTACCGCTCTATGGCCGCGTTCGTCGAGCACTCCGTTGCCGCGCTCGACATAGGCCTCTCCGACTTCATGATCCTTGAAGCCCTGCTGCACAAAGGCCCGCTCACGATGAGCGAACTCTGCGAGGCAGCCCTGATCACGAATGCCTCGATGACTGCGGCGATCGATCGGCTTGAACAGCGCGAATTTGTAGAGCGTGTTGCGAGCAAAGAGGATCGACGCGTCCGGCGCGCGCAGCTAACCGCACACGGGACCGCGCTCATCAAGCGGCTCTATGCACGGCACGAGCGCGATCTGGATGCGGTGATGTCCACGATACCGGCGGCAGAACGCGCAGAGCTCCGCCGCGGACTGAAGACAATCGGTCTTGCGGCGCAGGCGAAGCTTTCGAAATGAATGCGGTTACGAAGACAGTGGCGCCGTAACCGGCGTAGTGCTCGGCTTCGGCCGTTTATAGAACGGCGTCGGCACAACCTTCGCCTTGACCGATTGCCCGCGAATCTCCACGCCAACTTCTGTCCCGATTTCGGTGTAAGCGACCGGCACGTACGCGAGTGCGATGTTTTTCTTCAGGAATGGCGCCGGCGAGCCCGACGTAACTTCGCCGATGCGCTCGCCCTCAAGCGAGAGCACTGGGTATCCGTCGCGCCCGATGCCGCGCTCGATCATCTCCAGTCCGACGAGCTTGCGCTTCGGTCCGCCGTCCTTCTCGACCTGAAGCAAAGCCTCTCGGCCGACAAAATCAGAGCCCTTATCCAGCTTGCAGTAGCGCCCGAGGTTGGCTTCGAAGACGTTGATGGTGTCCGAAATCTCATGTCCATAGAGCGCCAGCGCCGCTTCAAGCCGCAGCGTGTTGCGGGCGCCCAGGCCGCAGGGCATGATGCCGAACTCCGCGCCGGCGTCCAGCACCTCACCCCACACGCGCGAGCTCGTCGGCTCGTCGGACGGGATATAGATCTCGAAACCGTCTTCACCGGTATAGCCCGTGCGTGCGATCAGCACATTGTGGCAGCCGGCGACTGTTCCCCAGGTGAACCAGTAGTTCTTGATCGGGGTCAGGTCAACCTTCGTCAGCTTCTGCAGCGTGTCCTTGGCCTTCGGCCCCTGGATGGCGAGTTGTGTGTAGTAATCGCTGACGTCCATAATGTGCACGCCACCCATCGAGCCGATCGTCTGCCGCACCCACTGCACGTCCTTTTCGCGCGTGCCGGCGTTGATGACGATGAGGAAGTCGTTGTCTCCCAGCTTGTGCAGCACGACGTCATCCACAAAGGTGCCGTTCGGGTACAGCATGGCCGAGTAGTGCGCCTGGCCAATCTGCAGCTTGCTCGCATCGTTCATCAGGAGGCGCTGGACCGCGGCCAGCGAGTTCGGTCCGCGCAGCTGGATATCGCCCATGTGCGACACGTCGAATATCCCCACTGCCGTGCGCACGGCCATGTGCTCGTCGATCAGGCCCTTGTACTGGACCGGCATGTCCCATCCGCCGAAGTCGACCATGCGAGCCTTGTGGGCGTGGTGGGTGGCATGAAGGGCGGTACGGCGGAGCGCGGGCGCAGCGGTCGTGGACATGGGTGGAATCCTCACAGAGCAGCGCAACGCGCGCCGCGACTCTACGAGTGTAAATCGCTGACCTGCGAGTGATCTGCCGGGTGCCTCCGTTCCACAGCCGCCAGCTCCAGAGCAACAACACGGCGGTGTATGCATTGATCAGCAGCGTCCTGATCCAGTGAGTGCGAAGGAGCGCCGGTGTCGCCTTCTACTTGCGCGCTGCGCGCACGAAGCTGCTCACGGTGAAATACGTGAACACCGCGCAGATGGCCAGATAGGCGTAGAGTTTCACCGCCGCAGGGGAGCCCGCGGCCGCGTGAACAGCGGCGCGTGCCCGCCAAGCAGCCGCGCCCATGACGAACGCGATCAGCGCGAAGAAGACCCCTGTGACCTGCAACCACACGACGCTCGAAAATCGCACAACCGGTGCCATGAGGGATGATTTCGCCTGCCGGCCGGCGACGCGGACGGTTCGGGGGTCGGGAGCCCAGCGCGGCGCGGCAGTGGCTGTTGGTTCAGATGGTCTGCTGGGCGACACAGCTTGAGCTTTGGCGGACGGGTTCGGTGCGCTGGCAGCCTCAGCCGCCTGCACCAACGTCTTTGCGGCGTGTCGCGCCCCGTATCCCAACGCTCGCCCGAACTTCACCCGATCCATGGTTCTAGTTTACGTGTCCAAGGTTGTCACATCGCGTCGCAAAACGAAATGCGGTCGACTGACATCCAAGCTCCTTGAAAGGGAGAGCACGAAGCAATGAAGACATTCTTTTGGGTGGCGGGAGCAGCCTGCGCGGCGATGGCAGGCCTAATGATCTGGAACCGGCAGCGCAGCGAACCTGTAGAGGACCTGGCGCATCGGCTGGAGGCCGCATGGTCCGACCATCACACTGTCGTGTGAGGCCTTCGTCTTTCATCTTGGCGGAGCCGCTGCCTCGGCGTAGTCTGTTTAATCAGAATTACCCCGCAATTGCCGTTCCCGCTGTTCAGGGAATACCCGATGCGTGGTCAGGGGCATTCCAACAGATGATCGGGAGGTGGCGTTGAATCAACAGGTCAAGGACCTCATTCAGAAGCTCGGCGAAGCAATTCACGAGTCCGTATCCGAGAGCGAGCAGATTGCGGGCGTCGTCCGCGAGATCCGGGAGCAGGGGTTTGATGTACTCCTGATGCTCGAGGCGACCATCGGTCTGAACGAAGTCGAGGAGGAACAGAAGGACAATGGCGACGAGCCGGCACACGGGCCCTTCACGCGCAACGACCTCACCTTCCTGAAGTCGCTGCGCATCACCACCGAAGAGCACGATAGCGGATCCTCTTCTTAGGGCCCGCGCGTCGCTGCTCTTTCAGCCGCATTCTCTCGCGGCTATACATTTTCCGCGATTTGCGTGCTAGACTCGTGCCTCCCCGGGCATTGAAACTTGCGTCAGACGGGAATGGATAGCGAGAGGTAGCTGCACGATGAGAGACACGCTTGGTGTTTTGCTCGCCGGAGGTGCCGGCGAAAGACTCTTCCCCCTGACGCGGGACCGCGCTAAGCCTGCCGTCCCATTCGCCGGGCAATACCGCATCATCGACATCACCCTTTCCAACTGCATCAACTCCGACCTGCGCCACGTCTACATCCTTACGCAGTACAAGGCGCTTTCGCTGAACCGCCACATCCGCGAAGGCTGGGGTACCGTTGTCGCGGGCGAGCTCGGTGAGTTCATCGAGATCCTGCCGCCGATGCAGCGCGTCTCCAAGTCCTGGTACCAGGGAACCGCGGACGCCGTCTTCCAGAACATCTACTCCATTGGCTCCGAGGAGCCGCAGCACGTCCTCATCCTCTCCGGCGACCACATCTACAAGATGAACTACGCGCTGATGAAGGAGCACCACTGTGCCTCCGGCGCGGATGTCACTCTCGCCACGCTGCCGGTGACGCCCGATGAGGTCTCCGCCTTCGGCGTCGTCGAGGTGGGGAAGAACGGCGAGGTGATCGGCTTCGTCGAAAAGCCCAAGGAGACGAACATCCGCTCTCCGTTCAATCCGGACATGGTCGATGTTTCGATGGGCATCTACCTCTTTAATACGGATGTTCTGATTCCCGAGCTCCTTCGCGATGCCGAAGACCCCGAATCGCGCCACGACTTCGGCCACGACATTCTGCCCAAGATCCTGGGCCGCTTCAAGATGGTCGCCTACAACTTCGTCGACGAGAACAAGCAGCGCGCGCTTTACTGGCGCGACGTCGGAACCCTCGAGGCTTACTACGAGGCCAACATGGACGTGGCGTCCGTCACTCCAACGTTCAATCTTTACGACAAGGCGTGGCCCATGCGCAGCCGCGCGTATCAATATCCGCCCGCCAAGTTCGTATTCGGTGAGCCCGGTCGCACCGGCATGGCCATCAACTCGATCGTGTCGGCCGGATCGATCGTCTCGGGATCAGTCGTGCGCAACTCCGTGCTCTCGCATGACGTACGCGTCAACAGCTACGCCGACGTAGATTCGAGCGTCATCTTCTCCCATGTCAACGTCGGGCGGCACTGCCGCATCCGCCACGCCATCATCGATCGCGATTGCCACATCCCGGACGGGACTGTAATCGGGTACGACCCGGCCGAGGACAAGAAGAACTATTTCGTCACCGGCTCCGGCCTTACGGTCGTCACCCGGGACTATTCCCAGTTCGAAAATCCGGTATCGGAGCAGTTTTTACAGGTAATGTAGCGGCTTTCCACAGTAACGGATGGCACTCCATTGCGTCCAAACCCCAAAGTTCTGCCTGCATTTGCCGGGAATCCTGCACGGTTCCTCCTCGTTTTCCGCTCTAGGCAAGTTTCCGGCCAAATGGAGTATGGTGGACTGAGCACGGGGCCAGAGGCTGTGTTACGCGCATCAGCGTGGGCGGCTCGAAACCTGCGAGAGAATCCCTCCTGACGAGGAAAGGAAAATCAAACTATGTGGAAACCGAACCAGCCTGGCAGTCAAACGCCTCCCACCCCTGAGCCAGCACGTCCCCAGCCCCCCGCTGGTGCACCTGCCTTTGACGCTGCCGCTCGCAGCGGGTCAACTGCCGCCGCTACCGGCGAGCAGGCCACCATCGGCAAGAGCCTCGTCGTTAAGGGCGAGCTCACCGGTTCAGAGTCGTTGTACGTCGACGGCAAGGTGGAAGGCGCAATCAATCTGCCGGGCAATCGCGTGACCGTCGGCCGCAACGGCCAGGTCGCCGCGAACATCATGGCACGCGAGATCGTCGTGCTCGGCAAGGTCCGCGGCAACTGCCAGGCCTCTGACCGGGTCGACATCCGCAGCGAAGGCTCGCTCACGGGCGACGTCGTCGCAGCCCGCATCTCCATCGAGGACGGCGCCTTCTTCAAGGGCGGCATCGACATCCGCAAGCCGGGCGCCGAGGGCAAGGGCGGCAGCAGCAGCTCTGGTTCCAGCTCGAGCTCATCGACCACCAGCTCCACCCCCGAGCCCGCCGCTGCTGGCTCGCACAGCTAAGCTTCATCCACACGAAAGCACAAAGGCCGCGCTCTCATCGCGGCCTTTGTGCTTTTCTGCCTTTGCCTTTCTTGTTGTCATTCCCGAAGCGGGGTCCCCGGCGAGTTTGCTCGCTCGGGTGGCAGGGAATCTGCGTTTAGTTCTTCGCCGCCGCTTTCAGCGCCGCGATATCCAGCTTCTTCATCGACATCATCGCGCGCATCGCGCCTGGCTCTCGTATTAGCTCCATAATGTTCTCCGGAACCACCTGCCAACGCACACCGAAGCGGTCCTTCAGCCACCCGCAAGCAATCTCCCCGCCTCCGCCTTCGAGCAGCTTCGACCAGTAGGAATCGATCTCCGCCTGGTCCTTGCAGTGCACGAAGAATGAAATGGCCTCGTTGAATGTGTGGTCCGGGCCGCCGTTCAAGGCCGTGAACGGCTGCCCATCCAGCTCGAAGCCAATCGTCACGACGCTGCCCTTCGGTCCCGGGCCCGCGTCGCCGGAGCGTAGTTCACTCGTGCGACGCGAGTTCGGAAACACCTTCAGGTAGAAGTCGACCGCTTCTTCAGCGTGTTTGTCGAACCACAGAAACGGCGTAATCTTTGGCATCGTTCACCCTCGCGGTTCAAGTTACACCACCTGATCGCTCGCATTCGCCAACGTCGTATCCTTCGCCGCCCGCGACCAGAACACTCGTAGATCGCTCACGTTGTGCAGCGAGAAGTTCGGCTGAGGCGGTGCCGTGATCGCGAAGAAGTCCGCCCGGTGCACATCTTCCAGCCAGAAGGCCGGTCGAGCGTCGCTTACCTGCGGCGAAACCTCCACGTGGCTCATCTCCAGGTTCTTCAGGTGCCGGACGAAGAACGCGTTACACGGCGTCGGCCCAAAATGCAGCAGTTCCGGATAACCCTGTTCGTCCTCTGGCACGTGGATGGAGTGCCAGTCCGGCATCGGCTTCGCGCTCTCTCCCCATCCGATCTTCATGTCCTTCGGCAGACCGCGATGCCCGAAGAAGCAGTTCGAAAGCTTCACATCCTCAATCAGGTTCTCCGGAATGCCCGAGAAGATTGACGACGTCGACGACGTCGAATCGTGACTCACCAGGTTCGAGATCACCACACGCCGGAGGGTGCCCGGCCGCAGCGTCTCCTTTGGGTTGCGGTTGCGCCGATTCAGGCGCAGGAACAACGGTGCGTCCTGGATCTCGCGCATCGTGTTGCCGGTGATTGCGATGTCCTCGAGATACGCTCCGTCGCTCGTCTCCAGAGAGATGCCCTTGCATCCCTCCAGCACGTTGCCCGTAATCGTGATGTTGCGGAACCCGCCGTTCGACTCCGTTCCGCACTTGATGCGCCCATTGCGTGGCACGTGCGCGTCGTCCGGGAAGCGCTTCCAGGTTCCGTCGTGCACCGTTCCCAGCTGGTAGATGCCGGTCACATAGTTGTTCGCAATCGTCACGTTGTCCGTTGAGCGCGCGTAGCCCAGCGCATAGCTCGACTTCGGGCAGATTCCGTCATCCCACGGCGAATTCACCGTGCAGTTCGACACGCGCACGTTCTTGCAGCAGTCGATGTCGAACCCGTCGCGGTCGGTATCGATCAGCAGATTGTCGAGCGTCATGTTGTCTACGCCCGTCGCCAGCAGCGCGAAGTGGCCGCCCTTTACGATCGAGAAGTCGCGCAGCGTCACATTGTGGCAGTTCTTCAGCGCGATCGCCTTATTGCCCACGCCCGCTTGCTCAGCGATAAACGGCTCATATCCGGGAGCCGCGTTAGAGCCCGAGCCGCGCGACAGCCCCTTGCCATAAATCAGTCCCGTGCCGAAGATGCCGAAGTCGTGCTCGTTCTCCGCCCACAGCAGCGAGTTGTGCCAGTGGTTATGCCCGTAGTCCTGGTACGGCACCCATGGATCGTTTGGCTCGGCGGCGTCGTACGTTCCACCGTTGTATCCCGTCGTGTCACCCTTCTTCGGCGAGTCCGCCGCCAGGATCGTGCATCCGCGATCCAGCCACAGATCGACGTGGCTCTTCAGGTGAATCGAAAAGCAGAGGTATGTTCCTGCCGGAAAGACCAGCGTTCCGCCGCCCGCCGCCGCGACCGCTTCAATCGCCTTGTTGATGGCCGGCGAGTCAACGGTCTTGCCGTCACCTGTCGCACCGAAGCTACGCACATTGAAAACTGCCTCTGCGGAACCCGGCGCAGAGGGCGACTGGGCCAGCGCAACTCGGCCCACGGTTGAGGCAAGGACAATAGGCGAAACCTTCAGCAAATCACGACGTTGCATAATGCCAGACATACTACCAGTCAGACATCTATACGTGTAAGTCATACATGTTTCCTCTTGCACCGACATGAGCTCCGGCATACCCTCATGAGGCAATTGATTCGGCAGCAATCGTGTCACTGTGCGCGGAGGAGATTCATGCGTTCAGGCATTCGAGTTGTGTTCTTCGTTCCTTGCGGGATCCTCGTGCTCGCCGCCACAAACGCATCAGCCCAGAACGTGACGCCTTGCGTCCGCGTAATACGCTACAGCGTGCAGCGCGAGGTCTTCGTGTCGACCAACCGGAATCCCGCACCGGCATACACCGCGACCGTCAAGCAGAGCTTCGAACAAACCCTGCCCGATGGCAATACGGTTCACTGGGCCACCGAATCCACCCAGGCGCGCGACGAAAACGGTCGCACCCTGCGGCAGCGCATCGAAGGCTGCGATCTCGACGCCAGCGGGCAACCGCAGCTGCGCATGCAAGTCGAGATATACGACCAGGCCGGTCAGGCCTTCACAAGCTGGAGCATAGGCCCAGGCAGCATGGCCATCGCGACGGTCAATCATATGCAGACAAACTCGCAGCCGAACTGGAAGGACATCCCGCGCACACCGGGCATTCCATACCCTCGGCCCGAGTACACAACCGAAAATCTCGGCACACGCACGATTGCCGGCATCGAAGCCACGGGCTCCCGCACGACCCAGATTATTCCGGCTGGTCGGGAAGGGAACGACTCACCACTCAAGGTTGTGCATGAGACTTGGATGAATCGCCAGAATCGCACGATCCTCCTCGCTATCGATGATGACCCGCGCACCGGACGTAACACGTGGGAGGTTGAGAATCTCACGGTCGGTCCACCCGATCCGGCCCTCTTCACCCCGCCCGCGAATTACAAAGTTTGGGATCCCAACGCACAGCCGCAGACCGCCGCCGGCACGAATCGCTAATCCAGCGCGATCAGCAGCCCCTCACCGGCCTCAATCGTGACCTCTCCATCCACGCGCGCGCCTGCGCCGTCCAGCATCGTCGTCAGCACGACCGTACCCGGCGCACAGCGCGCACGCGCTACTTCCGTCCCAAGATTCAACAGCACCTGAAAATCCGTGCTCTCGCCTTCCGGCAAACCTTGCCGCACATAGCGCAGCACGTTCCCTTCGGCCGCAACGTTTGTGATCGCGCCCGCATGCAGCGTGTCATGTTGCCGCCGCAGCGCCAGCAATCTCCGGTACAACGTCAGCATCGACTTCGAATCACTCCGCTGTACCGCAGCATTTTTTGTCGCCCAATCACTCTCGAGCGGTAGCCAGGGCGTTGCGTTCGGCGACGTAAATCCCGCATTCGGCGCGTTCACCCAAAGCATCGGAGACCGCTCCGGGTCGCGCCCGCGTCCTTTGCCGGGCTCGTTCTTCTCCGCTGGATCCCGCACCTGGTCCGGCGCAATCGGAACGTCTTCCATCCCGAGTTCGTCGCCGTAGTACAGCGTCGGCGTGCCTCGCAGCGTCAGCAGCAACATTGCTGCCACGCGAGCCTGCTTCGCTCCTACACGCGACGCCAGCCGCGGCTGATCATGATTCCCAAGCACGTAATTCGGCCAGCCGCCCGGGGGCAGAAGCTGTTCATACCGTTGAACAATCTCCGCAATCGCGCTCGCCTTCCACTCCGTCTGGATGAGATGAAAATTGAAGGGCAGGTTCGCTCCGTTGAGCTCCTGGGTCTCCGGTGCCGGCAACTGCGCTGGCCCACGCTGCACCGGCATCCCGTAGTACTGCACCAGCTCCGCGAGCGGCAAATAAATCTCCCCGATCAAAACGCGGTGGGACCTCGCCGACTTCATCTCCAATGCCGAACTCGCCTCGCTCGCATCCGCAGTCTCCGGCAGCGTCGCCCCGTAGCTGTCCAACACGCCACGCATCTCCGCCACGATCTCATGCGTCTCCGGCCGGTTCGAGTTATAAACCGGAAGGGTCGACGCGAAGTCCTGCATTCCGCCGTGATACTCCGGGTTCGGCGGATTGTTTCTGAACTCCGCATCCTT
Organism: Acidobacteriaceae bacterium; assembly: GCA_035944135.1. Lineage (NCBI taxonomy): Bacteria > Pseudomonadati > Acidobacteriota > Terriglobia > Terriglobales > Acidobacteriaceae > Acidobacteriaceae bacterium. Next base: position 263,795 of record DASZBM010000010.1, read on the forward strand.
GATCAGCAGCCAGAGCACGTCCATCCGAAATCCGTCGATGCCTTTCTCCAGCCAGAAGCGCATCGCTCCATAGATGGCCTCACGCACATCGGTGTTCCGCCAGTTCAAGTCGGGCTGTTCCTTCAAAAACGAATGTAGATAAAACTGCTCCGTCTTCTGATCCCACTGCCATGCCGGGCCGCCGAAGTGCGACATCCAGTTGTTCGGATAGCGTTCTTGTGCAGGCTTCCAGTCATCTCCCGCGGGTAGTGGCTTATGCCACAGATACCAGGTGCGCTTCGCATTCTTCACAGACGTTCGCGACTCGACAAACCACGGATGCTCATCCGAGGTGTGGTTCGGCACAAAATCGAGAATGACCCGCAGCCCGCGCGCATGCGCTTCACGCAGCAGCGTGTCGAAGTCCTCCATCGTGCCGAAGGTCGGATCGACCCCCGTGTAGTCCGACACGTCATAGCCGAAATCTTTCATCGGCGACGGATAGAACGGCGAAATCCAGATCGCATCGATGCCAAGGCCGGCTATATAGTCCAGTCGCGCTGTGATTCCCGGAAGATCGCCAACTCCATCGCCGTTCGTATCCTGAAAACTGCGCGGATAGATCTGGTAGATCACTCCCGTCTGCCACCACTGCAATGCCGCCATCGCTCTCCTCGTCACAACTTGAGATGCTCTTACAGGCGTAGCATCGATACCATGAGCGCCGCAACTTCCATCGACAACTCGGAGCTCGATGAACTACTTCACGAGGCGGAAGTCGCCCATGGCCATCTCTGCGCCGGGCAGATCCTCGGAGTTCGCATGGCGATGCTCGCGATGAGCCGCCTTGGCATCCGCTCGCCGCGCAAGAAGCTGTTGCTGAACGGTGACTTGAATCCTGACCGCAAACGCCCGGTCGTCTTTGTCGAGATCGATCGTTGTGCCACTGACGCGATCGCCGTCGTCACCGGAGCCCGCGTCGGCAAACGCGCCCTGAAGCTGCGCGACTGGGGCAAAATGGCCGCCACCTTCATCGATCTCGATGCGCAGCTCGCACCCAACGAATACAAGGGAATTCGTGTCGTCGCACTCGAAGGCTCCAAGCAGCGTGCGAAAGAACTCTACCCGGAGCTCAACAAGAACGAAGCGCAGATGCGCGCCTACCGCGAACTCCCCGACGAAGAGCTCTTCTCGGAGCAGTGGGTGCGGGTCCCGCTCTCGCCCAGCGAGTTCCCCGGCTACAAGGGCGAGCGCGTCGCCTGCGCGCGTTGCGGAGAAGGCGTCAACTTCGACCGCTTCGTCGAACGGGACGGCGAGCGCCTCTGCCTGGCTTGCGCAAATCCCGCCTCGCTCTACTACCAGCCGCTTTAAGATCCACACGCAGCAAAGCCGCTCCATTGCGGAGCGGCTTTGCTGCATCCCACCCGGGGATCTCTTACCGGCGGTCGAAGCGGCGATCGCGATCAAAATGACGGTCGCGGTCGAAGTCGCGATGATAGTCGCGATCAAAGCGTTGGTCGCGTACGACATAATGCGTGCGCCATGCGTCATAGTCGCGGAAGTAAATGCCGTCGTAGTAGCCCGGCCCCGCGAACACCACCTGAGGCGCGGGAGCCACGTATACCGGCGCGCCAATCGTGACACCGAACCGCACATGCTGCGCCTGTGCCGCTGGAGCCGCCATCATCAGTGCGGCACCTGCAATTGCTGTCCCTGTCAGTACCTTCGCCTTCATGCCTGCAACCTTCGCAATCAAAGTGGTGAACATATGAGCCTTACCTCCTGTGGGCGATCTTGAATCGCCGTACAGTCAGGTAAACGCGGGCCCATAGAGCGAGTTGCGCGCAACCTTCTCGCGGCCACAGTGTTCTAGCTGAGTTTCTCTTATCGTTAGCGCTCGAATGTGAAACGCATGCCTGCCTGCACCAGCCGCGGCGCCGCAAGTGTCAGAAGCGGCGTCAGCCCCGCATCGATCTGCCGGTTCAGCAGATTCTGCGCGCCTGCATACACACTCAGCCCCCAGCGCAGATTCCGCTCAGCGGACATATCAAACCGCGCGTAGGGATGCAGCCTGTACTGGTTCGCCGCATCATCGAACTCCTGCCCTTGATAAGCGGCGATGAGATGAAAGCTCGCCACCTTCGCCGCCGTGTAGTTTGCCGTTGCCGTGACAGACTGCCTCGGCACCTCCGGAATCCAGTTGCCAGTCAGATTGCTCGGCAACACGCTGTTCGAGTTGAACGCCGTCACGGTCGCGACTGCGAGCTGATATCCCAGGCCACCATCGAACCCTCGCCACTTCGCACTCTGTGCCTCAACCATCACGCCGCGGCTCCGGATCTGCCCGAGATTCTGCCGCTGCAGAAGCTGAGATGTCGCGGTCTGTGATAGCAGCACCGCGGAGATCGGCCGGTTCACCTCGGTCCAGAAGTACGTCGCACGCACGCGCCCAGGCTCGTGATCCCCATTGCGCATCTGCCCAAGCTCTGTCCCGAACTCGAATCCCGTCGCACGCTCTGCCAGCAGGGAATTGTTCGCTGTCGTGGTCTGCTGTCCAACCTGGCTTGTGCGATAAAGCTCGTTCATCGTCGGTCCGCGAAATGCCCGAAACGCCGTCCCGGTCAGAGCCACGCCGTGCGCCAGGTACCGCACGAGCCCTATGCGCGGACTCGTCATCAGCTCGTCAAGCTCCGGCAGCATCGTCGTGCGTGCTCTCGCCACAGTTTGCAGCACATCAAATGTCCGAAAGCTGTCCACGCGCACTGATCCCGACACCGACCAACCCTTCGGCTGCCAGATCGCGTCTGCAAACGCTCCAAGTTCCCGCTGGCGCGCGCTGGTTGTCGTTGGCGCCATAACCACGCCGCCGGAAACGGGCCATTCATCATCCGTCGCGCGTACGTCGCGCATATCTGCGCCGAACGCCGCTGCTACTTCATGCGCATATGCGTGCGTGACCTGCGCCGAAAATCCAAACTCGTCTGTCGGAACTCGTTGCAGCTTCGTCAAATTCTCGCTGTTCCGGTCCGCCGCAATCGACGAAAAGCTCTGCCGATAACCCTCTCTCGATCCAAACATCCGCACAGCCGCATGCGTCTTCGCAAAATCCGTATCGCCTCCGCCTGCATACCTCCACAGCCTGGTCGCATTCGTCTGCAACGGCGTTCCATTCTGCCGCGACTCATTCAACACATTCCCGCGCAGGAACGCAGTCCATCCGTTCACGCCCGGCGGCGTCCGCAACTCCAGCCTTCCACTCTGCGAATCCACATTGGCCGGCACATCCACAGTCCCGCGCAGCGCCGGTGCCGTCGGAATGTACCCTCCCGTCTTCAACTCACTCGCGGCCGCCAGCAGCGCAATCCACCTCGTCGCCGACTCCGCCATGCCGTCGGCGAGCACAGAGTTCTCCGTCGCTCCACTGGCGTCCGCCGCAATCTGAATCGATTTGGCCTCGCGCGGATCAACCGGCGCAACATCAATCACACCGCCAATCGCGCTCGACCCATACAGCTCCGCCGACCCGCCCCGCACCAGCTCAACATCACGTATCGCGGGCTCCGGAATCTCATTCCAGTGCACCCATCCGCCGAACGGGTCATTCATCGGCACCTGATCGCTCACCACCAGCGTGCGGCTTGCAGCCGTCGATCCCAGCCCGCGCAAACTCACGCCGCTGCTTGTCGGATTCGCCGTCCATGAACTCGTTCTCCGGAACAACTGGAACCCGGCAACCTCATGCAGCCGATCATCCAGTGTCAAGCCCGGCTCTGCCTTCATGCTGGTCTGCGTCAGCACGGCCACGCTCGACGCCGCATCGTTGATCCCCGCGAGTCCACGGTCCGCCGTCACCGTGACACTCTCCTGCGCCGCGGCCGGCCTCAGTACCACGCGTTCGGTCGACCCTTCACTCAACCCATTCACTGTCACGGGAGAAAACCCTGTCATGCTGATCACGACAGCCGATCCGGCCGGCACACTCGCGCACGCGCTTGCATCCAGCGCGACAGCGGGCGCCTGACCGCTCACGGCTACACTCGCGCTGGTCAACGGCAGCCCAGCGGGATCCACCACACACACGCGCGCCTGCTGCGCATTCGCCATTACTGCGAACGTCATCAACCATAGCCAGCGCGCCAGACTCTTGCTCACAGCCTCTTATATCGCGTCAAGGCAGCCGCACGCGCCCGCCCCACTCCTACTTTCGGTAGGAGCATCTCATGAGCAACACGAAGCGGACCTTTAGCGGCCTCGCCGACCCCATTTAGTAGACAGAGCGCAAAAGCACTCAGGTCGAGTGACAACGCCTAGCGGCTCCGCTGCGCAGCTTCGATCGCCGCACCCACCCGCAGCACCGTCGATTCGTCAAAATGCTTTCCCAGCACCTGCACGCCGATCGGCAGCCCAGCAGTCGTCTCGCCCGCCGGCACACTCATCCCGCAGATCCCTGCCAGCGAAGCCGCCACCGAATAAATATCCTCGAGGTACATCTGCAGCGGATCATCGGTCTTCTCGCCCAGCTTGAACGCCGCCGTCGGCGTCACCGGACACACAATCGCATCCACCTTCGCAAATGCCGTCAGGAAATCCCGCGCCAGCAGCGTGCGAACCTGCTGCGCCTTGCGGTAGTACGCATCGTAATATCCGGCCGAAAGCGCATAGGTGCCAAGCAGGATCCTGCGCTTCACCTCTGCGCCGAAGCCTTCATCACGCGTCTTCCTGTACATCGCAGAAAGCGTATTCGCATTCTCCGCGCGCAACCCATAGCGCACGCCATCGAACCGCGACAAGTTCGCACTCGCCTCTGCTGTTGCAATCACATAGTAGGTCGGCACGGCGTACTTTGTGTGCGGAAGAGACACACGCTCGACGGTACATCCCGCCGCGCGCAGATCATCCAGGGCGCGCTCTACCGCTGCGCGCACCTCTGCATTCAGTCCTTCGCCGAAATACTCCTCCGGCACGCCGATCCGCAGCCCGCTCACCGGCCGCTTGAGCGACTCCACGTAACTCCCCACCGGCTGGCCTGAGCTCGTCGCATCGCACGCATCCTTGCCCGCAATCACCTCCAGCACCGTCGCCGCATCCTCAACAGACCTCGCCAGCGGCCCCACCCGGTCCAGCGACGACGCAAACGCGATCAGCCCATAACGCGACACCCGACCATACGTCGGCAGCACGCCCACCACTCCGCAGAAGCACGCGGGCTGACGGATCGATCCACCCGTATCTGTACCCAGCGACGCTACGCAGAATCCAGCCGCGACCGACGCCGCCGAGCCACCCGAGCTCCCGCCCGGCACACGGTCCAGCGCACGCGGATTCCGCACCGGCCCATACGCCGAGTTCTCGTTCGACGATCCCATCGCGAACTCATCGCAATTCAGCTTGCCGAGCACCACCGCGCCCGCAGCCTCCATTCTCGCCACCGCCGTCGCGTCGTACGGCGGATGATATCCCTTCAAAATGCGCGAGCCAGCCGTGGTCTCCACGCCGCGGGTCGTCAGCACATCCTTGATTCCGACCGGCACACCCGCCAACCGTCCAAGCGGCTCCCCCGCCTTGGCCGCCGCATCCACGCGCGCTGCCTGCTCCAGCGCACGCTCCTTCGTCAGCGTCAGGTAGCTGTGAATCTCCTGGTCCGCGGCTGTGATGCGCTCGAAGTGTTGCTCGGCCAAACTCACCGCCGAGACTTCGCCGCTGCGAACCATGTCTCTCGCCGCCGTCAGTGACAACGACTCCAACTCAATGTGAGGCGCTTCAATCATTCGCCACAAACTCCAAATTCGAATCTCAAATCTCGCAACTGATGACTCGAAGCGCAGATCGCTCCGAATCACTCACACACGGCAACCTGAAGCTACCGCTCGATCACCTTCGGAACCTTGAAGAATCGCCCATCCGTCTCCGGCGCCTCGCGCATCACCTGCGCACGATCCGTTGACGGCTGAATCTCATCACGTCGCAAAGTCTCTCCATGCTCCGCTGCGGCAAGTCCCAACACCTCGCTCGCCTGCGCCATCGCTGGCACGTCGCCCGTGTCCAGCTCGTTCAATTGCGCGATGTACCCCAGGACCGCGTTCAAATCCTTCGCCAGCTTCGGCAATTCCTCCGGCGTCAGCTCCAGGCTGGCGAGGTCCGCCACATGCTGCACATCTTCAATCGATACGGTCGTTTCGCTCATAAATCCCTTTACCGTTCCTTGCGCCGCACCACGGCGGCCGGCCTGATCGCGCCGCTTCCTGCTGGCGCCTTACGTTCGCGCTGTCGTGACGAGCTGTGTCCCTCGAAGTGTATCGCCTGCAACCGCACCCCTGCGATTCTTCGCAGCTCATCCGTCAGCATCGAGTGCATCTGCGCAAACTGGTCGCGCCATCCCGGCTGGAGCACACGAATATGCAGCACACGATCGTCATCCAGGTGCAGGACCTCCGCCCGCGCCGCCAGAGCCGGGCCACACGCCACCGCCCACGCCGCCGCCAGCCGATCCTCGTCCGAGAGTGTCCGCAGACTGCGCCCCAACGTCCCGCGCAGCACATCGCGCATCGCTTGCATACATCGATTGTAAGCTCGCGCCAAAGTGCTCAGCCGTTCAGCCGAGCACAGTCGCCGCCGCCGTGCTCACCGGCGCACACACCTCTGCGGCCGCAGGCACCTTGCTCAGCACGAACGCGCGATACTGCTCCAGAAAGAGCGGCGTCGCGAACTGCGAGGCCCATCTCCGCGCAGCCTGCGAATCGAACTTCGGCTCTATGCATTGCTCCCACCGCTCGATAGCGTCCATCACCGCCGTTGCGCTCTGCTCTTTGAAGTACGTTCCAGTTGTCGCAGGCCCTGCCTCACCGCACTGCCACACACCGCGCACCGTCTCCAACGATCCGCCCATTCCGTATGCGATCACCGGCCTGCCGCACGCCTGGGCCTCCAGCGGCACCATGCCGAAGTCCTCATCGGCGGCAAACAACAATGCACGGCAGCGCGCGTACTCTCGCCACAGCTCTTCGTTTGTAAGCTCGCCGAGAAACTCAATCCTGTCATCTCCCTCAGCCATGCGGCGCAGCTTTGCCTCTTCCGGTCCGGTCCCGGCAACCCTCAAGCGCCGGTTCATCCGCTGGCAGGCCTCGATCAAAATCTCCGTGCGCTTGTACGCCACCAATCGTCCCGCACACAGGTAGTGGTCGCCCTGGCTCTCGCCCGCAACAGCCGCGGCCCTGTGCAGATCAATGGGTGGAGGCAACACATTCGCCTCCCGTCCATAGCACCGCCGAATCCGGTCCGCCACGTAGTTCGAGTTCGCCAGGAAGTGACTCACCTGTCCTGCCGCCGCGGCATCCCACCGGCGCACGCCCGGCGCCGTCGCGCTGAATGCCAGCCGCGTCAGCCCTGCCATGCTGTTTCGGTAAGCTTCATAACCATCCCACAGGTACCGCATGGGCGAATGGCAATAACAGATATGCTTTGCATCTTCAGACAGCCGCACGCCCTTCACCGGCCCGCTGTCAGAGGAGAGCACCAGGTCGAAGCCACGCAGATCCATCCACTCCGTTGCTGCGGGATAAAGCGGAAGGAAGTGCCGGTGTTGTCTCCGCGCCAGCGGGATTTTCTGCAGAAACGAAGTGTGTACTCGGCGCCCGGCCAGTGTCTCGGGCAGTCCAGCAGGGCTGGCTACGAGGGTAAAGATCTCCGCCTGCGGAAATAGCGCAGCGATGCACTCTGCCACGCGCTCCCCACCGCCGCGCGTAACAAACCAGTGGTGCACGACGGCAACCCGCATCCTTGGATACTCCTCAGGCCCGATCAGTTTCGCGCTGGTTCGGGTCCTAATAGGCGCCGTCACGATTCACAACACACGAGCACGTGCGCATCAGAATCTTGGCATCCGCGCCAAGCGACCAATTCTGCGCATAGTGCCGGTCAAGCTCCACGCGCTGCGCATACGTCAGCTCGCTCCGGCCCGAGACCTGCCACAGCCCCGTCACACCCGGCTTCACCGCGCAATAGTCCCAGAAGAACTCGCCATACTTCTCCACCTCGGCTGCCACAATCGGCCGTGGCCCCACCAGGCTCATCGTCCCGTTCAGCACATTCCAAAGCTGGGGAAGTTCATCCAGACTGGTGCGGCGCAGGAATCGCCCGACCCGCGTCACTCTCGGGTCACACTTCAACTTGTGCGTCGCGCGCCATTCCGCGCGCGCCTCCGGGTGCGCCACCAGATATCGCTCCAGCACCTCGCCGGAGTTCATGCACATCGTCCTGAACTTCCACATCGTGAAGAACTGCCCATGCCGCCGGATTCGGCGGTGCGAGAACAGAACAGGCCCAGGCGAAGTCAGCCACACCGCCACAGCGATCACAGCCAATACCGGCGCTAGCAGAACGCACAAAAACAGAACCGCCGCAACGTCCACTGCGCGCTTCACAACCCTGTAGCTGAAAAGCTGTTCGGGTCCGTCGACCTGCGGCCGCACCCAGGATGCTGTTGACGAATCGGCTACATTCGGAAGGTCGAATGTACTCGAAGGATAGAGTGCGGCGTTCGGTTCGTTAATTTGCAGATCCAACGACATCCAATCCTCATCTGCTGCCCCGGGCCGCTCAGCGCTCCGCACTCTTCCGCAGACCGCATACCTACCTTTTCGACCATGAACTACTTACGTCCGTGGCCCGTCAAATCCGGAAGCCCTGGCCGACCGTGGGGGCGTCAGCAGCGCTCTTCCAGACCCGCGAATTTCCCGTAAAGAACACAGGGCAATCAAGCTAAGGATTGGTTGCCTAGACAGTGTATCGTCCGAATTAGCAAGTTGCGATAGCTAAATCGTAAGACGACAAGCTGGTTTTTTTACGGGCGGTACCAAAATGGGAAAGTCCGTGCCTATATCGCGCCGCTCACTGCCGTGTCCTATCCTCGTTTCATGACACTACGTAATACCCCGCTGCGCGACGTCAAGATTCTGCAACCAAAGCGGCATGGAGATTCCCGAGGCTGGTTCGCCGAAGTCTTCAACTCCGACACCTTCGTGTCCCTCGGTCTTCCCCACGCCTTCGCGCAGGACAATCAGTCGTTCTCCGCCCGCGGCGTCCTTCGTGGCCTGCATTACCAGCTCGGACATCCCCAGGGAAAACTCGTCCGCGTCCTCTCCGGGCATATCTGGGACGTCGCCGTCGACCTTCGCCGCCACTCGCCCGACTTCGGCCGCTGGGCCGGCTTCCACCTCCAGCCGTACAACGATGACGGCGAGCTCGAACTCCTCTGGATCCCGGAAGGCTTCGCCCACGGCTTCCTCGTCCTCTCCGACACAGCCGAGGTCCTCTACAAAACCACCCGGGGCTACTACCCTCCCGGCGAACGCTGCGTCCTCTGGAACGACCCGGAACTCGGCATCACCTGGCCGCTCGACCAACTCGCAGGCGCAGAGGTCTCCGTCTCCGGCAAAGACGCCAAAGGCGCCCTGCTCCGTGACGCCGAACTACCGTAAGTAGTGAATAGTGAATAAAGCCAAAGGCAACGGAGCCACCCACCGGCTCCGTTTTCCTTCACTATTCACTTGATCTCTCTCAGCCACCACTCCACCTCGGCCAACGATCCGATCGCCATATACTCGCCGGGGCAGGGAACCGTCTCCGTTCCTCGCAGTAAAAACGCCTGCCGCAGCCCCGCCGCGTTCGCTGCCGCCACATCCGAGCACCGGTCGCCCACCATCACCGACTGCCTCAGGTCCAGCGCACGCTCCCGGGCCGCGCGCAGCAGCATCCCAGGCCCGGGTTTGCGATCTTCATGTTCCCGCCTGTACTCGCCCACACCGTGCTCCGGATGAAACGGGCAGAAGTACACGCCATCCACTCGCACCTTCTCGCGCTCAAACTCCGCGTGCATCCACTCCATCAGCTTGTGAAAGTCCGCTTCGCTGTACATCCCGCGCGCAATGCCCGATTGATTCGTCACGATGATCAGCTTGTATCCAAGCTCCATCGCCGTCCGGCACAACACGAACGCGCCCTCGACCCAGCGCACCTCTTCCGGCCGGTACAGGTACCCAACCTCTTCGTTCAGCACTCCATCGCGATCCAGAAACAACGCTCGCGTCCCACTCATCTCTGCGCCTCACCCAGATGCACAAGCGGCGTATGCTCCGGAACAATCACTCGCGGCTTCAGTACGTTCCCCTCGCGCTTCGCCTTCATCAGCCGCTCCACTTCCACAAACACCATCTCCGGCGTCACCTGCTGCACGCACCCGTTGTTCTTGCACGGAGCGAAATCGCGCCCGTCGTAGCACGGTCTGCACGCAAACCCTTCGCCGCCCCACAGCGCCACGCAGTTCTCGCGCTGCGGCATAAAACGATACGGACTCGTTGGCCCAAAGATCGCCACAATGCCGGTGCGCGTAATGCCCGCAAGATGCAGCGGTCCCGTGTCGTGCGTCACCGTCACCGCAGCCGACCCCAGCAGGGAAACGCTCTCCACCAGCGACAGCTTGCCGATCGCATCCCGCACGCCCAGACCCGCGAACGCGGAGGAGACCCATGCATCATCCGGCCCACCAATCAGCACCACTTCACAACGCCGCTCGATCAGCCGCGACGCCAGCTCCACATAATTGTGCAGCGGCCACCGGCGCAGCGGATTATCCCGCAGCAGGTTCTTCGCGCCGCCCGGCACCAGCACCACACGAGATCCCCCATCCTCACCGGCGACACCCGCCCCCAATCCCTCAATTTCTACCGGAGCAATGTGCTGCGGAGTCTCGCCATCCTCTCGCCCCAGCAGAATCCGCACATACTCGTCCGTATCCCGCCGTCCCTGCAACAGCGCTCGCTTGCGATCCTCCCAGCTCAACCGCACTCTGCGCCGCGCGCGCACTGGCCACGTCAGCATGGCGTATCGACTGTCGTAATAAAGCGTCGCGCAAAGCTCATACTCCCTGCCGAGCATCTGCTTCCAAACTGCGCGCATCGCCCGAAACCGCTCCGCCGCCGATCCCCGCAGCAGCGGCTGCTCATCCACCGCGATCACCTTGATCCACGGATACAGCCCAAGAACCGGCGCCACACCCTTGCCGCACAGCCACTCCACCGAATACCCCTCGCAGTGCAGCGCATACGCCGCCGGCACGGCCATCACTACGTCACCAATCGCGCCCAGCTTCACGATCAGCACACGCCTTGTGGCTGCAGCGCTCACTCGCTCTCCTGAAAGGCCGTCGGATCGTCGCGCCTCCAGTCTCCCACGCCGCGCCACACAGCGCGCATGCCCCGAAGGTTGCCCCGGACCGCCCTCTTGGCCAGCCTGGAGGCGACAAACAATCCCTTCGCCACCGATCGCGGCCGCCCATACCGGTCAAGAAACCGCAGACCCGACGCAGTCACAATCCGGTCCAACCGTGTGCTCTTCTTCGATGGACAACTCCCGCCCTCCTTGTGAAGCACCGCCGTGTCCGCCGCGATCGCCAGCTTCCAGCCCGCACTCCGCGCGCGAAAGCAGAGATCCGAGTCCTCGAAATACATGAAGTAGCGATCGTCGAGCAGCCCCACCTGCTCCAGCATCTCTCTCCGCAGCAGAACGCTAGCAAAGGTCAAAAACGATCGCCCATCCAGCTCCGCCGGAGCGTCGAAGTGCCGCGCATACCCCATCCACGGCACAATCGATCCGCCGCCCCACGCCTGGATCCTGTCCGGATGATCCAGGTAGTGCAGCACACTCCCCACAATCCCCACACTCGGATCGCTCGCCGCAGCCACCAGCTTCTTCAACGTGTCCTCGGGCGCCAGGATGTCGTTATTCAGCAGCCACACAAAATCTGCTCCGTGCTTCAGCGCACAGCCGATTCCGAGGTTGCTCCCCGCTGCAAACCCGCGGTTCTCCTCCGCCCTCAACAGCGGAATCCCCGGAGACACTGCGCCAATCCGTTCCAGCGAGTCATCCGTCGATGCGTTATCGACAACCAGAATCTTCAGGTCAGGGTAGTCCTGCGCGGTCAGCGACTGAACGCACGCAACCGTGTCACGCCATCCGTTCCAGTTGATGACCACACAACAGACACGCGGCGAATGGGCATTCACTGCGCTGTTTCCATCCGCCTGCACTCAATACACCTTCTCGCCGACCAATCGACGAAGATAATCCGCGTAGCTGCTCTTGCCCAGCTTCGTCGCCAGCGCATTCAACTGGTCCGCGTCAATGTACCCAAGCCGGTACGCAATCTCCTCCGGCGAAGCCACCTTCAATCCCTGCCGCTGTTCGATCGTCTGGATAAAGTTGCTCGCGTCTAACAGCGAATCGTGGGTGCCCGTATCCAGCCACGCCATGCCACGGCCCAGCACCTCGGTTCGCAATTGCCCGCGCTCCAGGTACCACCGGTTCACATCCGTAATCTCCAGCTCGCCCCGAGGCGAAGGCTTCAGATTCTCCGCAACTCCAATCACCTGGTTGTCGTAGAAATAAATTCCCGTCACCGCATACCGCGACTTCGGCTTCGCCGGCTTCTCTTCCAGCGAAATCGCCCGCCGCTCCGCATCGAACTCAACCACGCCATAGCGTTCCGGGTCATGCACTGGATACGCAAACACCGTCGCCCCCGTCGTGTGCTCCGCGGCGCTGCGCAGAATGTCCGCGAACTCGTGCCCGTAAAACAAATTGTCGCCCAGCACCAGGCAGCAGCCATCGTTCCCAATAAACTCGCGCCCGATCAAAAACGCCTGCGCCAGCCCATCCGGCGAGGGCTGCACCGCATAGCTGAACTTCACGCCCCACTGCTCGCCTGTCCCCAGCAGCGCCTCAAACCGCGGCGTGTCATGCGGTGTCGAAATCACCAGGATCTCGCGAATCCCCGCCAGCAGCAGCGCCGAAAGCGGATAGTAGATCATCGGCTTGTCGTACACCGGCAGCAGTTGCTTGCTCACCGTCTGCGTCACCGGATACAACCGTGTTCCCGACCCACCCGCGAGAATAATCCCCTTCATCGGCGAGCCTCCGCCGTGGCAACGCTCTTCGCCGGTCCCTTCGCCACTTCGCCTCGGCCGGAATAGTTCTGCTCCATCCAGTGCTGATACGCTCCGCTCGTCACGTCCGCCACCCACGCCTCGTTCGCCAGGTACCACTCCACCGTCTTGCGCAGTCCCGTCTCAAACGTCTCCGCCGGTGTCCATCCCAGCTCGCCCGAAATCTTCCTCGCATCGATCGCATATCGACGATCATGGCCCGGACGATCCTGCACAAACTTGATCTGCTCCGCGTACGGCCGCGCTCCGGGCTTCAACTCATCCAGCAACGCGCAGATCGTCCGCACTACATCCAGATTCGCCCGCTGGTTGTTGCCGCCGATGTTGTACGTCTCCCCCAGCCGTCCGCTCCGCAGCACTGCGCGAATCGCCGTGCAGTGGTCGACAACATACAGCCAGTCCCTCACCTGTTGCCCATCGCCATACACCGGCAGCGGCTTGCCCGCCAGCGCATTCGAAATCGTCAGCGGAATCAGCTTCTCCGGAAACTGAAACGGCCCGTAGTTATTCGAGCAGTTCGTCACCAGCGTCGGCATCTTGTACGTGTGGTGCCACGCGCGCACCAGCATGTCACTCGAAGCCTTCGAGGCCGCATACGGCGAGTTCGGCGCATACGGCGTCGTCTCGCTGAATGCCGGATCTTCCGGCTCGAGCGTCCCATACACCTCATCGGTCGAAACGTGCAAAAACTTGAAGCTCTCGCGCTCCTCGCCCGTCAGCGCGTCATAAAACTTCCTCGCTGCCTTCAACAGCTGAAACGTCCCATCGATGTTGGTCTGCAAAAACGCATCGGGCCCCAGGATCGACCGATCGACATGGCTCTCCGCCGCGAAGTGCACCACAGCGCGCGGCCTGTGCTCACGAAAGATCTTTTCCAGCAGCTCCGCATCGCAAATATTGCCGTGCACAAACGTGTACCGCGCATCTCCACTTACCGACGCCAGATTCTCCGGATTGCCTGCATACGTCAACGCGTCGAGATTCACCACCGGCGCGTCTTCATTCGCCAGCCAATCCAGCACAAAATTCGAGCCAATGAATCCGCACCCTCCCGTCACAAGGATCGGGTTCGGTTGCTGGCCCCTCAGGGAATTGCCGTCAGAGTTCGTCATGGGCAAGTCTTTCTTTTCCTCCAAGGTCTTCCCTGACGAGTCATCCACATCAGATTGTGAGTCTTGGATCTTTATCGGTTTTCACCGTGTGCCAAACGGTCCGGACACTATCGCTCCGGTCGCTTGAGAAACATTGCTGTTGGATAAATGTCTGCATCCATTCGGCCACGGACAATGTTATCGTAATCAACCGCTCGGTCGGTATACACCACATGGCCAAACTGCCGCAGCGTTCCCGGAAGCGGTCCCTCCGTCGTGCCTTGCATCAATGTTGTCTGAGCGACAACGGCCACCTGGTACAGGCTGAAGCCGGCCAGCACCGCGGCGCACATTGCAGTCATGTTCCCAATCCATTTTCTTCGCGCCACGACGGCGCAGACGCCACACCACGCTGCCAGTTGCAACATCCTGCCGCCCGGGTCCGAGATCCCCGCCGCCGCTCCCGGCATAATCAATCCGACAAAGAAAAACACGCACACCGCGATCCAGAAGAAGCGCGTCCTGCTCTCCTTCTTCAGCCCATTCCTCGCCGCACAAATCGCCAGCGCGAGCACTGTTCCGCCCACCACCACATCCAGCGCAAACAGCACCACAAACACCGTCGGCCCAACCAGCTTCAGAAGAATCGAATCGTGAAATGTCGACGCGACGTTCACGAATCCCCAGCACTTCAAATAGGTATTCACCCGGAACGCCGCAAACAACAGCGATCCATACGGCACTGATCCCACCATCCCCGCCGTTCCATCCACGTCATGATGCGTCAGCCTGCCCGCGAAATACCACACGCAAAGGACAATCGAAGGCAACGTCTGCCACAGCAATCTCCATCGTCCTGTCTGCCACGCGTACAGAAACAACAAGCACAACGCAAACCCAAACGGAATCATGTGGCTGAAGAACAGAAGCACCAGCAGCAGCGCGTAGAGCCACCCGCTCTCCACGTTCTCCATCAGCAGCGCGCAGAACAGCATCGCAAAATACGTGCTGAACTGAAAGTTGCTGAACCCGCACCACAGATTAATTCCAACCAGCGCCCCCGCCGTCACCACCATGCTCTGCCAACCCTGCGCCGCACCCGCCGCTCGCTGCAGCTTGGTCGCGCACCACAACCCCAGCAACACCTCGATCAGCAGCCACACCTTCGCCGCCGTGCCCCACGGCATCACCAGCATCAGCAGCCCAAGCCCCACCGTCGTCAGGTTGTTCGGCACCGGATAGTTCTTCAGCAGATAGGCGCTGTCAGGGTGTCCCTGCAGCCAGTCGCGCAACAACACGCCGTGATAGGTCCACTCCACGTAGTCCGCAAACACAGGCGGCCTGCGGTTCACAAAAAAAATCACCGCCAGCGCTGCAATCACGAGCACCGGCAGCACAACCCACCATCGCGGCATGCGACGCGCGTCACTCCCCATGCCCCTCACGCGGCCGTCTCCTCAATCGCTCTTCTGCCGAAGCCCATGCCCATCGCTAACGCTGCTGCGATCCACGTATACGTTAGATTCAGGTGCGCTCCGCACAAATTGGCGATCGGTTGCATCGCCGCCAGCGCGAGCACCCGCGCATCCGCGTGATAGCGCCGCAAAAAATAAACCGGCTTCGACAAAATCCACATCATGTACATCCACAGCGGAATTCCCAGGTCGACGATATAGTCGATCGGCCCCAGACTCGGCGCATCTCCAAACGTCTCTTCGAACGCCGCTCCCTGCCTGTACTCCGGCTGGTCTCTCACCAGCGGGTAGAATCCCCATCCCACTCCCGCAAGAGGATGTTCCTTGATCATTCGCGGCGCCAGGACTGCTCCTGCAATTCTGCCTTTCACCACATTCGCGTCTTCCGCGCGCAGGTTGCTCAATTGCGTATAGATCGCCACAGCCTGCGAGTACTGCTCCATCCGCGCCGGCAGATCCAACACAATCGAAGCCGCTACCACCAGCACACCAAAGGTGCTCAGCAGCGCCACCCTCTTCCACCCATGCAGCATCCACACCAGGTACACAATCCCCAGCAATGCGAGCGCAAAGAACGCCGCCTTCGACTGTGAACCAATCAAGCTGATCGTGAACACAATCAAGGCCGCATACATCTTCTTCCTGCTCAGCCATCCTCTCCGCCGCATTGCGAAGCAAAGAGCGAACAGGCTCAGAAGGTAGACTCCATACGGTCCACCCTCATTCAGAAATCCATGAAACCGTTTCCCGCTTGGATCGAATCCCGCGAACGTACTCAGGAAGAATTCTGCAATCGAGAACAACCCGCTCGCCACGCCCGTCCACAGATACACCTTCGCTCCGAACGCGCACAGCCTCTCATCCTCCCTGAACAGGTTCGCCAGGTACAGCATGTAAAACGCGTCGAGGAACAGCTCGACCACACGCGAAACCGTCACAATCAGCGGCCTCTGCAGCGGCGGCACTGCAATCGTGTCAAACTGTTGCCGCAGCGCGAACACCGCCAGCACCAGCGCCGCGGCCATAAAGATCAGGTAGCTTGTCCCGATGCTCGCAAACGGACGGAACACTCGCATCCGCAGATCATTCTTCGCAAACATCCACAGCAGCAGGAGAAAATCCGCAGCGAAGATCAACTCCAGATATTGAATGCTTGCAATCTTCAGCAGCAGCGTCGCGGCCAGCGAGCAGGCAAGAAATACCAGCGCGTACTTATGAACGCGCAGGAACCTCTCCGCCCGCAAACTCTCCGCGTTAGGCACGGGACGTGCCGCTGCTCGTCGATTCGTACTCATTCAGTGCGCGGTGAACTCTGCGCCGAAGGTCTGTCGCCTTCGCCGCCATCAGCGCAAACCCGATCAGCCCGCCCAGCACAAACCCAATCAGCGCAAACAGCCGCCGCGACGGCCACGACTTCTCATCCGGAAGCACAGCGCTGTCCACCAGCTCTACCGGCGGCGAGTACGCCTCGTCGATCTTCGCATTCTCGTACTGCTTGGACAGAATCTCGAACAGCGTCTCGTGATACTGCACCTCGCGCTCTTTCTCGGCGACTTCCATCGCCACCGCGGGCAGCTTGGCGGCACCCGGAGCCGTGCCTGTTCCTCCGGTCTGCACTTCCATCCGATGAATCTGGTCCTGCAGACTCCCGATCTGCGACCGCAGCGTTACCACCTGCGGATTCTCGCTCGTTCGACCGGTCTCCAGCCCTGCAAGCTGCTCCTGCCTTTGCGCAAGCTGCTGCCGCAATTCGGCAATCGCGCTCACCCCCAGCCGCACCTGCGCCTCCGGCTGCAGCATTCCGGTCTTCTGTTGCGCAACCTTCAGGTCTTCTTCGGCCTGCGCCAGCTTCTCCTTCTCGTCTTCCAGAGGATCCTCGAAGTAGCGCAACTGATGCTCGGCCTCAGACCGCGTGATCTGATCATTCAGCCTGTACAGTGCCGCCGGAAACTCATTCGCAATGCGCAGCGCCGTCTCTGGCTCCGGCGCCCGCACCGTCACCGTCACAAACTGGTCCTTATCCACACTGATCTTCGCCATCCCGCTCAGCCTTCGCCGCAGCTCGGAAGGCTTTGTCGTGTGGAAGTAATCCTGCAGGTGCTGGTGCGCGATCACATCATCGGCCACGGTGCGGCTGCTGATCAGCCCCATGTACTGGTCGCCGGGATTGCGGGTCGGCATCACCAGGCTCAGCGTCTGTCCCTTCGGCGTCGGCGGCATCAGGCGCACCGTCGCGTCATACTTCGGATGCATCAGCCACGCCGCGCCATACGCCAGCAACGCACCGGCGATCGCGCACCCCACAATGAAGTACCGTCGCTTCCAGATCGAAACCACGAACCTCCGCAGGTCGATAACCCGGTACTCCGGATCTTCCGCGCTCACCACATCGTTGTGCGTCGCCGTGCGGGCCCTGCTTGTCATCACATCCTGCATCGTTTCGCTCACTACTGCTTCGCCAGCACGGCAATCGCCGCCACGCTCAGCGCCAGGTTCCCTGCAATCTGTGCGATGTTCATCGTACGCTGCAGCGCATTCTTCGGCTGCAGATACGGCGGCACCACGATCGTGTCGCCCGGATAGATCATCGCCTTGTCCACATCGCTATACTGCTGGCTCACCACCGATCCATCTGCGCGCAGGATGAACATGCGCTTGTGGTCTGCCTGCCGGTCCGGTCCGCCCGCCTCATGCAGATACGCCTTGGCCCGCTTGCCCGGCATGTACAGGAACGCGTTCGCGCTATACACCTGCCCCTCAACCGTCACGTTCGACGGAAGCCGCGGCACAACAAAACGGTCGCCATCCTCCAGCGCAATATCCGGCAGGCTGTCGATCCCCGTGCTGTCCGGCTTCAGCTCCAGCACAATTCTTCCAATCGGCTGAATCCTCCGCAGCCTCGCCACCGCCGCCCGGACCGCCGTCTGCGACGCCAGTTGCGACTGTTGGTCCTGCGGAGTAAGCGCGGGGTTCGTCACCGCCGACAGCGAAAGTTGCGCGTCCAGTTCATCGGCGTACTCCAGCAGCCTCTGCTGTTGCAGCCTGCGCGTAGACTCCCGCGAGAACTCCGACGCATAAAGGTAGGCATCCGGCGTAAACCCGCCCGCGCGCCGCACCAGGCTGCGCAGCGTCTCTCCGGGCTGCACGCTGTACACGCCCGCGGCAACAAACTCGCCCTCCAGCCGCACGTAGCGCGTCTGCTGCTGCGTCGGCACGCGGATGTCCGCCTTCGAGAAAATCGTCACTACATCGCCCGGCAGCAGCTCCACATCCTGCGACCCATCGCCGTCCAGCACAAGCTTGCCCAGGTTGAACGGGATCAGCGAGCTCGTCAGCGTCTTCGCATCCTGCCGCTCAATCACCGCATATCCCCAGTCGATATCCGGTGCGCTCAGCAGCACGTGGTTCTTCGGTTCGAACCGCGCCGTGCCTCCAATCAGCGCCCCGGCGGCCGATCCTCCGCCGCTCGTCGAGCTCACCGTGCCGCCCTGCGTCTGCTGGTAGCCCTGGTTGTTCGCCGCGCCCTGCATCTGTTGCTGAGCAGCAGCCTCCGCGCCCTGCACCGGCAGCCCCTGCTCGTCATACATCTGCGGCGTTGCGGTCTGGTTCGGATACTGCTGGTTCGCACCCTGCGTGCCTTGCCCCTGCGCTCCCGGAACCTGTTGTCCCCGGATCTGCATCTGCGGCGTCAACCCCAATTGCTGCAGCTCTTGTTGTTGCTGGATTCTCTGCTGTAACTGGCGCTGCCTGCGCTCCTCTTGCGGCTCCTCGCTCTGGTCCAGCACAAACTGCCCCAGCTCGTTGCGGTTGCGCCAGTACTCGCGCGTCACCAGCGACTCCCGGTTCGGAATCAGCTCGCTGACCTTCATCCCCGGATGCCACGCATACCGTCCCGGGTTCGCCACGTTGCCCCGCAGCGTCACCGCATTCCGGAACCGGTCCACCACCGCACGCACCGAGAGGATGTCGCCGCCCTGCATCATCTCCGTCTTGCTCTGGTCCTGGCTCACGTTCTCCACATTGCGATTCTCGTGCTCGTAGACCCGCTCCAGCAAAACGTCCGCTCCGGACGCCAGCGCAGTCTCGCCGCCCGCAAACTCCAGCGCCTGCGACACGCTCGTCTGGCCCTTCAGCTCGTAGATCGCCGGATGATTCACGCTGCCGAGCACCGCCACCTGCGGCCCCGCAAACGGGATGAAGATTACATCGCCAGTCGCCAGAGGAATGTCTTTCGACTTGTCCCCGCGCAGCAGCAGGTCGTACAAATCGAAGTGGTCGATCGTCTGCCCGTTCCGCTTCACCTGGATATCGCGCACCGATCCCGTCGCCGACGGCCCACCCGAAGCAAACAGCGCATTCAGCAGCGTGCTCAGCGAACTCACCGAAAAGCTTCCCGGCCGCCTCGCCTCGCCCACAACAAACACCTGGATCGTCCGCAGCGCGCCCATCGACACGCTCAACGTGAAGTTCCGGTAGATCCGCCCAAGCTGCCGGTTCAAAAAACCTGGCAGGTCGGCGTAGGTCAGGCCGGCAACATGCACCGTGCCCAGCTCCGGAAGCTGGATCGCGCCCTCGCGATCGACCGTCACTCTCATCTGCCGGTTCACCTGCCCGGCGAGTTGCAGCACAAGCTCGTCGCCCGGCCCCACCACGTAGCTCGGCCCCACCGGCACATTCTGCACCGGCGCAAACGTCGTCGGCACACGCCGGAACAATGACGCGCCATAGATCTCCAGCTTCTCTCCCGTCGTAGCTTCCACCATTCGCTGGAAAGGGCTCGGCGGCTCTGGCGGCAGCGGCGGCTGATTCTGGCTCGCCTGCAGTTCCCTCCGCTCTGCCTCGCGCATCATGCGGCCCTGCTCATCAGTCTGCCCGGTGCCCGTCTGCGGCGAGAGCTGGTTCAGCAGGTTTCCAATCGATGAATTCGCCGGGGAGGGAAGTGTCGCCGACGACGGCGTGTCACTCGTCGGCTGCTGCTGATCGAGAATCTGCGCGCCCACGCCCGGAACCGCCAGCGTGGCTAGAGCAAATCCGCAAACTAAAAGACCAGAACGAAACGGATGCAGCCTCGATCGATACAGATTCACGCCTGGCGTTGTCCTCTTCACGAACCCTTCAACGAAGCCAGTTCACACACCCGCGGGACGGCGTCTATCTGCCTGCCCTTCGTTGGTCTGGGTTACTTCGTCAGTTTATCTGAAGCCGATACGCGTCGTTGTCACGGAATTATCGCGAACGCCAGCGCACATACAGCGCCGCGCCTGCCGCCCCAACCACACCCAGTATCGCCGTCGGACACTCCGGCGAATCCACGCATGCCCCCTGCGCCTGCAGAAGGGCGGGAACCATGAACAGGGAGCCGAGGAACGCAATACGGGTCAGAATCTTCATGCTGGACGGGCCTCGCTGCTGTCCCAAAACGGAACAACCCGCGAACTTGAGCCAGCATACCAGCCACCCCTCACCCCGGCAACAAAACTCGCCCATCCTCACCTATCTCGGCACTCTCGGATGCCCTGCGCGGCCACGAATTCGGGTGCGCATGGGTGAACTCACGCGGGTGCCCATTCATGCGCAGTTTCATCGCGCATGGGTGGGGTTACGCACGGCGCATCCGCCGCCTCAACTCCGCCGTCGCCTCCCGATGACACATCAGGCATAGCGTCCTCAAATTCTCCAGATCGCACTCCCCGCCGCCCTCCGCCACCGGCCGAATATGGTCCGCATCCCACAGCGACCTTCGCACGGTCACGCTGCGCAAGCCCCACATCTCCAGCGCCTCAGCCCGAGCCACCCCACGGCTCCGCTTCAGGTCCCGATACGCCTTGACCGTATCCACCCCACACTCCGCGCACACACCTTTATCGCGCAGATACACCTGGTCGCGCAGATACCCCGGGTCCGATCGCAGCCTCCACGCATGCACACAGTAATCCGAGCAGAACGTCCGCCGCCGCTTCGCCAGGATCTCCAGCTGACACCACCGGCAAAGCGGCCGCCCATTCGCTCCCAGCGGAAGCGCGGCACGATCAGCCGTGCCCGCCTCAGCCAGTCTGCGACCCGGAACCTTCACCTCTCCAGCGTATCCGCCTTAGTGCACCGTCAGTGCGAACGTGGTGCTCGCCGTGGTACTCCCGCTCTTCCCGGTCACCGTCACCACGTAGCTTCCCGCGGTCGTTCCAGACGTCCCCTGCGCCGCGCAGCTCGGCGAAGTCCCTACCGCTGCCGCCGCTCCTCCGCCGCATCCCGTCATCACACTCATCCCTGCCGCTGCCGCAACCACCATCAGCAGCCCGCGCACATCACGCCGTTTCGAAGCCGGCAGCAACAGCACGCACAACCCGGCAAACGCCAGACCGCCCAGCTTCACCGCCGTCGTCGGCGATCCACCCGTCCCGCCGCACGTGCTGCTCGTCGCACTCGCCGCCTGCGACGAGATCGTCACCACCGCACTCCCGCTCGGAGCCGCCGTGCTCAGCGTCACTGTCGCCGGGCTCACCACGCAGCTCGGCAGCAGCGTCGCCGTTCCCTGCGCCGCAATCGAGCAGCTCATCTGCACCACGCCCGTGAACCCGTTCGCCGCCGTCGCAAACACCGTCAGCGTGTTGCCGCTCGTCGCCCCCGCCGTCACACTCACCGACGTCGGCGTCGATCCCATCGAAAAACTCCCCGAGCTCGACGACGTTCCTGCCGCACTCCCGCCCGTCGGCATCGAAGCGGCAATCAGCTTCGCCGCATCCACCGAGCCCCAGCCCGTCGACTCATCAAATCCCGCACCAACCTCAAACCCCGCCAGCCCGCCCGTCAGCCCCGCCGACGACGGCGTGCTGTTATTGCACATAGACGGAATCGACACCGTGCACCCCGACACACCCGCCGTCGTCTCCGTCACATCATGAAACGCGCTCGGCGTGCTCGCGGCCAGCCGGTACAGCAGCGGATTCACATTGCCCGCCGCAACTCCCGTGGCCGAATTCATCAGCGCCACGATGCCCGCCATCCCTGGCGCCGCCGCGCTCGTTCCGCCAAACACCTCAAACTCATTCTTCGAGCAATCGCCACCCGCATACGCCAGGCACGCGAGATACCCGTCGTGCGTCGCCGAGCTCAGCGCCACATCCGGCACATCGCGCATTCCATCCGCCGGCACTCCCGCGCCCGTCTGCCAGCTTGGCTTCGCAATGTACGCGCTCGCGCCTCCGCCCGTCGCCGCGGCCACATACGTCAGCTGGTTGGTGGACCCCGCCTGCGTTGGCTCGTTCCACGCGCCCTCCGGGATATAGCTGACCGCCGAGCTCTCGCCACTCCCGTTCTGCGCGCTCCAATAGTTGCTCGCGTCGCTCGTATCCGCAAACTCCGTCCCACCCACACACGTCGCATAGCTGCTCGAGCAGATGTAGTTAATGCTCGCCGTCTGCGTCACCGGCAGCTTGCTCGAGTTGCCATCGCACCCCGCCGCGCCCGAGTCCCCACTCGACACCATCACGCTGATCCCCTCAGCCGCCGCCGCCGAGAACAGCGTGTTCCACACACTCACGCCCTGCTGTCCCGCATCCGCCTCGCAGTCGCCAAATGAGATGCTCATCACCGGATCCACCAGCGTATTCACCTCATACGCCGCGGCCGTATAAATCCCGCTCACCGTGTTCGAGTCCGCGCTCACCACCAGGTCCACACCCGCGCCCGGAGCCGTTCCCATCACGCGGTCTACATCCAGCGTCGCCTCGTCCTGGTCGCCGCCATTCGTCGTCCCGGGGTCAATCCCGCCCGTCGGGATAATCACATTCGGCTGCGCCGTCGGCAGTCCCGTCAGGCTCTCAAACTGGCTGATGTCCGTCGCTGCCACGCGCGACCGCCCAATGATCGCGACGTGCTGCGCCTTGCCCGCCACCGTCGCGCCCGTATTCCCGCCGCTGTACACCGAGCTCACGTCATAGATCGTCGCGAAATCGTTCGGCGTCAAAAAGTGCTGCCCATTGGTCGCCGTAAGCATCGGCTTCGCCGTCAATCCGCCGCCCGCAACCTGCGCCGTCAACTTGCCCTGCACCGCCGTCGCAATGCTCTGCGGATGCAGCGAGCTCTGGCTCATCCCATGCACTCCTGCAATCACTGCCTGCAGCGCTGCCGGAACGCTCGGCTCCGAAGTCGCCGATAGCCGCGTCTCCGCACCCACCCGATACTCCGCAAAGTTCGTCCGGAAGGCATTGCTCACCGCTGTCACGCTGCCTGTCACATCCAGCAGCACGCCATTCGGCTCCACGCGCGTAACCGTCAGCCCTTCCTGCTGCAGCCAGCTCTCCACCGCCTGCAGGTCCGCCGGAGCCACGCCAAACATGCTGCCCACCTGCGCCGGCGTCAGCCACTGGTGATACAGCGCCGACCCGGGCGTCTGCTGCTCAGCCAGCAGCGTCTCAAACGCCGCCTGCGTCGCAGCATCCCGCTTCAGCACCACTGTCACCTGCAGCGGCGCGCTCACCGGAACGGTCGCCGCGGCAGCATTCTCCGCGCGCACCCACAAAGGCAGGTGCCCGCCAAGCTGCACACGAGTCGTCAGGTCAGGATTTGCAGCAACACGCCGCTCCGGCGTCGCTCGCAGCGCATTCAGCGCGCGTGATGCCGCGCCGGAACCAGACTGCGCAGAGCAGGGAACTGCCAGAGCTGCGGCGGCAAGGGAAAGCACACCGAAGCGCCTGAAGGGGCCGAAGAAAGTGGGTCGCAAGCAGGAGTCTCGTTTTCGGGGGTATGGCAGCGTGGACGGCGCTCCAAAATTTAGACGGTCGTCCCACATAAAGGTTACGCTATGCGACCTTTGGGTAACAAGCCACGTTACTCGTGGGAGGTTGATGGTTACTTTCAGGTGAGAAGCGCCTCCGCCCTCTCCGGTTGCCTCGACCCTTGCCTCGGGTTCCCGCCGACAGTGCCGTGGCGTCCCGTCGCGTTCCTTCGCGCCCTTTGCGTCAAAAAGGTTTTCCCCCAGCTATCCTGATCGTGGAGAGAACCCCCCATGTCCCGTACCGAATCCACCATGGTCCAGCTCGGCACCATCGCCCCTGCCTTCGAGCTCACTAACGTCCTCACCGGCCGCGCCATGTCGCGCGACGACGTCTTCGCCCTCTCCTGGGACGACAACCTCTCCGACGCCGCCAACATCGCCGTCACCGGTGGCCCCGCCAAAAAGCACGGCCTGCTCGTCATGTTCCTCTCCGTCCACTGCCCGTTCGTCAAGCACGTCGAGCAGGAGCTCGCCAACATCGCCCGCGACTACGCCTCCACCATCGCCATCTGCGGCATCATGTCCAACGACGTCGCCACCTACCCCGACGACTCCCCCGACAACATGCGCGCCCAGGCCACCCGCCTCGGCTGGCGCTTCCCCTACCTCTACGACGAAACCCAGGAGGTCGCCCGCAGCTACAACGCCGCCTGCACCCCTGACTTCTTCCTCTTCAATGGCGCCATGGAGCTTGTCTACCGTGGCCAGCTCGACGACTCCCGTCCCCGCCGCTCCGACGGCTTCGGCAACGACACGCCCGTCACCGGCCGCGATCTCCGCGCCGCCCTCGACGCCGTCATCGCCGGCAAGCGCCCCGACCCCTCCAAACAGCGTGCCTCCATCGGCTGCAACATCAAATGGCGCGAAGGCTAAGAAGGCTGAGGAGCGCCCACGAACCGCTTTTCCGGTACCCCGAGGCTTCAGCCTCGGGTCTCATAGCCCCAAAAAATGAAATGGGGCTTTAGCCCCTGGGTATGCCTTTCGCCCTTTATGCCCAACTCCGCTATCCTGAAGTCCGAGAACGATTTTCACTAACCACTAACCACTAACCACTAACCACTAACTACTCGCCTTATGGACCCAGTCCTCGAACAACTCAAAAACGGCGTCCGCCACTTCCGCGCCGAGACCTTCCCGGCCTTCGCCGACGCCGCCAACGAGCCCCAGCGCCCGCACACCCTCTTCATCACCTGCGCCGACTCCCGCATCGACCCCAACGCCCTCACCGCCACTGGCCCGGGCGAGGTCTTCGTCACCCGCAACATCGGCAACATGATTCCCGCCTACGGTGAAATGCTCGGCGGCGTCTCCGCCGTCATCGAGTTCGCCGTCGCCGGCCTCGGCGTCCGCCACGTCGTCATCTGCGGCCACACCGACTGCGGCGCCATGAAGGCCCTGCTCGACCCCTCCAGCACCGCCAAAATGCCCAGCGTCCGCAACTGGCTCAAGAACGCCCAGACCGCCCTCGCCGTCTCCAACACCCTTCACGAACATGAGATCGAGGACCACGCAGAGCGCCCGCTCATCGACATCCTCACCGAGCAGAACGTCCTCCTCCAGATCCAGCACCTCCGCACCCACCCCTCGGTCGCCACGGCCCTCACCCTCGGCAACCTCACCATCTCCGGCTGGATCTACGACGTCACGACCGGCAACGTCCGCATCGCAGAAAACAACGCCCTCACCTTCACCCCCGTCGAGTAGACAGCCACAACTCCGGGTGCCCCATTCATGCGCGGCTTAATCGCGCATGAGTGGGTATCGCGCGTGGTAGCGCGCGAGAAAAGCCCGCCACCACCCCAACCTCCAACACTGAAGGGGCACGGCTTCAGCCGTGCCATCCCCAGCCGAATCGAATTCGGGGCTTCAGCCCCTGAGGGAAACCTCTTACCGCTTCGTCGCGTCCGACCCATGCTGCTTCACCATCTTGTTGTAGATCCCCAGCAGCAGAAACGGCGCCACCCACTGCCCCACAAACAACGACGCATGTTCCTTCCGGAACGCCTGGCACGCCACCGAGGCCCCAATCGCTGCAATCGCCAGCGCCAGGAACGCGCTCGACGGCGCCTTCGAGGTGTACTTCTCAATCGCCGACGTAACCTGATCTTCCTGTGACTCGCCTGCCTGCACCCGATAATCCGTCATCCTCAAATCTCCTGAGGGCCATAAGCCCTTCCTTGAGAGATGCCGTCTTCCCTACCCTTGCCGTGAACCCATTGTTGCCCCTGCCAAAGCCCTGAGTGCACTTTCCCATCCCATCACTACCGGCCGCGGCAACCCGCACCGATCTTTTACGCAAACGATTGAAAACAAAAACGAAAGTTCACGCGCACCCTGATAAAAAGCCGGATCCCCTATGTCAGGGCCAAGTTCCACATTCCAGAGACTTTGCAGACATCCGCTTTAGAATCAAGACTTTGCACATGAAGTCAAAACCTAAGCGCAATGATATGAATACTTTGCACAAAAAGACGGGGGAGGGGGATACCCCGAATTGACATCTGCCCCCATCGCCCTTAGCTTAAGAAGTCGATGAGCCTTCGCCGCCATCATCACGGACACCACCACCACGCGCATCGCGCGACGGCGGCTGTCTGTGAGGCGATCTAAGCCCTTCACAGGATTCGGAACCCAGCCCGCCACCGCGCCTCGCGAGCGGGCTTTTTGCTGCGCGGGCGCCAACTCCCTCACAATCACTTAAGGACAATATGACCAGCACCGCAGCCCAACCCACACTCGACTTCGCCAAGGCCGGCGGCCTCATCGCCGGCATCGTGCAGGACGCAAAGACCGGCGAGGTTCTCATGCTCGGCTTCTTGAACGAGCTCTCCTATCAAAAAACTCTCGAGAGCGGCTTCGTCACCTTCTGGTCGCGCACGCGCAGCAAGCTCTGGATGAAAGGCGAGACCAGCGGCAACCGCCTGCGCGTCGTCTCCGCCTCCACCGACTGCGACAACGACGCTCTGCTCTTCCGCGTCGAGGTCGAGGGCGACGGCCTCGTCTGCCACGAAGGTACCGTAAGCTGCTTCACCAAACCCATCAGCGTGGAGGAGAAGTAATGGCCTCCAACAAGCTCAAGCTCGGCATCCCCAAGGGCAGCCTTCAGGACGCCACCATCGCCCTCTTCGGCCGCGCCGGCTGGAACATCTACGCCTCTGGCCGCAGCTACTTCCCGTCCATCGACGACGCCGAGATCGAGTGCATGCTCGTCCGCGCGCAGGAGATGGCCCGCTACGTCGAGCACGGCGCCCTGGATGCCGGCCTCACCGGCAACGACTGGGTCCTCGAGAACCAGTCCGATGTCGAGCGCGTGTCGTCACTCACGTATTCGAAAGCCAGCCGCACCGCTGTCCGCTGGGTGCTCGCGGTCCCCGAGGACTCACCCTACAACAAGCCCGAAGACCTCGCCGGCAAGACCATCGCCACCGAGCTGGTCGAATTCACCAAACGCTATTTCGCGGCGAAGAATATTCCCGTGAACGTCGAGTTCTCCTGGGGTGCTACCGAGGTCAAGCCGCCCACGCTCGCGGACGCCATCGTTGAGGTGACGGAGACCGGCAGCTCCCTCCGCGCGAATCGCCTGCGCATCATCGAAACCCTCATGGAGTCTGAGACCCAGCTCATCGCCAACAAGAAAGCCTGGGCCGATTCGTGGAAGCGTTCTAAGATTGAGACCCTCGCGCTGATGCTGAATGGTGCGATGGCCGCGCAGAATCAGGTTGGTCTCATGCTCAACGTTGAGAAGAAGAATCTCGACGAGGTGCTCAACGTGCTGCCGGCGCTTAACTCGCCGACTGTCTCGCATCTGCGCGACGAGAACTGGGTTGCCGTGAACACGATCCTCGAGCAGTCCGTGGTTCGCGACGTCATTCCGCGTCTCAAGGCCGCGGGCGCGACCGGCATCGTAGAGTACCCGCTCAGCAAAGTAGTTCTGTAACAGGAGTCGGCACCATGAAGCTCTCTAGCATCATCATCCTCGTGCTCGGCCTGGGGTTCATCAGCTGGCGTATCACGGCGTTTCTGCTGGAGCGCCGGCGTATGAAGAAGATGGACCGCGAAGGTGTTGTTGTTTATGCCACCTTCCTCTCTTCCGAACCCGTCAAGTTCTTTGGTCGCCCTCAAGCCGATGTCGAGAAAGTGACGCTGCGTGTGCAGGAGCCCGGCAGCACCGAGACGCGCGAGGTGGTCATCAAGACCCGCACGCAACCCGGCCAGAACATGAGCCCCGGCATGCGCGTACCTGTCGTTCTCGATCCCAAGAACCCAAAGCGCGTCTATCCCGCATCTGAAGAGGCGGCCAAACGCGCTGTCGCAACCGGCTCGCGGCTGGAGCGCCGCGTGATGCAGCAACAGATGCGCAAGCCTGGCCGCGGCGTTCCTACTCCGCCCTCGGGCTACCAGCCGCCACCCTCCACCATGCGCCCGCGCCGCTAATCAGCAACAAGGAAGCCCATTGAAGATTCTGAAGACATTCGGCGAGAACGCGAAGGCCACGGAGGCTGCCATTCGCCAGCTCGAAGCGCGCGGCGCGACCAACACCGCGAAGGTGGACGCGACCGTGCGCGAGATTCTCGCTGCCGTGCGTGAGCGCGGCGATGCTGCGCTGCGCGAATATGCCACACGCTTCGATAGCCTGCCCGAAGGTCAGCCTCTGCTGGTCTCCAAGCAGGAGATGCAGCGCGCGTGGGAAGCCACTTCAGAAGAGCTGCGCGCTGCGCTGCGTCTCGCGCAGGCGAATATTCGCACCTTCGCCGAACGCCAACTTCCGCACGCGTGGAGCTTTCGTCCGACGGAAGGCATGGAGGTCGGGCAGATTGTTCGCCCACTCGGTTCCGTAGGTTGCTACGTACCCGGCGGACGCTATCCTTTGCCTTCCACGCTGCTGATGACGGTTACGCCCGCGCAGGTCGCAGGCGTCGAGCGCATCGTCGTCTGTTCACCGAAGCCTGCGCAGGAGACGCTCGCCGCTGCCTACCTCTGTGGCATCACCGAGTTTTACCGTGTCGGCGGAGCACAGGCGATCGCGGCCCTCGCGTACGGCACGGACACGATCGCTCCGGTCGACAAGATCGTCGGCCCGGGCAATCTATACGTGACTGCAGCGAAGGCGATCGTTTCGGCAGAGACGGGAATCGACATGCCTGCGGGTCCGACGGAGATCGTCGTCACGAGTGAGGCCGGAGATGCCAATGGCATCGCTGCTGATCTGGTCGCGCAGGCTGAGCACGATCCGGAAGCGCTCGCCATCTTCATTACCTCCAGGCCGGAATTCGCAGAAGAGGTGGTGCTGGAGGCCAAGCGGCTTGCCGAGGACAATCCGATCGCGCATCAGTCTTTGGGCGCCAATGCCGTGGCATTCATTACGGCGAATCCAGAAGAGGCGCATGCGCTGACAAACCGCCTCGCGCCCGAGCACCTGACGATCGACACGGGCGCGGACCTGCGCTGGGTGAAGAACGCGGGCTCCGTGTTCGTGGGCCATCACACACCGCAGTCAATGGGAGACTACGTCTCCGGCCCAAATCACGTGCTGCCGACAGGACGCAACGGGCGCATTCGCGGTGGCCTGAGCGTGCTCGATTTCGTGAAGGTGATTACTGTGCAGCAGTACACGCGCGAAGCTCTGCGCGAAATAGGGCCGCACACCATTGCGCTCGCCGAAGCCGAAGGCCTGAAGGCCCACGCTGAGAGCGTGCGTGTGAGAATGCGTTGATGTCAACGAATAGTGAGTAGTGAAGAGTGAATAAGACAACGACGCTCGTCAGCGAACCCGAGAATGCAACAGCGACCGTGCCACAGCCGCGTGCCCGCGTGCTCGCGATGCCGGAGTATCATCCGCCGCTCGCCGGCCGTAGCGCACTGCGACTGGACTTCAACGAGAACACATTTGCGCCGAGCCCGCGTGTGTTCGCGAAGCTGCAGCAGCTAACTGCAGAAGGACTCACGGTCTATCCGGAGCGCGAACCTGTTGAGCGCATCGTCGCGCAGCATCTTGGCGTTGCATCGAATCAGGTCATTCTTACGAATGGTGTCGATGAAGCGATCCACCTGATGGCGTGCGCGTTTCTCGATGAGGGAGATGAGGCGCTGATCTGCACGCCGACGTTCTTCATGTACGACGTTTCGGTTGGCATGATGACCTCTGGCCTGAAGAAGGTGCAGACGGACGACTCGCTCGAATTTCCGTTCCAGCGATTCCTGGCTGCGATTACACCGCGCACAAAACTCATTATTGTTGCTTCGCCGAACAATCCGACGGGAGCGACGGTCAGCCGCGAACACCTGCTCGCGATTGCGGCTGCGGCACCGCAGGCTGTGGTGATGGTGGACGAAGCGTACTTTCACTTCTTTGGTGACACCGTGCTGCCGGACATCGCGCACTTGCCCAATCTGGTTGTGGCGCGCACGTTTTCAAAGGCCTATGGACTTGCCAGCTTGCGTGTCGGCGCGCTGTTTGCCAACGAACGCCTGATTGGTTTTCTGCGCAAGGTTAGTTCGCCATACAACGTCAACGGCGTCGCGCTGGCGGTGTTGCCGGAAGCGCTGGCTGACGCGGACTATCTCAACTGGTACATCACACAGGTGCATCAGGGACGGGAGCGCGTCTTCGCTACGCTGCGTGAACTCGGAGTGCGTACGTGGCCTTCGGCGGCGAACTTCGTGCTGATGGACATCGGCCCGCGCCATAAGGAGCTTTGCGCGCGGATGCGCGAACGGGGTGTGCTGCTGCGCGATCGCTCGGCTGACCCAGGATGCGAAGGCTATGTTCGCATCACGGTGGGCGTGGAAGAGCATGTGACGCGAGGCATCGAGGCGCTGCGCGATGTGCTGAAAGAGATGCAGTGGACGCCTGAGGAGTCGCGGCGTCCGGCG
Organism: Acidobacteriaceae bacterium; assembly: GCA_035944135.1. Taxonomy (NCBI): domain Bacteria; kingdom Pseudomonadati; phylum Acidobacteriota; class Terriglobia; order Terriglobales; family Acidobacteriaceae; species Acidobacteriaceae bacterium. The sequence goes on from DASZBM010000010.1 coordinate 294,984, forward strand.
ACGACATCCAGCGAGGAGCGGGAGTTCGAATGATGCCGCGACGCAGCAAAGCTCTCGTGATTGCACCGTTGATTCCGCTGCTCGGGATTGTCGGATTTCTCGGTGTCAGCGAGTTGCAACACACGCGCTATCTTGCGCCGTTTGTCGTTGTGTGGTGCATGCTGTTCGCCGCTCTTTTCATCTACATTGCAAACCGGACGCTGGCAGCGCGGCGCGTTCGCGGGAGGTAGAGATTATGTCATTGGAGCAGAGACGCAAAAACGTTGTTGTTCTCGCCGCGTCGGTTGCCTGCATGGCGGCTCCGTGCACGGTGTTCGCGCGCCGCTTTCCGCATTTCGTGTGGGTGTGGATTGGGTTGATGTTGGTCACGCTTGTTTACGCGGGCGTTGAATTCAGAAAACTGAAGAAGGAAGAGAATGAGTGACATCGTCCAGGAGATAGGCGTTTCGCCGCAGCCCGCCGGCGCGGCGCGTGTGGCGACGATCGAACGCAACACGCTGGAGACGAAGATTTCGCTTCGCTTGAACGTCGACGGCACGGGACAGTACAACGTGTCGACGGGCATCCGTTTTTTCGACCACATGCTGGAAAGCTTTGCGCGTCACGGCGGGTTTGATCTGGAGCTGAAATGTGCCGGCGATCTTGATGTGGATCAGCACCACACCGTGGAGGATGTGGGCATCGCGCTGGGCGAGGCGTTTGCGGAGGCACTCGGCGACAAGCGCGGCATTCTCCGCGCCGGATATTTTGTGATGGCGATGGATGAGACGCTTGCGGTGTGCGCGGTTGATCTGTCGGGGCGTGTGGCGTGCGTTGTCGAGACCCAAGTCAATGTGCCGGTGGTTGGCGATCTGCAGAGTGAGCTGGTCACGGACTTCTTCGATGGCTTCGCGCGCGGATCGAAGGCGAACGTGCATGTGAAGACGATGTACGGGCGCTCGAATCATCACAAGATTGAGGCGATCTTCAAAGCGTTTGCGCGGGCGATGCGTGGCGCGTGCTCGCGCGATGAGCGCATGCGTGATCTGCTGCCGAGCACGAAGGGTCTGCTATGAGCATCGAGCTCTCGAAAGCGGCGCGGGCGGATGCGATTGCGTCGATTCAGCAGTACTTTGAGCGCAATATGCCGGAGCCGATTGGAGAGCTGCCGGCGGGTCTTCTGCTGAACTTTTTCGTCGAGGAGATTGGGCCGGCGATCTACAACAAGGCGATTGCAGATGCGCAGGCAAGGCTGACGATGCGTGTAAGTGATCTGTCCGGCGAGTTGTATGAGGATGAGTTTCAGTACTGGCCGCGAGTGGAAGCGAAGCGAGCGCGCCGATGATTGCGGTGATTGATTACAAAGCGGGGAATCTTACGAGCGTCGTGAAGGCGCTGCGGTATCTGGGCGCGAGCGACATAGTTGTCACGCAGTCGCCGGAAGATGTAATGCGCGCGGAAAAGGTCGTGCTGCCTGGGGTGGGGCACTTTCAGGCGACGCAGTTGCTTCATGATCTGCACCTCACGCAGGCTACGCGCATTGCCATCATGAATGGCGTGCCGTTCCTCGGAATTTGCGTCGGCCTGCAGTGGCTGTATGAGGGGTCGACGGAGGCGGAGGCGACGGAAGGTCTTTGCCAATTCACTTCGAAGTGCGAGCGGTTTCCGGCGGAGTTTGAAGGGTCGGAATTGAAGTCGCCGCATGTGGGGTGGAATTCGCTGGAGGAGATTCGGCCGGATTCGCGGCTGCTCGCGGGGATTGCGCCGGGGAGTTTTGTTTACTACACGCACTCATGGCGCGCGCCGGTGTCGGCGGACACGGCGGCGACGACGAGCTATGGTGGGCCGTTTACGGCGGCGGTGGAACGCGGGAATGTGATGGGCGTGCAGTTTCATCCCGAGAAGTCGGCTGAGACGGGATTGCGCGTGTTGAAGAATTTTCTGGAGCTGTAGGTGCTGACGAAACGAATCATCGCTTGTTTGGATGTGCGCGCGGGACGCGTCGTGAAGGGCATTCAGTTTGTAGACATCGTTGATGCGGGCGATCCGGCGGAGCTGGCGCATCGGCATGCGGCCGCGGGCGCGGATGAGATTGTGCTGCTCGATATTACGGCGACGCATGAGGGGCGCGGCACGCTGCTCGACACAGTGAAGCGCACGGCAGCGAATCTGTTTGTGCCGTTCACGGTGGGCGGAGGGATCCGGTCGGCGGAAGAGGCTGCGGCGGTGTTTGATGCGGGCGCGGACAAGGTGAGCATCAACTCGGCGGCGATTGCAAGGCCGGAGCTGATTGGAGAGATTGGGTCGAGTTTTGGCGCGCAGGCGGTGATTGTCGCGATCGATGCACGGCGAGCGAAGGGCACGGTGGACCCGGTTGGTGAGGCCGAAGTTTATGTCTCGGGTGGGCGCAAACCGACGGGACGGCGGGTGGTAGAGTGGGCCCGCGAGGCGGAACAGCGCGGTGCGGGCGAGATTCTATTGACGTCAATGGATTGCGATGGAACCCGCGACGGCTTTGATTGCGAGCTGACGCGGCGGGTGTCGCAGGCGGTGCAGATTCCGGTGATCGCGTCTGGCGGTGCGGGGAATGCGCAGCACTTTGCGGAAGTGTTCAAGGCTGGCAAGGCAGACGCGGCGCTGGCGGCGAGTATCTTCCACTTCGGAATCACCGACTCGCGCGCGCTGAAGGCAGAGGTTGCGCGAGCAGGAGTGCCGATGCGGTTACCCTGCTAGATTTTGCACAGCTGTCGCGGCATCCAATCATGTGGAGCGGACCGTATGGCAACACGAAAGAAGCCCTGTAGCGAAGGAAATGACACGGTACAGCCCGGCCTTCCGGCAGCGTACTACCAGGTGCACGCGCTGCTGGAGACTGTGCGCACGTTGGCGTGCTGCGAGGACGATCTTTGCGCGCTACTCGCTGAGATTCGGCGTAGCGGCAAGGTCGGCGCTGGAGCGCGTCGCGAGCTGCTCAAGGTGCTGCACAGCATGCCGGTAATGAATCTTCACGCCGAGATGGACGCCTGCATGGACGCGCTGGAGGAGGTCGCAGCCTGAGAGAATAGCCTCATGCTGATTCCTTCAATTGATCTTATGGGCGGCAAGATCGTCCAGCTTGTCCAAGGCGAAAAGCTCAAGCTCAGCTTCGACGATTTTGATTACTGGATTGAGCGGTTCTCGAAGTATCCGCTGGTGCAGCTCATCGATCTTGACGCGGCCATGAGGCAGGGCGATAACCGCGACTTGATCACGATGATCTGCAAGCGCATTCCGTGCCAGGTCGGCGGGGGTATTCGCACGGCTGCGGACGGCAAGCGGTTGCTGGATGCGGGAGCGAAGCGGGTCATCTATGGGTCGTCACTGTTTGGTGAGGAACCCGCCCGCGACGCGAATGCGCTGGAGTTCGCGGATGGCGCCGAGGAGTTTGCGCTGATTACGCCGCGCAAGCACCGGCTGATCCGGCTGGAGTTTGCAGCGGACCTGAAGAAGCAACTTGGCGAGGATGCGCTGTGCTTCTCTGTCGACACAAAGGATGGCCGTGTAGCAGTGCGCGGGTGGAAAGATTCCGTGGACCTGACGCCGGAGGAGGCGATTACGTGGCTCGAGGATTATTGCGGCGCTTTCCTCTACACGCACGTGGACACGGAGGGCACGATGCAGGGATTCCCGATGCACGTTGCAGCGACGCTGCGCTCGACGACGGCGAAGCAATTGATCGTCGCGGGCGGCATCAAGGAGCGTAAAGAGATTGACGAGCTCGACGCAATGGGCGTCGATGCTGTCGCGGGAATGGCCGTGTATTCGGGCGCGATCGAGGCGTAGCTACTCGATGTTGCCGGCGTTGTCGCTGTCGTTCGGGACAGCGTAGTAGCCTTTGCGGGCCTGGACTTTGAAGCCCTTGCCGCAGTCGAGCTCGATCTTGCGGTAGGTGCCGTCCGCGTTCTTGTTTGTCGGCGTGTAGCTCAGCAGGTATTGCGTGCGGAGCTCGTCTTGGATCTGGTCGAAGGCGTCCTCGAGCTTGCGTCCGTTGTTGCCGACGTTGATAACGCGGCCGCCGGTCGCTTCAGCGAGCGCGCCCATCGCGCTGGAGCCCATATACATCTCGCCGGCCATGAGGTACTGCTGGCGGTCGGCGATGAGGATCGGGTAGACGATGACGTTGGCCTTCTGCGCGGCTTCGATGGCGTCCTTGATCTTCAGCTGCGAGCCTTCGTCCTGACCGTCGGTGAGGATGATGACGACCTTGCGGCCGGTCTGGGATTGCAGCTTGTCATGCGCGGCAAGGTACACGGCGTCATAGAGCAGGGTTCCGCGAGGATTGCTGGTTGGGAATGGGCCGCCGCCGATGCCGGGCACGCCAGCCGAGGAGCTGGCAGTGTTGATGCTGGCCTTGTTGATGGCGCGGGCGAGCTCGCGAGGCGAGTTGGTGAAGTCGGAGAGCAGGTCGACGTTGACGTCAAAGGAGATGAGGAAGGCCTCGTCCTTGGGCGTGAGGACCTCGCGGAGGAAGCGAGAGCCGGAGTCCTGTTCAAGCGGGAGGACGTTGGTCTGGCTGCCGCTGGTGTCGAGCAGGATGCCGATGGTCAGGGGAAGGTTCTTCTCCTGCGTCATGCGCTTGATGACCTGCGGGTCATGGTTCTCGGCCACCTGGCAATCGCCCTTGCGCAGGCTGGTCACGAAGCCGTTCTTGTCGCGCACGGAAAAGTAAACGTTGACCAGGTTGACGTTGACCTTCAGGGTCTCAGCGGTGTCTATGGGCTCGGAAGCGGCAGCGGGGGCGTGGCTGGGCGGCGGCGGCGCATCGGGGCTGGGGGCGTCCTGGGCACAGAGGCGCACGGCCGGCCACACGAGAAGCACGACAATCAGGACTGCAAAGCGGCGCAGGGACACGGGGGGCATACACCTTATTAGACGCCTATCTTTGGCGTTCGGCGACATGGCTCTTGCCGCCGTCGGGTAGTCTTGCTAACCGGGCGCAACAGACGGGGTTACCGGCGCGTCTGACAAACAGGAGACGGCTGCAGCCAAACGGCCCGGCTGATAGTCTCAATAGGCAGCACTCGCCCGCATTGAAAGCCGGTTTGCCGCCGGGTGACGTGTGTTGAAGGGTGTTCGGAGAAGGGAAGAGCGACAGGATGGTGTTTGGACGACAGAGTATCGGGGCGGTTGTGCTGGCGGTGGCGCTGGCTGGGGCAGCCCCCGCGGGCGGCGGGCAGCAGACGTCGCAGCAGAACACCAGCCAGACAGCTCAGCAGAATATGCCGAATGCGCCGACGCCGGGGATTCCAAATGCGCCCGCGCCGCAGACGCTGCCGCAACTGAACACGATTACGCCGCCGGCGCCGATGGCTCCGGAGCCGCCTGCCGCGCAGACCAACCCGGACGCAGCCGATAACGGTGGAATCACGCCGACGAACAAGCTGCCGTCCACTGCGGCGCCTTCGCCGGGCCAGCAGGAGCAGGCGCCAATGATTCCCGCGGCCGGCCAGGCAGCGCAGGCGGCGTACACGCTTGGTGTGGTTCACGTCGATTTCGTGCAGATTCCGTTCACAGTGAAAGATTCGAAGAACCAGTTCGTCCCGGACCTGAGCTGGCGTGACGTGCGCGTGTATGAGAACAATGTTCGTCAGCACATCCAGTACTGGAGTCCCGACCCATTCCCGCTGTCGGTGGCATTCGTCATCGACCAGAGCGTGTCGCAGGACACGATGGACAAGATCAATGCCTCGCTGAGCGCGCTGCAAGGGGCGTTTGCGCCGTATGACGAGGTGGCTGTCTATACCTACAACAACGGCGTGAAGGAGCAGACGACCTTCACGGCCGCGCAGAGCAACCGGCTGGGCGTGGCGCTGGAGCGCTCCAAGAGCGCGGGACGTCAGTCGGCCGGCTTCATTGACGGGCCGTTGTCGCAGACGACGATTAAGAACAATCAGCCCGTTGATCCGAACACGCAGCCCATCCGCAACCAGAGCAGCATCTACCAGACGCCGGAGAAGGAGTTTCATCCGCTGTTCGACGCCATGTTCACAGCGGCGCAGTCGCTCGCGAAAGTAGACATTAAGCGGCGGCGGGTGCTGTACGTGATCTCCGATGGCAAAGAGTACGGCTCGACGGTGAAGGAGAAGGAGCTGATCCGGTATCTCCAGACGAACAATATCTCGGTGTACGCCACGATCGTCGGCAACTCCGCGCTGCCCGGGATGGGCTTCCTGGATCGCATCCATCTGCCGATGACGATGCGTGATGATGCGCTTCCACGCATCGCTACAGTTACGGGTGGCCAATGCGATCCGGAGTGGCGGCCGCGCGGCATCGAGAACAGCTTTGCGGACATCACGAAGACTGTGCGCACGCTGTACACGGTGGGTTACTACACGCATGAGAACCCGCTGGATGGCCGATTCCGCCATGTCGAGGTTCGCGTGATGCGGCCGAACCTCACGGTGATTTCGCCGGATGGCTATTATCCAAGGCCGCGCAACGTGCACCAGGCGCAGCCGGTCGCGGGAACAGACCAGACCCCGCACTCTGATAACCAGCCGGTGACGCCGGCCAGCCCACCCGCCACGCAGCCGTGACCGCTGTGGTCGCGATGGCGCCGGCGCTGTCGGCCAACATCCTGCTTGCACTCGCCGCCGCCGCCTCATGGGGCGGCGGTGATTTCTCCGGCGGCATGGGCGTGAAGGCCGCGGGCGGCTCGACCGCCGGGGCGCTGCGTGTGGTGCTGATTGCGCATGCGTCGAGCCTCGCTGTACTCCTGATCGTCCTTGGCGTGCAGCGCGCGCCGTTTCCGCATGGAGCCCCGCTGGCGTGGGGCATTGCCGCGGGCGTGACTGCGGGGATCTCGCTCACGGCGTTCTACATTGCGCTGGCGCGCGGGGCGATGGGCGGATCGGCGGCGCTCAGCGGTTTGCTGGCGGCGGCGATTCCGGCGGCCGTCTCGAGTGTGCTGGAAGGTGTGCCGGCGCCGCTGCGGATTGTCGGATTTGTCCTGGCCCTGGCTGCGATCTGGCTGATTGCGGCGGGACCTTCACCGGAGTCTGACCACGCGGTGGATGGCTCGGCGCCCAGTGAGAGTTCGCGCACGACGCTGGTGCTGGCGCTGATCGGCGGAATTGGGTTCGGGATTTACTTCGTGGCGCTGCGGCTGGCGAACCCGCTCGGCGTGCTGGAGCCGATGGCGGTCGCGCGATCGGCGAGCCTCGTCACGTGTGCGCTGCTGCTGGTTCTTGTGAGTGTTCGCTCAAATCGCGCTGCGGTTCGCGAAGCACCCGCGAAGCTGAGTCGCATGGTGGTGGTGTGGGCGCTCGGCGTGGCGCTACTCGACACCGGCGGCAACCTGCTGTTCATCGCAGCAACGCGCAGCGGGAGGCTCGATATTGCAGCGGTGCTCGCGTCGTTGTATCCCGCGGGGACGATCCTGCTCGCCGCGTGGCATCTGCATGAGCGGCCGACGCGTCGACAACTTACCGGGATGGCGATTGCTGCGGCGGCTGTGGTGATGATTACGATTTAGCCGCTACTTCCGTCCTGACGGAATCTCATTCGCGCTGACCACGCCGGGGTTCACCTTCTTCTCGACCTCTTTCGCAGCTTCTGCGGCGGTCTCCTCTTCTAGCCTGATGCCGGTCGGGTCGAAGGTTGGCTCCGGATACTTCAGCTTCATGCGTTCCATCGCTTCAACGAGGACGCTCGAGATGACGACGTTGCGGTAGGCTTTGTGGTCCGAGGGGACGACGAACCATGGCGCGTGCTTCTTGCTGGTGTTGCGAAGGATGTCTTCGTACGCGCGCATGTAGTCCGGCCAGAAGGGGCGCTCTTCAAAGTCCGCGGGTGAGAACTTCCAGTGCTTCTTCTTCTCGTCGATGCGCTCCTGCAGGCGGCGGGTCTGCTCGTCGCGAGAGATGTGCAGGAAGAATTTCAGGATCACGACGTCGTTGTCCGAGAGCATGCGCTCCCAGTCGTTGATCTCGTCCAGATGGCGCGCCGCCTCCTTCGCGCTCATGTGCCCATGCACGAACGGCGACAGCACATCCTCATAGTGCGACCGGTTGAAGATGACGATCATGCCCTTCGGCGGAACCTCCGCATGACAGCGCCAAAGGAAGTCGTGCCGCTGCTCCAGCTGAGTAGGAACTTTGAAGGAGGCAACGTTGCAGCCCTGTGGGTTGACGCCGGCGAAGATGTGCCGAATCGCACCATCCTTGCCCGCCGTGTCCATGCCCTGCAGCACAATGAGCAGCCCCTTCGATTGCGAGGCGTAGAAGAGCTCCTGCAACTCGTCGAGTTTCCTGGTGTGCGCGAGGGTCGCGGTATCCATCGCAGCTTTGTCAGAGAAGCCGCCCATATCATCCGTTGGCAACTGGGAGAGCCGGACCTTAGTGTGCGGTTTCACCAGATAGGGCGATTTCAGCTTCATTGGCGGCGACCCTCCTAAATACGAAGACGACGGCTGCGTCGCAGACCGTCGTCCTTATTGATGCGAGAAATTCTCGCATCATGAAATCTGATCGTCTAGACCGAAGTGGGTGGCTTCGGCGCCTCATCTGCCTTCGGGGTCACCGTGTGTGCAGTCTCGCCCGGCTTGGTGTTCGAGTTCGGCTCGTCGGTAATGCCTTTCATGCCGTCCTTGAAGCCGCGAAGACCTTCGCCCAACCCCTTGCCGAGCTCAGGCAGCTTCTTGCCGCCGAACAGGAGGACCGCGACGACCGCGATGATGATGAGGTGTGATGGTTGGAATAGATCGCCCATGGATGCTCCCTGCTGGCGCCCTCACCTTGCGGAGGACACACGTTCTATTGTCGCACGTTCCGAAGAGTCTGAAGGCGCAAAGCATCGCCGGAGACAGGCTTCCGCTTTGCCGGTATATCCTTGAGAACGACGCACCGTTTCCGGCGCGCACTTAGGGTAACCACGCGCGCACAAGCGCCCCAAGCGAGGAAGATGCTTTTCACGAATCTGACGTCTGTTTCTTTTCCCCGGCGGATCGCCGGACGCTTTGCCAGCTTCGCTCTCATGGCGCTTCTCGCCGGCACACTTGCTTCCGCTCAGAGTTCCGACCCTGCCCAGCAGAGCAACCCGGCTCCGGGCACTGCTCCGATGCAGCAGCCCTCCAGTTCAAGCTCCAGCCAGTCGACTAGCTCCAGCGGCAGCCAGTCGGCCGGACAGGCTGCTCCCGGCACCGTTCCGATGAAGAGCAACCAGGCGGCCGCTGAACTCGCCCCGGGCAAGGGACCGAGCTATCAGAACCACTGGGATCTCTATGGCGGCCTTGCTTTCGCAAACGGACAGGCCGGCCAGAACCTGCCCAAGCGCTTCAACATGGGCGGCGGCGAAGGGCAGTTTACGTACTGGCTGACGCACAAGTTCGGCGTTGCCGCGGATTACCGCTTTGGTGCGGGCACCACGCCTGTGCTTCCAGTCGGCTCGGCCTACGGCCTTAATCGAGTGCTGGTCATGAACCACATCTTCGCCGGTGGCGTGCAATATCGTGGGCCGCGCAACCGCTATGTTGCCATCAATTATCACGGCTTCGTCGGGGGCGACTACGGCATTTTCGACCACGCAGTTCAAAATTACCCGGGCGGCAGCCCGGTGGCCGCATGCCCGATACAACAGCCCAACCAGAACTACAATCTCGGGCTTTACTGCAACCACGTAGCTCCATGGGGCGCGGTCGGCGGCAGCATCGACTTCAACCAGGGACAGAAGTTCGCCGTCCGCCTGTCCCCGGATCTGACGTTCGAGCACTTTGGCACCGAAACGCGCGAGTTCTTCGGGATCTCGCTCGGCCTGCTCTATCGCGGGGCGCGCTAGCGAGTCGCCTCCAGCCCTGAGCTACTCGTCGGAAGCTTCTCCCTCTTCAATCAACGAACTGACGCCCACAACATCGAACGTCATCGGCTGGCCGCCGGTCTGCTGAATCGTCGCGCGCATTGGCGTCCGCTGCCACTTCGACACCGCACACGCCGGATGGGGCGCGTCCGGCTGCGGCCACGCGCTTAGCTTCTGCTGCACCACTGCCTTGCGCGCGCCCAATTCGGCCACGACCGCAACCAGACCGCCCTTCGCCGTCGTTGCGATCCCGCAGTAGGCGGCGTAGTCGCGAAACCATACGACGTCGGAGACCTGCGAATCGAAGTCCGGCAGGTGCAGCGCGGTTACGTGTCCAGTCACGCGATCGACCATCAGCCACGGCCCGGGCTGCCACGTCCAGTGCACCGCTTCGCCAGGGAGGCCGTCGTTCAGGTGCAGAGCGCGTTGCACGACGAAGGTTCTGTCGGTGACTTCGTGGATCGGCCCGACTGTCCACTCGCGCTGCTTGTCGTCGACGACAAGCGGCCGCACATGCAGGCTGGTGGCATCATCGTCTTTGGTGTCGGGGGTCGCTTCCGGCGGCGTGTAGGGCACCTTGCGTGCGGCACCCAGAGCGACAGTGTGAACCTTCACCGCGTGGGCAATTGCGGGGCAAAGAACTGCAGCCAACAGCGGGGCAAACAGCGGCACAAGCGCCGGGCGAAACTTCTGCATGGCGCGAGCGTAGCAAGAAATCCTCGGGTGCGCGCTCACACGATGGCGGCATCAGCGCACCGCTGATCTCGGCTGCCGCTTCGACTGGATCGGGCCGTTCGATGTGCGACCCCTTGCAGTGTGTCGTCTAGCGACTTACCCTACTGGCAGCGGTTTCTCGCGGCGAGGTTGGTGCGAGCTGTCACCCCCGGCGCGCATCCCCCGGCCGGGCTTCCCTTCAGGGCCATTTTTCGATAGACTTACAAATGGTGTGTCTGTCTTGAGCCTGGCCTCTTGAACGTTCATGGGACGGGACCACCAAGTCAGCAAAAACCAGTCATTTGGGCGAGGGGCCGCTACGGTAACGGGCCCTTTCGAGGAGAGCGTTTGTCGAAGGAAGATGCGATTGAGGTAATGGCAACGGTCGTCGAGACCTTGCCCAACGCGCTGTTCAAGGTGGAGCTCGAGAACAAGCACCAGGTTCTCGCGCATATCTCCGGGCGCATGCGCAAGAACTTCATCCGCATTCTCCCCGGCGATCGCGTGGCCATCGAGTTGAGCCCGTATGACCTGAACCGCGGCCGTATCGTCTACCGCTATAGGTAGAGGTCGCAAGCTTCTAGCTCTTAGCTCCTAGCTGCTAGTCAGAAGCGAAAATTCAAAACTGCAACAGCTCCGCATTTAGAGCTAGAAGCTGAGGAATTATGAAGGTCCGTGCATCCGTAAAGCCGATCTGCGACAAGTGCAAGGTGATTCACCGTCGCGGTGTCGTTCGCGTGATTTGTGAGAACGCGAAGCATAAGCAGCGCCAGGGCTAGAGAACAGAAATCAGAGAACAGAGAACGTTTGTCGATCTCTGAAACCTGATCTCTAACCCGTCCACGCGGCCCCGCCGGGCGAGTTCGCCGAAGTCAAGGCGTGCGATGAACCCGGAGGAGGCGGAGATCCTGAGGATTTGCTCAGAGATTTAGGTCAGCCGCTCAACGATAACCTTTGCTCCCCGACAAGATTCCAGGAGCCACAACCGAAAGGCACACCATGGCACGTATTGCCGGCGTTGACCTGCCACCGAACAAGCAGGCACGCATCGCGCTCACGTACATCTATGGCATCGGCCAGGCCCGCGCCCTGAAGATTCTCGACAAGGCCGGCGTTGACCCGCACGCCAAGATGACCACGCTGGATGAAGACCAGCTCAACAAGATTCGTTCCGTCATCGAGCAGGAAGGCGAGATCGAGGGCGACCTCCGCAAGGAGATCGGCCTGAACATCAAGCGCCTGATCGAGATTCAGTCCTACCGTGGCCTGCGCCACCGCCGCTCGCTTCCCGTCCGCGGCCAGCGCACCCACACCAACGCTCGCACCCGCAAGGGACCCCGCAAGGGCACCATTGCCGGTAAGAAGAAAGCGACGAAGTAACCCATGGCCAAATCACAGAACAAGGGTACCGGCGCGAAGGTTGGCAAGAACAAGAAGTTCAAGAAGCGCGAGCGGAAGAACGTCCCATTCGGGCTCGTCTATGTCCAGGCGAGCTTCAACAATACGATCGTCACCATCACCGACCAGCAGGGCAACACCATCAGCTGGAAGAGCTCGGGCTCGCTCGGCTTCCGCGGCTCCCGCAAGGGAACTCCGTTTGCCGCGCAGCAGGCAGCGATCAACGCAGCCAACGCCGCTCGCGACCACGGTCTGCGTTCGGTCGATGTCCGCGTCTCCGGCCCCGGCTCCGGCCGTGAGAGCGCTATTCGCGCCCTCGCCGCCGCCGGTATCGAGGTTCGCTCGATCCGCGACGTCACGCCGATGCCGCACAACGGCTGCCGTCCGCCGAAGCGCCGCAGAGTGTAATGGCTCTTCAGATGAAGTCGGCCTGCGAGCGCTGCGATGCTTCGCTTGCGCAAGATGGTCCGGCCTTCATCTGCTCGTTTGAGTGCACCTTCTGCGCATCATGTGCAGAGGCGATGCACAGAATCTGTCCGAACTGCGGCGGGGATCTGGTATCAAGGCCTCGCCGCAAGCAGGACTAAACACGGATCGTGACGAAGGGCCAGCCAGCCTGTAAAGCGATCGACAACTGAAGTTCCAGGAGAAGAAAGAAAATGGCACGTTATACCGGACCCGTCTGCCGCATGTGCCGCCGCGACGGTCAGAAGCTGTTCCTCAAGGGCGCGAAGTGTTTTACCGACAAGTGCCCCGTTGAAAAGCGCAACTTCCCCCCGGGCCAGCACGGCCAGTCGAAGAAGCAGAAGAAGCTCATCGGCTACGGTCTGCAGCTCCGTGAGAAGCAGAAGACCAAGCGCATCTACTTCACGCTCGAGACGCAGTTCCGCGCCTACTACGAGAAGGCCTCGAACAAGACCGGCGTCACCGGCGAACTGCTCCTGCAGCAGCTCGAGACCCGTCTCGACAACGTCTGCTACCGCCTCGGCTTCGCGATTTCGCGCCGCCAGGCTCGCCAGCTCGTGCGCCACGGCCACGTGCAGGTCAACGGCCGCAAGGTCAACATCCCGAGCTTCCAGTGCAAAGTCGGCGATGAGGTTGCGATCCGCCAGGGCTCCAAGGAACTCGCAGTGCTTCAGTCGTCCAAGGACTTCGCCTCCGGCCAGAACCGCGTCAATTGGATCGACGCGCAGCCCGACAATCTCTCCGGCAAGATCGTTGCCCTGCCCAAGCGCGAGGACATCAACCTGCCGATCAACGAGCAGCTCATCGTCGAGCTCTACTCGAAGTAAGCCACGTATCTGGGTGCCCCACTCATCACGCAGCAGCATCGCACGATGAGTGGGTTCACACTCCGCAGCACCACCCGTAACACCCCTGAACCCGCGCAGAATGCTTCGCTCGGGCAGGAAGAAAGGACTCACCATGCTTTGGAGAGGTTTCCAGAAGCCCAAGCGTCTCGCCGTTGACAGCGAAACTCTGACCAACAACTACGGCAAGTTCTCCGCGCAGCCATTTGAGCGCGGATTCGGCACCACCATCGGCAACGCACTGCGGCGCACGCTGCTCTCGTCCATCGAGGGCGCAGCCGTCACCGCCGTCAAGATCGAAGGCGTGTTGCACGAGTTCCAGTCGATCACCGGCGTCGTTGAGGATGCGACCGACATCATCCTCAACCTGAAGCAGATTCCCTTCAAGCTCAACGGTGACGGCCCCAAGGCCCTCTACCTGCACGCTGACCAGGCCGGCGTCATTACCTCCGGCATGATCGAGGCTGACTCCGACGTCGAGATTCTCGACCCCGACGTCTACATCTGCACCATCTCCGAAGGTGGCCGCATCGACATGGAGATGCGCCTCAAGCGCGGTCGCGGTTACGTCTCGGCCGACAAGAACTTCGACTCGGACCTCGGCATCGGCTTCATCCCGGTGGACAGCGTTCACTCGCCCGTCCGCAAGGTGAATTACCTCGTCGAGGCTGCGCGTCTCGGCCAGATCACCGACTACGACAAGCTCACACTCGAGATCTGGACGAACGGGACTGTTCTCCCCGCGGACGCCCTTGGGCTTTCCGCAAAGCTGCTCAAAGACCACATGAACATCTTCATCAACTTCGAGGAGGAGATGGAGACGGGTGGTCTTGCCGACCACGACGGCCCGGCGATCCGCAACGAGAACCTGAACCGTTCCGTTGAAGAGCTCGAGCTCTCGGTGCGCAGCTACAACTGCCTGAAGAACGCCAACATCGCGACCATCGGCGAGCTCATCCAGAAGACCGAGGCCGAGATGCTGAAGACCAAGAACTTCGGCCGCAAGAGCCTCAACGAGATCAAGGAAATCCTTGCTCAGATGGGTCTCTCGCTCGGCATGAAGATCGACGAGAACGGCAACCCCGTCCCGGGCCCGACCTCCGTACTCCCCGCCGCAACGCTCGCCGCCAGCTATGGCGCGTTCGACGACGAGGACGAAGAGGACGAGGACTTCGAGCCCGTCAACGAGACCGAAACATTCTAGTCCGGCTCACCACCATCTGGGTGCCCCATTCATCGCGCAGCATCATCGCGCGATGAGTGGGGATCCATAAACCTTTCGCAGACCGACTGACAGCTCAATGCTGGGTCGAAGGAGATCATCATGCGCCACCGTAAAGGCGGATTCAAGCTAGGTCGCAACACCAGCCATCGCCGCGCCCTGCTTCGCAACCTCGTCACCTCCATCATCATCAACGACCGCGTGCACACCACCGTAACCAAAGCCAAGGCCGCCCGCCCGCTGGTCGAGCGCATGATCACCCTCGGCAAGAACGGCAGCGTTCACGCCCGCCGTCAGGCGCTCTCGTACCTGATGACACCAGACTCCGTCGATCGCCTCTTCGGCACCGTCGCTCCTCGCTATGCAGACCGCAACGGCGGCTACAGCCGCATCGTTCGCACCGGTCCCCGCAAGGGCGACGCCGGCGAAATGGCCTACATTGAGCTGCTCGGCGCCGAGAAGGAGCTCAACGAGAAGGCTGAGAAGCGCGCTGAGGCCCGTCAGCGCCGCCGCGAAGAGATGCAGAAGCAGCTCGACGAGCACAGCGCGGTCAACGACGGCAGCGACCCCAACGCGCAGCCCTAAGCTCCACAACTCATCCGAACACTTGAAGGCGCGCCTATGCGGCGCGCCTTCGTTTTTCTGCCTGCGCTACACTTAGCTTTGGATGCCCATCGTCGAACTCCACAACATCCGCAAGGTCTACGACACAAAGGTCGCCGTCGAAAGTCTTTCCCTCACCATCGAGCCCGGCACCATGTTCGGTTTGCTTGGCCCCAACGGATCCGGGAAGACCAGCTCCATCCGCATGATGATCGGCATGACCGTACCCGACTCGGGCACGGTCCGCCTCTTCGACCGGCCTTTCTCTCGCGCGCTGCTCAATCGCGTCGGCTACCTGCCGGAGGAGCGCGGCCTCTACAAGAAGATGAAGGTGCTCGACCAACTCAGCTTCCTCGGCCAGCTTCACGGCCTCAACGAGACCACGTCACGCAAGCGCGCCGGCGACTGGTGCGAGCGCCTGCAGATCACCGAAGCCGTCGACAAGAAGACGGAAGAGCTTTCCAAGGGAATGCAGCAGAAGATTCAGTTCATCGCTGCGCTCCTGCACGAGCCTGAGCTCGTCATCATGGACGAGCCGTTCAGCGGCCTCGACCCTGTCAACGCCGAGCTGCTCATGAGCACGCTCGTTGAGTTGCGGGCGCAAGGCAAGGCCGTCTTGTTCTCCACGCACCGCATGGACCAGGTCGAGAAGCTCTGCGACGCCATCGCGCTCATCTACCAGGGCAAGCTGGTCCTCTCCGGTTCTATGCGCGAAGTCAAATCGCGCTACCCGCGCAATCATGTGCAGGCCGTCTTCACCGGCGACGACAGCTTTCTGCGCAGTCGCTTCGTTGCCGAGGCCCGCAACTACGCCGGCGTCGCCGAGATCACTCTCCGCTCACCCGATGACGCCCAGGCGCTGCTCGCCGAAGCCGTAGCGCGCGGTACCAACATCACCCGTTTCGAGGTCATGGAGCCCACGCTCGAAGAGATCTTCATCACCACGGTGAAGGGAACACCTGAGTTCGCCGAAGCCGGAGGCAAGGTCCATGCATAACATCTGGCTCATCGCCAAGCGCGAGTACATGGAGCGCGTGCGCACCAAGGGCTTCATCCTCGCCACCGTTCTCATCCCCTGCTTCATGGCCGCGCTCGTGGGCGGCAGTGCGTTTTTCATGACGCGCACCAAGACCAACTCGCATATCGCCGTTGTTACCTCCGACAGGACGCTCGGTCAGGACATCAAGCACCAGCTTGAGACTGGCAAGAACAGCGATATGACCGTCGACCTTCTTGAACCATCCGAGGCGACCAGGTCCGGGCTCGATACGCAGTTGCACACGCATTCCTCGCAGCTGGCCGGCTACCTCTGGATTACACCGCCCGCAGATCCGGGCCAGCGTCCGCACTTCGAATACCACGCGCGCTCCGCCGGTGATATTTCGACGGAAGACGCAATCGAGAGTGGTGTTCGCGTGGTTCTCACACGTGAGGGTCTTCTGAGTCACGGTCTCACCAACACGCAGATCGACCAGATCACTGCACCCGTCGACATCGACACCAGCTCCACCGGGAACAGCGCGATAGCCTTCGGCATCGCCTATCTCTTCTTCTTCCTCATGTACATGGTCATCATGCTGTACGGCATGAACACCGCCCGCAGCATCATCGAGGAGAAGACCAGCCGCGTCTTCGAGGTTCTGCTCGCCACCATCAAGCCTGACGAACTCCTCGCCGGCAAGATCATCGGCGTGGGTGCCGTTGGCGTCACACAGGTTGCGGTCTGGATGATCGCCGCGGCGTTGCTGGCTTCCAGCAGCATGGTTGCGCACCTCACCGGCACCACCAGCGTTCACAGTGTTCTCAGCGGCGCACAGATCGGCTTCTTCGTCCTCTATTTCATCTTCGGCTTCCTGCTCTACTCCTCCATCGCCGCCGCGCTCGGCGCGATGACGAACTCCGAACAGGAGCTGCAGCAGCTGAACATGTTCCTTGTGCTTCCGCTCGCCTTTTGCATGGTGATGCTGTTCCCCACGGTTCGCGCGCCGGACTCCACCTTGTCTCAGGTCATCTCGCTCATTCCGTTCTGCTCGCCCCTGCTAATGAACTTCCGCACCGCGCTCACCAGCGTCCCCGCGTGGCAGATCATCCTCTCCGTCGTGCTGATGTCACTCACGATCGGCGTCGTCATCTGGATCTCCTCGCGCATCTACCGCGTCGGCATCCTCATGTACGGCAAGCGCCCCAACCTGCCGGAGATCCTGCGCTGGCTGCGGTACAGTTAGCCACACGCATCGCCTGAGCCGCATGGAGATCGACCTCGCTCAGCTCGACAGCAGCGCCGCCACAAGCGATCTCCTCCGCGCACCTGTCTGCATCGTCGGCGGCGGAATCGCTGGCCTCACGCTCGCGCACAAGCTCCTTGCGCTCGGCCACCAGGTCCTTCTCCTTGAATCGGGTGGTCATGACCCTGAAACCTTCAGCCCCGTTGAGCAAGCCGGTCATCCTCATCCCGGCAGTAGCGAGCCACGGCCACGCGCTCTCGGCGGCACATCACTCACCTGGGGTGGCCAGCTACTCCCGTTCCCGAACGGCAACACCTCCTGGCCCATCTCTTCCGCCGATCTCGCACAATTCACCAGAGAAGCCGAACATCTGCTCGCCGTAGATTCGCTTCCCTACGATGCCGCGGCATTCTTCGACCAAACTCGCCAGCCCGCGCCGTCGCTGCTCAATCAACTTCCCCAGATCGAAGCCTCGCTCTCGAAGTTTGCTCCGTTCTCGCATCGCAATCTCGCGCATACCCTCGGACGCAAGCTCCGCGCACACAGCAAAGCCCGTATCGTACTGCACGCCACCGTCACCGAACTCCTGCTCGCCCCGACCCGCGACCGCATCGAAGCCGTCCTCGTCCGCACACCGTCAGGGCACATTCATCGGGTCGAAGCCTCGCAGTTCATTCTGGCTACAGGCACCATCGAGACCGTCCGCTTGCTCCTCGCTTCCTGCTCCGTCGCTCCCGCAGGCGTGGGCAATCAGCATGATCAGGTCGGCCGCAACTTCCACGACCACCTCACGGTCACGGCCGCCGCTCTTCGCGAGCCCGCACGCACAAAACTCCTCGTCGCGCTTCGCCCATGGATTCACGACGGCACATTGCACAGCCTCAAGCTTTCCGCATCACCCGAACTTCAGCGCCAGCTCGACCTTACGCCCATCCTCGCGCACCTCACCATCGACGAGCCCGACAACTCCGGCATCGGCGCACTCCGCACTCTCCTTCGAGCTCGTCAGCAAAGCAACTTCGCGTCAACTCTTCGCACAACACTGCCGCAACTCCCGCGCGCACTCGTCGACGCCGCTCGTCTCACCCTCTCCGCACGCACCCAGCATCGCCGCTACGTCTCACCGCAAGCCTCCGTCGAGCTTCGCCTCAATGCCGCGCAGCGCACGCACTCCGCCTCGCGCATCACAATCTCGCCCGACCTCAAACCCATCCTCGACTGGCGCATCGCTCCCGCCGAGCTCGCCGCGCTCCGCGCCTTCACGCAACATCTGCGCACGCATCTCAACCTCAACGGCATGGACTGGAGTCCGGCCCTTGTCACACCCGAGTGCAACGCACCGTTGTCTAATCTCGACGACGCGCGCCACGCGATGGGCGGCGCCTTGATGGGCGTTGATCCCCATACCAGCGTCGTTGATCCCAACCTCCGCGTGCACGGCCTGCGCAACCTCTTCATCGCTTCTGCCGCTGTCCTTCCCGACGGCTCACCGCAGCTTCCTACGCTGCCGCTGATGGCGCTCACCTTACGTCTCGGGCAGCATCTTCACAGCCAGCCCCGCTCCTCATAAACCTCCAGGCCGGCTTTCGTCAGTTTCATCAATTCGCCTAGCAGCTCCGGAGCTGGCACACTCTTGAAGTTGAAGCAGGTCTTCCCCTGCATCCTTTTTCGCAGTGCCGCGGAAACGCTCGCCGTAAGTCCCGCGTTCATATACAACGGCATCAGATGAAAGCTCGCGTAAGCCTTCCCCAGCCGCACCTGCGCAAAATACATCGGGTGGCCCTTGTGCTGAGGAAACGGCGACGGCTTCTTCGTTACCAGCGTGTATTCCGTAACCGTGTCTCTGGAGACTTGTGTACGTCCCTCGACTTTGCGGAGCACGTTACGAAGTGCAGCGAAGGTACCCGTATAGCCGGTGCTCATGCCTGCGAATTCTACTCGCTTACCGCAACTCTAACCTCTAATCGATTCGCTAAACTACACTCATCCTCGTGCACGCATTCACGCGCAAGCAGCGACTCCTGCTCGCCATCCTCCCTCCAATCGCTGCGCTGCTCATCCGTGCGCTCGGCGCCACCCTTCGCTATCGCGATATCACTGCGCCCGGTGTTCCTGTCGGCATCGAGATCCCCGGCCCGAGCATCTTCGCCTTCTGGCACCGCACGCTGCTCGTCTGCGCACACCGCTTCCGCAATAAGCAGATCGCAATCCTCATCTCTCCCTCATTCGACGGAGAGCTCATCGCGCGCACGGTCGCTCTGCTCGGCTTTCACCCGGTCCGCGGCTCATCCTCACGCGGCGGCGCCTCCGGTCTTCGCGCGATGGCGCAGGCCTACGCCGAAGGCCATCGCTGTGCCTTCACCGCCGATGGCCCGCGCGGTCCCAACATGATCGCTAAGCCCGGCCCGGTGCAGCTCGCCCAACTTGCCGAAGCCAAATGGATCGGCGCTTACTATGCGCTTCCGAGCCGCCGCTGGGAGCTCAACTCCTGGGACCGCTTCATCATTCCGAAACCATTCTCCACCGTCACCTTCACCTGGCCCGCGCACGTGTCGCCCGAGCTCGCAGCCATGCAGCAGGCGCTCGACGAAGCCGTACGCATGTGTGATTAACCCGCGCTACTTCAGATAGAACTGCGAGTCGAGCGTCGATCCGCGAGCAGGCGAAAGCGTCGAACTCGGCGCCACGTTTCCGTTCGCTGTTGCGCTGTACACCAGGTAGGCCTGATGCCCGTCTGCAACCTCCGCGACAAAGATGTTCCCCGCCGAATCTACGTGAATGTTATTGAGATAGATAAACATGCCCGTGCTGGAACCAGTAATCGTCCGGGTCGGAGTCGCACCCGATGCCGATCCTTTCGGAAACACGTAAACGGCGGCCAGCGATTTTCCATCAGTGCTTTCCGACTGCGTGATGTAGATATTGTCCTGTGCGTCCAACGTCACGCCGGCAGGCGAGTATGTCGAAGACGTGATCACCGTGGGCGCCACATTCCCATTCGCGCCTGCCGGAAACATGACCACCGCCGCCTTGGGACCGCCGCCGCCTTCTGCGACGTACAGATTGTCCTTGCTGTCCATCGACATCTGCGCGATTCCGGTCCCACCCGATCCCGCCAACAGCGTGGTCGCCGAACCGGAAATCGTCCGCAGCGGCGCCGCCGATCCAGTTGCGCCTGGCGAGAACACAAAAATGGAGGCAACACTGCTCGTCACTCCGCTCGTGGTTGCGACCGACGATCCCGCAACATACAGGTTGCCCAGCGAATCCGTCGTCATCGACACGACTTGATTGCTGTCTGGATTGCCCGGGTTTGGCAGCGTAATCGTCCTTGATACCGTCGTGGCTCCGCTCGCGAACGCCAGCACCTGGCCGCCGGTGTTTGTGTCCACGCCCACGTACAGATTGCCGGCAGCATCGCCCGCGATCGCTGTTGGCAGATCTGCACTACTGATCGGAATCGTTGCCGACGTGCTCACAGCGCCGCTCTGATTCGCTGTATACATATCCACCGTGTAGTTCGCCGAATCCGCCGAGTAAAGCGTCTTCGCCGTCACGTTCGGATTCGTCGTTATCGTGGGTGTCTGCTGGACAGGTGTAGTCCCGGACCCGCCACCGCTCCCGCCGCATCCAGATAACACGCACGAGACCACTACCAGAACGATGAATATTGGAAATGTCGTAATGGGACTTGAACCGGCGAAACGATCCATCGAAACACTCCTGACCGTGCAAGATGTGGCCGAGACTTTAACACCGGTGCCGTTGCCGGTAAAGCGAAATTCGCCTCGCCGAACGATAGAGTAAGTGTCGTGCTTGTCTCTGACTTCCACTACGATCTGCCCGAAGAACTTATCGCGCAGCATCCACCCCGCACACGCGGTGCAAGCCGCATGCTCACGCTTTCCCGCACCACCGGCGACTTCGCCGATCATTCCTTCACTGAGCTCCCGGAGCTCCTCGCGCCCGGTGATCTCCTGGTGCTGAACGACTCGCGCGTTCTCCCCGCGCGCCTCTATGCCACGCGCGCCGGCCTGCACACACAGCACAACTCACCGGAACCAACCGGCCTCATCGAAATCCTCCTGACCGAACATCTGCTCTCGCCCGAAGGTCACAACGACTGGCGCGCCCTCGTCCGTCCCGCCAAAAAAGTTCAACCCGGCGAAACCCTGCATTTCGCGCCTGGATCCGGTGGCGCTCCGCTGCTGCATGCGACCGTTCTCTCTGCCGGCGAATTCGGTGAGCGCACGCTCCGCTTCGCTCCCACGCCCGACTTCATCGCAACCGTCGAGCGCATCGGCCACATGCCGCTGCCGCCCTACATCCATCGCGATAAACACCAGCCCGACTCCCCCGAAGACCGCGAACGCTATCAGACCGTCTACTCGCAGCAGTCAGGCTCCGCCGCCGCGCCCACCGCCGGCCTGCACTTCACGCCCGAAATCCTGTCCGCGCTCACCGCACGCGGCGTCGAGCTCGCATACATCACGCTGCACGTCGGCCTCGGCACCTTCCAGCCGGTGCGCGTCGCCGATACCCGCGACATTCGCCTTCACGCTGAACCCTACACACTCTCTGCCGCAACCGCACAGGCACTCAACGAAGCGCATCGAGCGAATCGCCGCATCATCTCTGTCGGCACCACCACCACGCGCACGCTCGAGCATCTCGCCCGCACCTTCGAGTCCACGCACGGCGCTCTTTCGACCAGCAATCCACTCGCACTCACGCCGCACTCCGGCAGCACCAGCCTCTTTCTCTCGCCCGCACCGGATGGCGATGCCGATTTCAAGCTCGTCCGCGGTCTCCTCACCAACTTCCACTTGCCCGAATCCACGCTGCTCATGCTCGTCTCGGCCTTCGCAGGATCCCTCAGCAGAGCTCCTGACAGCGGACGCCAATCCGTGCTGCGCGCCTACGCGCACGCCATCTCCGCACGCTATCGCTTCTTCAGCTACGGCGATTGCATGCTGATTACGTAGTGTCTCTGCACGCAATCTTTGAACTGTTCAATCAGCGCGTTCGCCCCTGGCTCTAATGCGCTTCCCTCGTGCTGTGCATGAAAACAACCTTCCACGTTCCACCATCGCGGTGCAGCACCGCGGACTCCAGCCACTTCATCGGCATCGCCGGCGCGTCCGCATCCTTCTGCACGGATCCGTCGTTCACATACGCGATCCACGCATCGTCGCAGTGCACATGCACGTCCGGCTCCGTGACGTTCCAGACGTACTTCGCGCCTTTCGCGTGGGCCGCCGCGATTAGTTTCATAATGGCGTCTCCCTCAAAGCGCTGTCCGTTGTCGTACATGTAGAACCCCGGCTCAACCAGTGAATCGAACTTCTTCACGTCATCGGTCGTAGCCGCGCTGAACATCGACTGGATCGTCTGCACCACGGTTACTTCGTCGCCCGGTTGCGACTTACAGCTCTGCGCCTGGGCCGCACACGTCAACATCGCAGCCGCCGCACACAAAACCGCAAGCCATCCACCTCGCACCATCGCTCACCCCATCCAAATTCCGCCCCAGTATCACACACACTGTACCTGCGGTTTCGTCAACAACGCATTCCCCGCCGTACCATCAAATACATATGCCTCGCGCGCCGCAGACCCAATCCACCAACCAGCCCAGCACTGCAGCCACATCCGGCCGCAAGCCGCCCGTCTATCTGCTCGACACCATGGCGTTCATCTTCCGCGCCTATCACGCCATGCAGCGCTCGCGCCCCATGTCCACGCGCACCGGCATTCCCACCGCGGCAACCTACGTCTTCGTCAACATGCTCAACAAGCTGCGTAAGGACTTCAACCCCGAATACCTCGCAGCCGTCTACGACGTCGGCGCTCCTCTCCATCGCAACGAGCTCGCCGATCAGCTCAAGGACGTAAAAAAGTTCAACATCAAAACCCAGCAGTTTGAAGCCACCGAGTACGCCGGCTACAAGGCCAATCGCACCGAAACACCGCCCGACCTGATCCAACAGCAGCCCTACATCCGCCGCGCGCTCGAAGCCTTCCGCATTCCCATCCTCTACTACGAGGGCTTCGAGGCCGACGACGTCATCGGCACGCTCTCATGCCAGCTCTCCGCGCTCGGTCATCACGTCTACGTCGTCTCGTCCGACAAAGACATGATGCAGCTCGTCAACGAGAACGTCTCCATCCTCAACCCCACCAAGGACAATCTCGTCCTCGATCCCGCAGGTGTCGAACAGACTCTTGGCATCCCACCCCGGCAAGTCATCGACGTCATGGCCCTCCGCGGCGACTCCATCGACAACATCCCCGGTGCGCCTGGCATTGGCGACAAAGGGTCCGTCGAACTCATCCAGCAGTTCGGCACTGTCGAAGCCGCGATGGACGCCGCCGTCAACACGCCCGACGCCATCAAGCGCAAGACCTACCGCGAGTCGCTCGCCAACAATCGCGATAACATCCTGCTCTCCAAAGAACTCGTCACCATCCACACCGCCGTGCCTATCCAGGCCGATCTTCACGGCATGCGCACGCAACCCGTCGACGCCGCAGCCGCGCGCGCACTCTTCACCGAGCTTGAGTTCACCACGCTTCTAAAAGAGCTCGCCCCCGCAGCCGACAGCACGCCTGCCACCTTCACGCTCAACGCCGACGCAAACGAACTCGCACAACTCCTCGCCGAAGCCCGCAAGGAAAATCACCTCGCGCTCGCTCTCGCCGCGACCGCACAAGCTATTTCCGAGGAATCCGCCGCCGAGCCCGCCGACCCCAACGCAAACCCCGACATCGAGACAGAACCAGAACCAGAAGCACCGCAGACGCTATCACTCTTCGGTCCCGGAACTTCTGAAACGACGACCGAAACAAACTCTACCCTCTACCCTCTACCCTCTACCCTCTCTCAACCTGACCCAGCCTGCCGTCTAGGCCTGGCCGTCACATCCACGCACGCCATCGAAGTCTCACTCGACACGCCCGGCCTGCGCGAAGCTCTCGCCGACCCCACTCTCCCGAAACAAGTCCACGACCTCAAAGCGGTCCTCCGCGCGCTCGAGCCGCACAACGTCACGCTCGCGGGCCCCATCACCGACGTGATGCTCGAAAGCTATCTCCTCAACCCCACACACGGCTCGCACACACTCGCCGACATCGCCGCGCGCACCACCAGCCGCGCGCTCGTCCACCAACCCACCAAAGACCATCCCAACGACCCGAAGCGTCTCCCCGAAGCTGCATCTGCAATCGTTCGCCTCGCCACCGTGCTCAGCGAGCAGCTCGCAGAGTCCGCTCCCATTACCCACAACATCCCCAAAGATCAGCCCGAACTCGGGGGCGCCGTCACGCCGGAAATGCTCTTCGCCGACGAAGAGAAGCCAGCCAGAAGAGCTGCGAAGAAATCCAAAGCGAAATC